>JAEWFG010000241.1 GCA_023388935.1 Pseudomonadota bacterium | reverse complement strand
GGACGGCGATGTCCTCGAGCATGGCCTTGCGGCGGTCACCGAAGCCGGGGGCCTTGACGGCCGCGACCTTGAGGCCGCCGCGCAGCTTGTTGACCACGAGGGTGGCCAGCGCCTCGCCCTCGACGTCCTCGGCGACGATGACCAGCGGCTTGCCGCTCTGCACCACGGTCTCGAGCAGCGGCAGCAGCTCGTTCAGCGAGGAGAGCTTCTTCTCGTTGATGAGGATGTAGGCATCTTCCAGCTCAGCGCGCATCTTGTCGGCGTTGGTGACGAAGTAGGGCGAGATGTAGCCGCGGTCGAACTGCATGCCCTCGACGACATCGAGCTCGGTCTCGAGCGACTTGGCCTCTTCGACGGTGATGACACCCTCGTTGCCGACCTTCTTCATGGCGTCGGCGAGGAACTTGCCGATCTCCTGGTCGCCGTTGGCCGAAATGGTGCCGACCTGGGCGATCTCGTCGTTCGAGGTGACCTTCTTGGAGTTCTTCTCGAGGTCCGCCACGACGGCCTCCACCGCCATATCGATGCCGCGCTTAAGATCCATCGGGTTCATGCCGGCGGCAACCGCCTTGGCGCCTTCCTTCACGATCGCCTGGGCGAGCACGGTGGCGGTGGTGGTGCCGTCACCCGCCGCGTCAGAGGACTTGGAGGCGACTTCGCGCACCATCTGGGCGCCCATGTTCTCGAACTTGTCGTCGAGCTCGATTTCCTTGGCGACGGTAACGCCGTCCTTGGTGATGCGGGGAGCGCCGAACGACTTGTCGAGGACGACGTTGCGGCCCTTCGGGCCGAGCGTGACCTTCACCGCGTTGGAGAGAGTGTCGACACCGCGCAGCATGCGATCGCGCGCTTCTACGCCGAATTTGACTTCTTTGGCTGACATATTTTGCTTCCTTTAAATTTATGTGGGGGAAGACGCTAGGCAATCTTCTTCTTGGCGGCGGGAACGTCGGTGAGAACGCCCATGATGTCGCTCTCCTTCATGATCAGCAGGTCCTGGCCGTCGATCTTGACCTCGGTGCCCGACCACTTGCCGAACAGAACGCGGTCGCCGACCTTGACATCGATCGGGATCAGCTTGCCGCTTTCGTCGCGACCGCCGGGGCCGACGGCGATGACCTCGCCCTGGGAGGGCTTTTCCTTGGCCGTGTCGGGGATGATGATGCCGCCTGTCGTCTTCTCTTCGGCCTCGATACGCTTGACCACGACGCGGTCGTGGAGCGGACGGAATTTCATGCGATCCTCCCTGGCTTTTGTGATTGTTTCTGGATTGGTAGTCGCAACGGGGCGAGAACTAACCGCAATCCACATAGGTCTTTGACACTGGGGCGCAAGGGCTTTGGCCCTTTGACCGCAACTCGAGGTAAGCCATGGAATGTCGCCTGTTGGCCGGCCATGATAGCGATGCTGCGAACAAGACAGAAACAACCACTTTTACGTGCGTGGTCTCGTCCGCTGTGTAAATCGAGTGATTCATTGCAGGCCCCTATATCAACGAGCCGAATGCGTCCTGATTAATTCTCTCTAAAGCATCGGCCAAGCGGTCGAAATTCGGGGGCTTCACCTAAGGATATACCCGTAGCGACGGCAAATAGATCAGCGCTATTTCCTCGCCATCTCGGCGCGGTACCAGTCGCCAACTTCGCTTGCGGTCATCAGGGCGATGCCATCATGGCAGATGACGTAGTCGAGCAGCGCCTCCAGATACTTGATCCGGTGCGGCACCCCGGTGATGTAAGGATGGATCGAGATCGCCATCACCCGTGCATTGTCGGCGCCTTCAAGATAAAGGCGGTCGAACTGGTCGGTGCAGCGCTTCAAAAACTGCTCGGACGGCAAATGCTGTAGCGCATGGATGACAATGTCGTTGGTCTCCACCGAATAGGGGATGGTGGTGATGGTGCCGTGGGGCGTGGCGATATCCTGCGGCAGATCGTCGATCACCCAGTCCGCGACATATTCGATGCCGTTGAGGCGGAGCAGGTCGAGCGTTGCCTCGGTTTCGGTGAGGCCCGGGCTCTCCCATGAGCGCGGCGGCTTGCCGGCGAACTTGGCGATGGTGTCGACCGTGCGCTTGATTGCGTCGGCCTGGTTGTCGAGCTTGTGCATCGGCCCCTGCAGGAAGCCATGGCCCATGAACTCGAACCCGGCTTCCAGCGCGGCGGAGGCGACGCGGGAATAGGAGTTGCAGACATTGCCGTTGATCGCGAGCGTTACCGGGATGTTGCGCTCGGTGAGTGCCTTGAACTGGCGCCAGAAACCCGCGCGCATGCCGTATTCGTGCCACGACCAGTTCGGCACGTCGGGCAACAGCGGCTGCCCCATTGGTGGCGACAGCACAGTACGAGGCATGGCGTTTTCGATCCGCCATTCCTCGACGTTGAGGATGACCCAGACGACGAGCCGCTTGCCGGCGGGCAGCTTGAGTTTCGGGCGGTCGACCTGCGCCAGATAGGGGATGCGATCGGAGAGAGCCATCGCGCTCAACCTGCGGCGTCGCGGCTTCGGGCACAGGCGGCGTTGACGCGCGGCATGACTTGCTCGGCCATCAGGATCATAGAGCGGCGGCCGAGCTCGCGGTCGCGCCAGTCCTTGCCGGCGTAGAGGAGCGTGCCGAAGGTGCCGACTTCTTCCTGAAAAGCGAGCAACTGGTCGGCGACGCTCTCCGGTGTGCCGTAGATGGTGAGTTTTTCGCAGATCGCTTCCAGCGTCACCTCATCGTCGGGCTGGTCGCGCCGGGTCTTGAACAGCTCGATGCGACCACTTCGCTTCAGCTTGGTGAAGAGCGAGCGATAGTAGTAGACATAAGGTCCGTTCGGATCGGTGGCGTAGGCCTTGGCGGTAGCGACGTCCTTGGCGACGAATACGCTTTTGGCCACGCGCCAGTTGGCGGGATCGGCCGGACGGCCGACGCGCTCGCAGCCCTCGACATATTTTGGCCAGTGGCTCTTCACCCAGGCCGGCATCAGGAAGTTGGCGGAAATCGGTTCCCAGCCGCGCGCGGCCGCCTCGGTGACGCCCTTGGAGAAGGGCGCGACGGCAGTGACCACGATCGGCGGATGCGGGCGCTGCAACGGCTTTGCGATAAAGCCCTGGCCGATGTCCTCGATCAGGGTTTTTTCGATCGAGATGTTCCAGTATTTGCCCGCAAGATTATAGGGTGGCTTGCCGTCCCAGATCGCCAGCACCTGGTTGATCGCCTCCAAAAACATCGCATTGCGATCGGCCTCGAGATTGCCAAACAGCTCGGCGTCCGACAGCAGGCCGCCCGGGCTGATGCCGAAGATCAGCCGGCCGTCGAGCATGTGGTCGAGCATTGCGATGGAGGCGGCAATTGCAGCCGGATGGCTGTTCGGCATGTTGACCGTGCCGGTGCCGAGCTTGATCTGCTTGGTGGCGGCGGCAAGCCAGGCGATGAAAGCGACGCAGGAAGTGATGTTTTCGGCGCGGTCGGTGACGTGCTCGCCGACATAGGCTTCCGAAAAGCCGAGCTCATCCGCCAGCAGGAAGGCTTCCCGATCCTCCCTCAGGGATTGCCGCCAATCCTTTTCCAGGGGATGGATCGGCATCGTGAAGAACCCGAGTTTCATGGTTTCTGCGCCTCCCCGAACCATTCTTGGTTGGCGGGAGCGTGTGTCGGCAGGTCGATCAAGGCAAGTCCGAAAGTCGAAAAGACCGCAAAATCAAGTAGCTTGACCTTTGAAAAGTCCCACCCTCTAATCCCCTCAAAAGTAGAAAATCAGGGGTCGGGGAGGAGCTTGCCTGAATGAAAGCTTCGGCTTTCGCCTACGCACGCGCGACCAGCGTTGCCAATGCGCTGGAGCTGCTTGCCGTGCATGGAGAGAAGGCGAGGGTACTTTCGGGCGGGCAAAGCCTGATCCCCGCGATGAATCTGCGGCTGGTTGCGCCGGAGGTGATCGTCGATATCGGCGAACTCACCGAATTGCGCGGGATCGCGGTCAAGGGCGAAACGCTCGTCATCGGCGCGCTGACCCGGCATGCCGATCTGCTGAAATCATCCGACATTGTGAAATGCGCGCCGCTGCTCGGGGCGGCCGTGGCGCACGTAGCGCACCCCGCAATTCGCAACCGGGGTACCATCGGCGGCAGCCTTGCGCAGGCCGATCCGGCATCTGAACTGCCCGCCTGCATGCTGGCGCTGGGTGCGTCCATCGTGGTCCACGGCCCCGGCGGCGAGCGGCGGATTGCTGCAGAGGATTTTTTCACCGGGATTTACGAGACGCGGCTCGCACCGCAGGACTTACTGGTCGCCATCGAACTGCCGGTCGCTCGTAACGGCTCAGCGCACTTCTTCCAGGAGTTTGCGCGGCGGCACGGCGACTATGCGATCGTCGGCCTTGCGGCGCAGGCGGTGCTGCAGGGCGATCGGTTCGCCGACCTCCGGCTCGCCTATTTCGCGATCGGCGACAAGCCTGTTCTGGCGAAGGCTGCCGGCAAACTGGCTGGCGTTCCAATCATGCCCGCGCTGCTGGCCGAGGCCAGCGACGCGCTTTCACATGAGCTTGATCCGCATGAGGATCAGCAGGCGACGCCCGCAATGCGCCGGCACCTCGCAAGAGTGTTGCTGGCGCGGTGCGTCGCTTCGCTCCTGAACTGTCCCGATCTCCACATCGGAGGAAGTGCGTGACGACTCCGGTAGCGATCTCGCTCACGGTCAACGGTGAACGCATCGAAGCGCATGTCTTGCCGCGGCTCAACCTCGCGGATTTTTTGCGCGAACAGCTAAAACTAACGGGCACGCATGTCGGATGTGAACATGGTGTGTGCGGAGCCTGCACGGTGCGCGTCGGCGGCGAGATTGTGCGTTCCTGCCTGATGCTCGCGGTGCAGGCGAACGGCGCCGTGGTTGAGACGATCGAGGGCTTGTCCGATTCCGGCGAGATCGCCGATCTGCAGGCGGCGTTTCGTGACCGCAATGCGCTGCAATGCGGCTTCTGCACGCCGGGCATGCTGATGGCGGCGCAGGATCTGTTGCGTGAGAACCGAACGCCCGCACGAGAGGAAATCCGCGCGCATCTCTCGGGCCATTACTGCCGCTGCACCGGTTATCAGGCCATCATCGACGCGGTCGAGAATACCGCGCGGGCGCGGATGGAGCTGAAAGCGTGAGCTCGGTCCGCATGAATCCTGAAAGGCTGTCGGTGCTGGACCGGCCGAACTCTTATATCGGCAAGACAGTGCCGCGGCCGAATCTCGACCGGCTGCTGCAGGGCCGCGGCAGCTATGTCAGCGATCTGGAGCTGCCGAGAATGGCGCAGGTCGTGTTCCTGCGCTCGCCCCATGCGCATGCGAAGATCGTGAGCATCGATGCAGCCGCTGCAAAGCAGATGCCGGGCGTGAGCGCGGTTATCACGGGCAAGGAACTTGCGGCTGTCATCACGCCCTGGGTCGGCGTGCTCTCGCATCTCAAGGGCCTCAAATCCGCGCCGCAATCGGCGATCGCAGTCGATCGGGTCTGCTGGCAGGGCGAGGCGGTGGCCGCGATTGTGGCGACGAGTCGTGCGGCGGCTGAGGATGCCGCGGAACATGTTGCGGTCGAGTATCAGGAACTCGAAGCCGTCACCGACATGCGCACGGCGCTCGATCCGGCGACACCGGTTATTCATGCTTCGCTTGGCGACAATCTGGCGTTCGAACGCATCCATGATGCAGGCGAAGTGGATCAAGCCTTTGCCGGTTCCGATGCGGTGGTCGAGGCCGATTTCATCTTCGGCCGCCACACCGGTGTGACGCTGGAGCCGCGTTCGGTCGTTGCCGACTGGAATGCTGCGGAGGCGCGGCTCACGATCTATCAGGGTACGCAGGCCCCGCACATGGTGCAGAACATCGCGGCTCAGCATCTGGGCTTGCGGGAGTCGCAGGTTCGCGTCGTCTGCAAGGATGTTGGCGGCTCCTTCGGTATCAAGGTGCACATCTACGCTGACGAGATGGCGACCTATGCGCTGGCAAAGCTGCTGCGTCGGCCGATAAAATTTGTCGCCGATCGCGTCGAGAGTTTCAATACCGACATTCACGCCCGCGACCACCGCTGCAAGGGAAAGATCGGCGTCAAGCGCGACGGTACCATCACGGCGTTCGAGATCGACGATCTTACCGGCATCGGGCCTTATTCGATGTACCCGCGCACTAGCGCGATCGAGGCCAACCAGGTCGTCAACCTCGTCGGCGGCCCCTACACCAACAAGAACTACCGCGCACGAGCGCGGGTGGTGTTTCAGAACAAGAACGTGATGTGCCAGTACCGTGCAGTCGGCCATCCAATCGCCTGTTCGGTGACGGAGGGGCTGGTCGATCTCGCCGCCATGAAGATTGGTATGGATCCGGTGGAAATCCGCCGCCGCAATCTGATTGCTGACGACGCCTATCCCTGCGCCTCGCCGTCGGGGCTGCGATTCGAGCAGTTGTCGCACCATGCGTCGCTGGCCAAGATCGTCGAGATGATGAATTATCATGCGCTGCGCGTCGAGCAGGCAAAGTTGCGCAAAGAGGGAATTCTTCGCGGCATCGGCATCGCAAGCTTTATCGAGGTGACCAATCCCAGCGCGGCTTTTTACGGCGTCGGCGGGGCCAAGATATCGTCGCAGGATGGCGTGGCGGTGCGGCTGGACGCGCAGGGCTCGGTGACTTGCCAGACCAGCATCACCGAGCAAGGGCAGGGCTCGGAGTCGCTCACGGCGCAGATCGTGGGCAGCGTCCTTGGCGTTTCCATGGATCGCGTTCGCGTCATCCTCGGTGATACCGACATGACGCCCTATGGCGGCGGCACCTGGGCTTCGCGTGGCGCCGGCATTGGCGGCGAGGCGGCGTTGCAGGCGACGAAGATTTTACGCAAGAATATCCTCAGTGTTGCCGCTGTCATTTTGCAATCGACCCCCGCCGAACTCGATATCATCAAGAATGCCGTGGTCAATGTCAGCGACGGCGCGCCGCGCATCGAACTGAATGAGCTTGCGCGCATCGTCTATTTCCGTCCCGACACCCTGCCGCCGGGCATCCAACCCGAACTGATGGCGACAAAGCACTTTGTGCCACGTGAGTATCCTTTCGCCTTTACCAATGGCGTTCAGGCCGCCTGGATCGAAGTCGATACCGACACTGGCTTCATCAAGTTGCTCAAGCACTGGGTGGTCGAGGATTGCGGCACCATCATCAATCCGCAGCTGGTCGACGAGCAGATCAGGGGTGGGGTGGTGCAGGGGCTTGGTGCGGCGCTGTTTGAAAAGTGCGTCTATGACGACCGTGGACAGCTGACCAATGCCAACATGGCCGATTACCTGGTGCCGATGTCCGGCGAAATGCCCGACATCGACGTCGGCCATGTCGTCTCGCCGACGCGCGAGTCCGAGCTCGGTGCCAAGGGCGCGGGCGAGGCCGGTACCGCGGGAGCGGCGGCGGCCGTGGCCAACGCAGTCAATGATGCGCTCAAACCGTTCGGGACAATAATTACCGAGATTCCCCTGACACCGCAGGTTATCCTGACGGCTTTGGGGCAAATCTGACGAGGGACGCGGCCGGCAAACCAAGCACAATTACGCCAAACAGCAATTACCTAAGGGAGAGAACTGCAAATGTCGAAGAAGGTCTCCAAGCCAAGATCGATTTCCCGCCGTCGCCTGCTGGCGACCGCGGGCGCTGCGCTTGCTGCCTCGCCGCTCGGCGTCAACCTGCTGCAGGCGGAGCAGGCGCCGATCAAGATCGGCATGAGCATGCCGCAAACCGGCGGTCTCGCGGGCGGCGGCAAGGCTTCGCTGCTCGGCATCGAGATCTGGCGTGACGACGTCAACGCCAAGGGCGGGCTGCTCGGGGGTCGCAAGGTCGAACTTGTCGTCTATGACGACAAATCGAGTGCTTCGGAGACGCCGGCCATCTATTCGAAGCTGATCGATGTCGACAAGGTCGACCTCTTGTTCGCGCCGTATGCGACCGTGCCGACGGCGCCGATCATGCCGATGGTCAAGCAGCGTGGGCTTCTCCTGATCGGCAACTTCTCATTCCAGGTCAACAGCAAGATCGGCCACGACATGTGGTTCAATAATGCGCCGTGGGGGCCGCCTGACAGCTGGGCGGCTTCGTTCCTCGATATCGGTCAGAAGGCCGGCGGCAAATCCATGGCGTTGCTGGCGGCCGACCAGGAGTTCGCCCAGAATTTGGCGAAGACCGCGCGTGAAGTCGCAGCGAAGCGCAACCTGCCGATCGTATTCGATCAGGCTTATCCGCCGAACACGGTCGAGTTTTCCAGCATCATCCGTGCGCTCAAGGCGACCAAGCCCGACATCGTTTATGTCGCATCTTATCCGCCGGATTCGGCGGGTATTCTGCGCGCCGTGAACGAGATCGGCGTCGGCGACAGCGTCAAGGTATTCGGCGGCGGCATGGTCGGCCTGCAGTTCGGCGCCGTGATGGAGAATATGGGCTCGCTGCTCAATGGCGTCGTCAACTACAACTCATGGCTCCCGGAAAAGAGCATGTATTTTGAGGGAACCAAGGAGTTCTTCGACAAGTACGCGAAACGGGCCGTGGAGGCCAAAGTCGATCCGCTCGGTTATTATCTGGCGCCGTTCGGCTATACCAGCGGCCAGCTCATCGAGCAGGCCATCAAGGCGGTGGGTTCGCTGGATCAAAAGGCACTCGCAAAATATCTGCGCGAAAACACGCACAAGACCATCGTCGGTCCTATCGCGTTTTCGCCTGATGGCGAGCGCAAGGAAACCGCAGTGCTGCAGGCTCAGTTCCGCGGCGTCGTGGACAAGAACATGGAGCAGTTCCGCAGCTCGGGCAAGCAGGTGATCCTGTTCCCTGAGAATCTGAAATCCGGCGAGTTGGTCGCTCCGTTTGAGGCAGCGCGGAGATAAGCTGGATATCGCGAGGCTGCCCCGGAAATGGCGTCCCGGGCAGGGGATCGGATACCCCGGCACGAGCTGATCGGGGAAGCGGGCTTAAGGCGGTCAAGGGGACCTCAATTGTTTTCACTGGATCTGCTGCTCGATGCGGTGGTGATCGGGGTGCTGCTCGGCTGCTTTTACGGCGCGGTCAGCCTCGGACTCTCTGTGTCGTTCGGCCTGCTCGATGTCCCTCATGTGGCGCATCCGGCGTTTCTGGTGCTGGCGTCCTACGCGGTGTATTTCCTCAACGAGAATTATGCCGTTGATCCGCTGGTCGCCGGGCTCCTGATCACGCCGGTATTCTTCCTGTTTGGGCTCGCGGTCTATCGCCTGTACTACGAAACGTTCGAGAAGCGAGGCAGCGACGCGGGCGTGCGCGGGATCGCCTTCTTCTTCGGCGTCGCCTTCATCATTGAAGTGCTGATCATGCTGCAATTCGGCGTCGATCAGCGCTCCGTCACCGCCGAGTATATCGGCAAGGCGTGGCGGCTCGGCGATATCCGCATTCCGTACCGGCTTCTGGTTGCCTTTGGTGTCGCAACCGCACTGACCGTCCTGCTAACGCTGTACTTGTCGCAGACCTTCATGGGACGCGCCATCCGCGCGGTCGCGCAGGACCAGGAGGCGTTACGGTTGATGGGCACCAACCCGATCAAGATCAAGCAGTGGGCATTCGGCATCGCCACCGCCGTGCTCGGGATCGCAGGCGCCCTGCTCATTATCGTCGCTCCTGTCGATCCGACGCTCGGCCGTGCCTATATTGGGCGCACATTCTGCGTCGTGGTGATGGCGGGGCTCGGCAGCATGGGCGGTACGCTCGTCGCCGCCATCATTCTCGGTGTCGCCGAGTCGATCGTACTCACCATGTTCGGCGCCTCCTGGGCGCCGGCGATTTCCTTTGCGATGTTGCTCGGCATTCTTGCCGTACGGCCGCAGGGCCTGTTTGGCAGGCGATCATGAAACGCAATAGCATTGCTTTTTGGACCGGAGCGGCCGTCTTTCTCGCAGCCGTCTTTGTGATGACGCAGGTCGTCGGCAACCAGTATCCATTCTTTGCCGGCTACGTCATCTTGCAGTTCATCGCGCTTGCCGTCGCATGGAGTATCCTTGGCGGTTATGCGGGTTATGTGAATTTCGGCACCAGCGCGTTTTTCGGCGTTGGCGTCTATACCTCGGTATTCCTGGTCAATGCCTTTGGCGCACCGCTTCCCCTGCAGATCCTGACCGGTGCCGCGATCGGCGCGCTCATGGGGTTTGCGCTCGGTCTTTTGACGCTTCGAATGCAGGGCATTTTTTTCTCGATAGCGACGATTGCGCTGACGATCATCATCGAGACGACGATAACGAATTGGCGATACGTCGGAGGAGCGGCGGGCATCCAGATCCAACGGCCTGCGGTGACGGCGCCGTTCGACAACTATGTGCAGATGCTGTTCTTCGTTCAGGCTCTCCTCGTGGTGGTGGCGGTTGCGATCTCGCGCTACATCCAGAACTCATGGATCGGCCGCGGCCTGCAGGCGCTCAGGGACGACGAACTCGCGGCCGAATGCACGGGCGTGCCGACCTTGCGATTGAAGCTGCTCGCCTGTGTGATCTCAGGGGCGCTGATGTGTGCCGTCGGCGCCCCCGCTGCGATGTACCTGCAATATGCGGACCCAGCGTCCGCGTTCAATCTCAATTACTCCGTCTCGACACTGGCGATGTCGCTGATCGGCGGAACCGCGCATTGGTCCGGGCCGATCATCGGCGCGATCCTGCTCGGCACGACGCAGCAATTGCTGACAGTAACGATCTCGTCGGAAGTCAATGTGCTGGTGCTCGGTTTGATGCTGGTGCTTTTTGTAGTGGGCGCACCAGAGGGCGTCATCGGCCTGATCCGCAAGCTGCGCGGTAAGCGCAAGGAGGGTGAGGTATGACGCTGTCCGCCCCCCAGTCGCCCCTGCTGCGGATTTCAGCGCTCACCAAGCGTTTCGGCGGGTTCACAGCGCTCCACAATGTCAGCGTCGACATTCGGCCCGGCGAGCGGTTCGGCCTGATCGGTCCGAACGGCTCGGGCAAGACCACACTGATCAACTGCATTTCTGGCGCGTTTCGCACTGAACCCGGCACCATCCTGTTTCGTGGTGAGGACATTACGCTGCTGCAGCCGCATGTGCGCACGCGCCGCGGCATTGCCCGCAGCTTCCAGATTCCGCGACCGTTCAGGAGCATGACGGTCGCCGAAAATCTCATGGTCGCGCTCGACTTTGCCGCGCACGAGCACGTCTCGGTGGCACAGCGGCGAGACACCATGATGTCGATCCTGAATCAAATGGGCCTTGGGTCGAAGGCCAACGTCTCGGCCACGCAGCTTAGTCAGGTGGAGTTGCGCAAGATGGAACTTGCGCGTGCGATGGCGACGCACCCGAAGCTTCTGATTTCGGACGAGGCAATGGCAGGCCTCTCCAGTTCGGAAGTCGATGAAGTGCTTGATCTGCTGTTGAGCCTCGAAAGCCGGGACATCACCATCATCATGATCGAGCATATCATGCAGGCCGTGATGCGCTTCTCCGAACGCGTAATGTGTCTTGACGCCGGCAGGATCATCGCGATCGGCACGCCATCCGAAGTCATGGCCGACCACCGCGTGCAGGAGGCTTACCTTGGCACTTAGCCTTGCCATCAATGATCTTGATGCAGGTTACGGCGCAGTGAAGGCGTTGCGTAGCGTTTCGCTCCATGTCGAGGCCGGCGAAACCGTTGCCTTGCTCGGCACCAACGGCAACGGCAAGAGCACGCTGATGAAGTGCATCGCGGGCCTGGTGCGGCCGCAACGTGGTGCCATATCGCTTACGATCGACGGAGCGGCGCACGATCTGTCCCATCTGTCGACCGAAGACATCGTCGAGCTCGGCGTAGCGATGGTTCCAGAGGGGCGGCGTTTGTTCCCCCGGCTGACCGTGCTGGAGAACCTGATGCTCGGCGCGTTCCGCAAGGCTGCCCGGCGCAGTATCGACCGAAATCTTGCGGTCGCTTTCGAAACGTTTCCCGTCCTCAAGGAGCGGCAGAGGCAGCTCGCGGGCACCATGTCAGGCGGACAACAGCAGATGCTGGCGATTGCGCGCGCCTTGATGTCGTCACCTCGCTTGCTATTGGTGGACGAACCTTCCGTGGGTCTCTCGCCGCTGCTGGTCTCGCAAACTATCACCAAGATCGGCGAGCTCAATCAAAACCTCGGCCTGACGGTGCTGATGGCGGAGCAGAACTTCAATCAGGCGATCCGGATCGCCAGCCGCGGCTATATCATTGTCCATGGTGAAATCGTCGTGGCGGCCGCTTCGGTCGACGAATTGAGGGGCAACGACATCGTCAAGCGGCTCTATCTTGGCGGCGCCGCGTGATTGCTCGCTGAAGCACCGAAGGTGCGGCGCGACGCGTCTGCCGCACTATTCCGCGGTGCCGGCGACGATGGCAGGCTGCCGGTTGGTGACAACGACCTTGATAGCGTCGTCGATCCGTTCGCGCGCGTAACGAAGCGCGGTCGGCAGGTCGGCGAGCGGAAACGTGTGGGTATGAATCTTGGTCGCATCGAATCGCCTTTCGGCCATCAGCGCCATGGCGCGGTGGGTCGCGCTGCGACCTTCACCGCGAATGCCGTAAAGATAGATGTTGTTCCTGGCGAGTTGAGCGATGTCGAGCGTGATGCGCTCATGCGGGAATGCGGCGAGGCAGATCTTGCCGCCGCGATTTGTCATGCGGATGGCCTGCTCGATCGTAGGCTCGGTGCCCGCACATTCGACGACGTAGTCCGCGCCGATTCCGCCGGTAAGTTCCTTGACGACCGCGACGGCGTCTTCATCGTTGATATTGATCGTACGATCGGCGCCCAGCTCCTTGCCGATGGCAAGGCGCTTGTTGCGCGTGCCCGTCAGGATCACTGGGCTTGCGCCGATCGCTTTCGCGACTGCAACCGCCAACAGGCCGATTGGCCCCGGGCCGATCACGACCACGCTTTCGCCGGCCACCAGCCCGCCCAGTTCGGTCAGGCCGTACATCGATGTGCCGGCAGTGACGACCAGCGTCGCCTCGGCATCGCTCATCGTATCAGGCACATGCGCCAGTGTATTGATATGGTTGACGGCGTACTCGGCAAAGCCGCCGTCGGTGGTGAAGCCGTTGGCGCGGTGACCTTTCTCCGGTTTGCCGTAGTTTAGGCATGAAGTGTACATGCCCTGGCGGCAGCGCTTGCACTGGCCGCAGCCGGCATGGATCTCCACGCTGATGCGTTCACCGATCTCATATTCGTCGACGTCTGGCCCGAGCGCGACCACCGTGCCCATATATTCGTGGCCGGGCGTAAAGTTCTTGTTGAAGGGCAGGCCGCCCGAGATGCTGGCGGGCGGGCCGGAGTGGATGATCTCGAGGTCCGTGGCGCAAATCGCCACTGCGTCGATGCGGACCAGCACCTCCGCGCGGCCCGGCATCGGTACTGGCTTGTCACGAAGGAGAAGCTCGTCCGGGCCACCAAGCACCCAGGCTTTCATCTGCGAAGGGATAGGATAATCCGCTGAGGTGCGGACGCCGGCCAGCTTGCTCATCGCGTTTCCTCCGAGCTCAAAGACTAGCCTACCAAGGGAGGCCCCCCCGGCTCTGCTGGGGTGGCAGCAGAAGTTTGACATTTCAGGCAGTCGTCCATCGCCAAAACTCTCGACTCGTGAGCCACCACGCACACGAGAGGGAGTTTCGCGATGGACGATTACGAGAGCCTAAGCCACAGCAAATGGGAGCGCAAATACCACGTGGTATTCATTCCCAAGTGCCGCAGGAAGACGCTCTACGGCGAACTGAGGTAGCATCTTGGGGAGGTGTTCCGCAGATTGGCAATGCAGAAGGAGTGCAAGGTCGAAGAGGGCATCTGATGCCCGATCATGTTCACATGATGATTTCGATCCCGCCGCAATACGCGGTTTCGCAGGTGATCGGGTACATCAAGGGCAAGAGCGCCAGCCATCTGGCTCGTGTCTACGGCGAGAGGAAGCGTAATTTCGTAGGACAGCACTTCTGGGCCAGAGGATACTTCGTCTCGACCGTAGGTTGAGACGAAGCGGTGATAAGGGAATACATCAGCAAGCAGGAGGCCGAAGATGCTCGCCTCGATCAACTCAACATGTGGCGTTGACGCCACCTTTAGGTGGCCCAAGCCACCGGGGTCGCGTTAGCGAGCCCAAGGGCCGCTTTGAGCGGCCCAATACCTAAAGCCCCCGGCTTTGCCGGGGGATACCTACCCCTCAAATAGCGGACCGGAATCAAAAAAGCGGACCGGCAAGGCTGGTCCGCTTTCGTATTCTGGATCGTGAAATAAGCGCTCAGGTGCCGGTGCGCTTGTCGTTGCCGAAGCGACGCACGACGCGACGTTCGACCACGACGGAACGCTGCGCACCCTGTTCGCCGGCGATCACGCGGGTGGCGGTGATGCGGTTGTTGGTGCGGGCCTGCTTCTTCACCTCGGCCTGGACGACATCGAGTGGCATACCCATCAATGCTGCCGCGATCTCGGCCTGTTGCCCTTGATCGTCGGTGATGCCGATGGCGGCGAAGATCGCCTCGTCAAGGGTAGGCGGATCGTGGCGCACGCGCCGCGTGCCGTATTTGGTATTCCAGTCTGCGCTCATAACGGCCTCATTTTGATGCCGAGATACCTAGTGCCGGGGATGTTGCATTGCAATATGCAATCAGCGCGACATTTCAGCTATGCGCCGGTTTGGTGTCAGGGCGGTGACGCGACACTGGCATCGACTTCAACCCGCGGCTGCGGCCAGCGTTTCAACGCTGCATGCCCGGCCGCCGTCAACCCGTAGATTCCCCGTTCGGCACGTTCGAACCAGCCATAGACATTGTGCAGAAGTATCTTACCGGCATCGGGGCAGCGTTCCCGCAGTTCGCGCACGCGCCTCGGCCCGTCCGCGAGCTCCGAGGCGCAGGCCAGCGCCTGCTGTCGGTAGGCCGTCATGATCGGTGCGCGCGTGCTGCCGCCGAGCACGGGATCGCCCTGGCGGCGCTGATGCTCGGCGACGAGGCGCGAGCGTACCTTCGGCTCGCGGCGCGGTGCGGCCGTCGGCGGCTTCACCAGCACCTCGACCTGGCCGCGGTCGGTGACCCCGAGCATACCGAAGCCGAGCCGGCGACAGAGATTGCGATAGCGCGCATCGCTCTCGCGCCCCTTGCCGCGGGACGACATCTTTGCAGCGATCCAGACTTCGTCGCCTGCCGGCGCGCGATCGACCGCCTGGAGGATCAGCTCGAGATTGAAGGCAAGCTTGAGTTCGCCGATCACCACCACCGGCGGATCACCGGCGCTGAGGCCCACGAGGTCGCAGCCGCCGATCTCGCCCTTGACCGTGAAGCCGAGCTCTTCGAGGAAGCGTTTGACGGGCAGGTAAAGCTCGGTTTCCACGGGATATCCGATCGGAGAATCAGTCGCGAGCAGTCTAGAGCCTTCTCGGCCCCGATTGTATCAGAGCTGGTGCCCGGACGATCCGACCCGAATTCGCTTACACCCGCCCGCCCACCGGGATCAGCGCGCCGGTAATGCCGCTCGCCGCGTCACTGGCGAGGAACAGAATCACCTCGCCGAGTTCCTGCGGCGTGACCCATTTGGAGAAGTCCGCTTTCGGCATGTCCGCGCGGTTGGCCTTGGTGTCGATGATCGACGGCAGCACCGCGTTGACCGTGACCTTGCCTTTCCACTCGCTGGCCAGCGCCTCGGTGAGGCGATGTACGGCCGCTTTCGACGCAGCATACGGCCCCATCCCGGAGCCTGCCTGAAGCGCGCCCATGGCACCGATATTGACGATGCGGCCGGCTTTGGACGCAGTGAGATGCGGCAGCGCCGCGCGCGAGGTGTTGAGCGCAGTCAGCACGTTGAGCGCATGCATGCGCTGCCACGTCTTGACGTCGCCGTCACCCACCGTCTCGAAGGCAAAGCCGCCGGCGATGTTGATCAGCGCGTCGAGCCGGCCGAAATGTTTCGCTGCCGCCTCGATCGCGGTCTTCGCCTGCGCCGGGTCCGAGAGATCGACGCTGCCGATCTCGATGCGTTCGGGCGTCGCCGATGCCTGCGAGGGCGTATGATCGATGCCGGCAACGAGCGCCCCGCGTGATTGCGCGATTTCCGCGACCACCTTTCCAAGCGCGCCGAGCGCGCCGGTCACGACAATGACTTTTCCCTGCACGATACTCTCCGTCGTTCACTCGCACGGACTATTGCTCTGGTCGAATTGGACTTGCAATGGCGGTAGCTTCCAGACTGGGCTATAGATACAACTTTAGAGCGTGGAGGAGGTTGTTCATGGTTGAAAATTGGCCGACCCTCGAGTTTCCCGCTGCGATCGTTGATTTGAAATACCCGCTGATGCGGCTCCGGCAGGCCTTGGACGGAAAAGGGCCGGTGCGCATCGTAGCGATGGGGTCGTCCTCGACGGCCGGACGAGGCGATGTTGTTCCGTATCCCTATCGGCTCGAGATGTATCTGCGACAATACTTCAAGGACGTTGTCCATCGGCCGGACATCCGGATTGACGTGCTCAACCGGGGCAAAGGCGGGGATGAGGCAAACGAAGAGCTCGGCCGCTTTGAAGCGGACATCTTCCGCGATGATCCGGCGCTTGTCATCTGGCAGGTTGGGACGAACGCGGTCTTTCATAATGACATCTACGACGTCGACGTCGTTGCCGGGAATATCAGGAAGGGCCTGGCGCAATTGCGCGCTCGCGGCTTCGAAGTTCTGGTGATTGATCCGCAGTATGTGACCAAGATGCTCTGGGATGATCGCGCCGAGCTCTCGGACAAGATGGTCCGGCTGATCCGCGATGCCGCCAATGAGGTCGAGGTCAATTTGTTTCAGCGCTGGGCGCTGATGCGGCATTGGCACGTGGAGGACAACGTGCAGTTCGAGCAATTGATCGACATCAGCGATCCCGACAAGCTGCACCAGAGCGACTGGAGCACCCAGCAGATATCTCTGGCCCTCAAGAGTGCCATCATCAAGGCCACAGGGCTCGCCGCTTAAAACGGCTGCGGCGGCTCACGCTTGCAGATAGAGCTCCTTCAGCGCGGTGCGCTCGGCCGCTCCGAGCTTGAGTCCATCGCGCAAATAGGTTTCGAGATCACCATATTCGATGCCGACGGCTTCGAAGGCGGCCGCGAGGTAGGAGGCCTCGACGCTGCCAATGGCACTACGCACGTCCTCGGGCAAGTCGAAGGCAGCCGTCGCATCGCGCCGGTAGTACTGGTTGGTGAGGAGATAATCCTCGGCGATGACCTCGTCGACCACGCCAAGCGCATGCAGGATCAGCGCGCTGGCAAAGCCGGTGCGGTCCTTGCCGGCGGTGCAATGGATCACGAGCGGTGCCCGGTCTTCCAGGAGATGGCCGAAGAGCATGCGAAAACTATGCGTGTTGTGGCGGACATAGTTGCGATAGGACTCGCGCATGATCTCGAGCGCGACCGGCGCGGTCAGCTTGCCCGCGACGAGCTCGGCGCGCAGCGCGGCCACAACCGTCGGTTCGATTGGCAGCGAATGCACGGTGATCTCGTTGACGACACAGACGCCGGCCGCGCGCTCCTCGACGCCGCGAAAATCGAAGGCGCTCCGTACGCCCAGCGCGCGGACGATCTCGATGTCCGCGGCCGTGAGCTGGCCGAGATGGTTGGAGCGGAAAATGTGCCGCCAGCGCGTGGTGCGGCCATCGGCGGTCGGATAACCGCCGAGATCACGAAAATTGCTGGCGCCTTGGAGGGAGAGGTGACGGGCAGGGGAGTCTGGCATCTGATCAGCTTGGGTTATGTTTCCACTGGACGCGCTGAGGGCGTCCTTGAAGGCTATTACAGGGGGCGATCATGATCAGGCACAAGGCCATTCTTGTGGCTATCACCATGCTGGCGAGCGGAATGCTGGCGGGCGGAATTTTCGATGCGCGACAGGCCGATGCGCAGACGTTCCGGACCTATCGCTGTGCCGATGGTACGCAGTTCATCGTGGGATTTTATGACGACGACAAGCGCGCCTTCCTCCAGATCGACGGCGAGCCCGTCACGCTCGCCAAGCGGTTGACGGTCTCGGGTACGCGCTACTCAGGGGCGGGGATCACGTTGACCATCGGCAAGACCGGGACCACCACGGTCAGACATCTGAAGCGGCCGGTGACGGCCTGCACGGTGATCTGAAGGCGTCTTTCCTGCAAGAATCAAAAAGGGCCGAAACCTCGTTGTTTCGACCCCTTTTCAAACTGCCGCCGGGCGCCTGCGAGAGCGCGGCGGTATCGAACCAACCACAGGCATCAGCGGTCCCATTTCGGCTTGGCTTCGTCGATCGCCTCCTGGTGATACCAGCTGTCGCTGCAAATCGAGACGTTTTGGGGAAGCGAAACGTGATCGGTGGGAAGGCGGGTTTCGCCGTAGCGGCGTCCCCCGAGAGCTGCGCGGCCCCCGGCGGGGAATTGGTAGATCTTTGCAGAGCCGTGACTCAGACCATTGTTCATCATTGCGATTGCTCCCAAGTCGAAGCGCCTTGGGCTCCATGGTGCGCCCGACTCGTTCAATTGTGATTACTGGAATCCCCATATTGGCCGCGCGTTCGGAAATGCAAAGTGCTCAAAAGGAGATCACTCCCTGCCTATTTCTTGTGCGGACGGTGTTTTGCTTCCCCCAAGGCATCGTAGGGACGACCCGCGCCTAGGTCGCTGCAAAGGTTGCGAGCGGCAGGCCGGCGGCTTTGCGAAAATTGCGAGGCAGTGCTGCGCTTTTCATCGATTGCGGCGCCGCAGCGGGGAGTTGCACCAGAACCGTGCGTTTTCTGCGAGATTTTTGCGGTGCAGCTTCACGGAAAGGTGCGCCGCCATGACGCACCGTTTTGTGGGCCACGGGCCGAGCCGTCAGCCGGACCGGCGCCGGTGGATAAAGGTCAGCACTTCAGCCCTTTGGCACGCAAAATGCTTGTAGAGGGTCGGCCGATGGTGGCCGGGTACAAAAAAATGCGGGAACTCCCGGTTCCCACCTTTCGCATCATCTACAGAGAGGCTCAATGACCAAGTACAAGCTCGAGTACATCTGGCTCGACGGATATACGCCGACTCCGAACTTGCGCGGCAAAACCCAGATCAAGGAATTCGCGTCGTTCCCGACGCTCGAGCAGCTTCCACTTTGGGGCTTCGATGGCTCCTCCACCCAGCAGGCCGAAGGCCGGAGCTCCGATTGCGTGCTGAAGCCGGTCGCGGTGTTCCCGGATGCCGCCCGCACCAACGGCGTGCTCGTGATGTGCGAAGTCATGATGCCCGATGGCAAGACCCCGCACCCCTCCAACAAGCGCGCCACCCTCCTCGATGACGCCGGCGCCTGGTTCGGTTTCGAGCAGGAATACTTCTTCTACAAGGACGGTCGTCCGCTCGGCTTCCCGTCATCGGGCTATCCGGCTCCGCAGGGCCTGTACTACACCGGCGTCGGCTACTCGAACGTCGGCGACGTCGCCCGCAAGCTCGTCGAAGAGCATCTCGACCTCTGCCTCGCGGCCGGCATCAACCATGAAGGCATCAACGCGGAAGTAGCGAAGGGGCAGTGGGAGTTCCAGATCTTCGGCAAGGGCTCCAAGACCGCTGCCGACCAGATGTGGATGGCCCGCTACCTGATGCTGCGCCTGACCGAGAAGTACGGCATCGACATCGAGTTCCACTGCAAGCCGCTCGGCGACACCGACTGGAACGGCTCCGGCATGCACGCCAACTTCTCGACCGAGTACATGCGTACGGTCGGCGGCAAAGAATATTTCGAGGCGCTGATGGCTGCCTTCGACAAGAACCTGATGGACCACATCGCCGTCTACGGCCCGGACAACGACAAGCGTCTGACCGGCAAGCACGAGACCGCGCCGTGGAACAAGTTCAGCTACGGCGTTGCCGATCGCGGCGCTTCGATCCGCGTTCCGCACTCCTTCGTCAACAACGGCTACAAGGGCTATCTGGAAGACCGCCGTCCGAACTCGCAGGGCGACCCATACCAGATCGCTTCGCAGATCCTGAAGACGATCGCGTCCGTGCCGGTCGACAAGAAGGCTGCGGCCTGAGATTCTCCCGACCGGCCCCGGCTGGAGCAGGCCCGGGTTGGCGCTCAATCCGCCGGAGCTGAAAGGCTCCGGCGTTTTTTTGCATTCTGATGATAACCATCATTGTGGTCTGCTGGCCGTGCCGCCTTGAAATCCGTCCACCGGCGCCGAAAGCGGGATAGAGTGTCGCTCTGATGCGCGCGGGGCCGGGGACACGGCTGGTGTTTGAGGGCTTCTACAAGGTGCGGTTTCAGCTCGGCGACGCGGTCGGCCGGAGCGTGATGCATGCCGGCAACGGCAAGATGCTCGGCGGCAATTCGGCCTTTGCCCATATCGGCCGCTACGAGAAGACCGAAGGTGGCATCGACGTCGTGATCAAGACCGTTCGCCACAACCCCGATCCAAACTATCGTGCCATGGCCGGAACCGATGATGCGACGCTGATCGCAAAGGGTTGGGCGGATGGCGATCTCTACCGCTTCAAGGGCGAGCTCAAGGAGCTGCCCGGCGTGCCCTTCCAGTCGGTGATGACGCCGATCACGGAAGACGAGGTGCCGATCGCCGGCGGCATCGGCGAGGCCGGGATCGTCGACGGGCTCTATTCGGTGCATCTGCGCATGCTCGACGGTGTCGAGGGTGGGCTCACCGGCGTGATGCTGCTCAACCAGGGCCGCATCCTCGGCGGGGACGCCTCGTTCTACTATCTCGGCAGCTACACCGCCGCGAACGGGCGCTGGAAGGGCCAGATCCTCAATCAGGAGCACACGCCGGCTAAGGACGATCCGATCTTCGGCGGCCACGAGGTCGGCATCGGCTTCTCCGGCAGCTATGATGCGGACCATGCGGTGCTGGAGGCGACCGCGCTCGTCGGCAAGCGCAGCCTGCGCCTGACTGCGGCGCTCAAGCTGATGCACCGCGCCTGATCTCGACCCCAGGATTGCACATGGAAAAAATTCGCATGCTCTCGACGCTCGGCCTGATGGGCGCGATGCGCAGCCTGTCCTCCGCGTACGAGACCGCGACAGGTGTCCGCATCGATGCCGACTTCGCGCCAACCCTGGCATTGCTCAAGCGGCTGCGGGACGGCGAGGCCACCGATCTCGTGATCCTCACGCGCGAGGGGCTCGACGAGATGATCGGTGAGGGCCGCGTGGTTGCCGACAGTGCGGCCGATCTGGCGCGCTCCCTCGTCGGCATTGCCGTGCAGGCAGGGCACGCGCATCCCGACATCGCAAGCGAGAGCGCGCTGCGCAGGACGCTGCTCGCGGCGCGGTCCGTCGCCTATTCGCGGCTCGGCGCAAGCGGAATCTATTTCGCCCAGCTGATCGTGCGAATGGGCATCGCGGACGAGCTCAACGCCAAAGCGACCATCATCGAGCAGGGCTTTACAGCAGAGCGGCTGGTGAACGGCGAGGCCGATCTCGCCGTGCAGCAGATCAGCGAACTGAAGCAGGTCGCGGGCATCGAAGTGGTCGGACCGATCCCGCACGATCTGCAGACACCGGCCGTGTTCTCCGCCGGCCGCATGGCGAACGCGAAACATGCCGAAGCAGCCGACCGGCTGTTGCGCTATCTGGCTTCGCCCGAGGTCGTACCCGTGCTGCGGCAATCGGGACTCGCGCCTTGAATTTGCCGGGGCGGGATCGCCCCCCGATCCAGCGCAGGCGCGCGCTCTGCTCGGCAAGGCTTAAGCGCAGTACCAACTCGGCCCGATGCTGTGCTTCCACCTTTCCCCGGCGGGGACAGGCAAGTCGAGCGCTCGGTTGGCAGCGATCTGATGAAGCGCCCCCTCAGTTCACTTGCGACAGGTCGTGCTGAGAAAGTCCGGATATTGCGCGGCCGCACGCACGACGCAGCCCTTCAACGGGGAGGAACTTGCCCCGGCACGGATCGTTGAGATCATGACAAGCGGGAGGTGCGATCATGATCCGCAAACTGGCGTCCGGCGAATATCGCCTCTATTCACGCAAGGTGAATCCCAAGACCGGCAAGCGCCGCAATCTCGGCACTTTCAGGAGCCGTGCCGCGGCCGAAAAGCACGAGCGCGAGGTGCAGTATTTCAAGCGCCACTGACGCGTGATGAAGCCTTTCCGGTACCGGGAAAATCAAAAACTTGAAAACAACCCCATGCAAAGTAGGCCGGAACCGGAATTGCGGTCTGCGGATTTAACGAAATTCGTTTGACCCGTCGGGCAAAACAGGGGCATGATGGCATCATGGCACGGAAGGCTCCGCGAGCGGCCCCTGCGCGGAAAAGCCGGATGGCCTCCGTGTGGCGACAGTGCTAGGTAGCCCGCGATTCTTTTTGATTTTGCGGGTTTATGACGTTGCTGGACGGACTCTACAAGGTTGAATACGGCATCAACGGCGCCTTCGGCCGCAGCATCATGTGCTTGCACGATGGCAAGATGCTGGGCGGCAATTCCGCCTTCGCGCATCTCGGGACCTACGACGTCAGGGACGGCGTGATCGAAGGCGATGTCATCACCGAGCGCCACAATGACGATCCCGAGTACAGGCCGCTGATGGGCGCCGACGTCACTGCGATCAAGGTGCGCGGCAGGACGGAGGGATCGACGATCCTGCTCGAGGGCGAGGCGGATGCGATGCCCGATGGCGTCTTCTGGGCAAACCTTGCGCCGCTCGACGATGAGGCGCTACCACCGCGTGGCACGGTCGGTCCCGATGGTATCGTGAACGGGCTGTACTCCATCCACATGCGCGCGCTCGATGGCGTCGATGCCGGGCTCTCCGGCGTGATGCTGCTGATGGACGGCCGCATCCTGGGCGGCGATGCGCTCTTCTACTATCTCGGCTCCTACTCGTCGGAGGACGGTCGCTGGAAGGGCGAGATGCTCAACCAGGAGCACACACCGTCGAGGGGCGAACAT
>JAEWFG010000159.1 GCA_023388935.1 Pseudomonadota bacterium | reverse complement strand
CACCTCCTCGACCTCCGGCCTGATCGGCAATTTCGGCCAGACCAATTACGGCGCGGCCAAGGGCGGCATCTGGGGTCTGTCCAACGTGCTGGCGATCGAGGGCCGCAAATACAACATCCGGATCTGGACCCTGGCGCCGGGTGCCCTGACCCGCATGACCGCAGACCTGCCCCGCTACAAGGAGAATCCCGGTGCGGCACTGGGGCCGGACGGCATCGCGCCGGCCGTGCTATACATGGTCAGCGATTTGTCGGGCGACCAGACCGGCAAGGTGCTGGGCGTGTCCGGGCCCCGCGGCGTGCGCGAAATGCGGATGATGGAAATGGAAGGCTGGAAACCGCCGCACACGGGCTGGAAGGCCCAGGACATCGCCGATCATGCCAAGGAGATCTTCTTCTCCGAGGAGCAGATCAAGATGGGCGCGCGGCGGTTTTAGCCACACTGTCATTCCGGGGCGCGACGAAGTCGCGAGTCCGGAATCCATAACCACCAGCCGGGGTTATGGATTCCGGGCCTGTCCCTTCGGGCCATCCCGGAATGACGACAGAAAGAAAGAGAGACAGGAAAGACGATGAAACTCACCGCCGACGCCAAGGGCACTTTCGCAATCGCGCCGACGCCGTTCCACGATGACGGCCGGATCGACGAGCGCTCGATCGACCGCTTGACCGACTTCTACGAGGAGGTCGGCTGCGACGGCGTCACGGTGCTGGGCATTCTCGGTGAAGCGCCGAAGCTCGACGCGGCCGAGGCCGAGCAGGTGGCGGTGCGCTTCGTCAAGCGCGCCAGGAAGATGCAGGTGATCGTCGGCGTCTCCGCGCCCGGGTTTGCCACCATGCGCTCGTTGGCGAAGGCCTCGATGGACGCCGGCGCGGCCGGCGTGATGATCGCGCCGCCACCGTCCTTGCGCACCGACGACCAGATCATTGGTTATTTCAAGCAGGCGGCGGAGGCGATCGGCCCCGACGTGCCCTGGGTGCTCCAGGACTATCCGTTGACCTTATCGGTGGTGTTCACGCCCGCCGTGATCCGCAAGATCGTGATGGACAATCCGAATTGCGTGATGCTCAAGCATGAGGACTGGCCGGGGCTGGAGAAGATCTCGACCTTGCGCAACTTCCAGAAAGACGGCTCGCTCCGCCCGCTCTCGATCCTCTGCGGCAATGGCGGAATGTTCCTCGACTTCGAGATGGAGCGTGGCGCTGACGGCGCCATGACCGGCTACGCCTTCCCCGAGCTTCTGATCGATGTCGTACGGCTGTCGAAGGAGGGCAAGCGCGATGCCGCGCATGACCTGTTCGATGCCCATCTGCCGCTGATCCGCTACGAGCAGCAGCCTGGCGCCGGCCTTGCCGTGCGCAAGCATGTGCTGCAGAAGCGCGGCATCATTGCCTCCAGCGTCCAGCGTAAGCCCGGCGCGACCATCACGCCGGCGGCGAAGGCCGAGGTCGACTATCTCCTGTCGCGCGTCGCCCGCGTCGACAAGCGCGCCAATCTTGGCCTGCAATCCAGCGCCGCAGGTTAGTTGCATGCCCGAGACATCAGCATCGCGTCCCGCCTCGACGATCCTCCTGCTCCGCGACGGCGCCAAGGCAATTGAAGTGTTCATGATGGTCCGCCACCATCAGATCGAGTTCAATTCGGGCGCGCTGGTGTTTCCCGGCGGCAGCGTCGATGCCGGTGACAAGGAGATCGTCGCTCGGTCCGACCTGTATTCGGGTGGCGAGGGCCTCAGCGAAGCGGATCGCGGTTTTCGTATCGCAGCGATCCGCGAAACGTTCGAGGAAAGCGGCATCCTGCTGGCGCGGTCGAAGGACGCGAGTACGCCGATCGATGCCAAACGCGCCGGTGAGATCGCGGACAAGCATCGCGTCGCGCTCAACGAGCACAAGATCAGCTTCCTCGATATCCTCGCCGACAACGGCCTCCAGCTCGCACTCGACACGCTTGTGCCTTATGCGCACTGGATCACGCCTGAAGGTCTGCCAAAGCGCTTCGACACCTGGTTCTTTCTCGCCGCCGCACCGCCTGATCAGCTCGGCGCCCATGACGGACGGGAGTCCACGGATTCGATCTGGGTGTCGCCGCACGAGGCAGTGCAGGGCGGCGAGAGCGGCCGCTTCAAGCTGCCGTTCCCGACTACGCGCAATTTGATCCGGCTCGCCAAGCAGGGCAGCGTGAGTGCCGCGCTGGGGCACGCCCGCAGCATGTCCATCGTCACGGTGATGCCTGTCATGACCAAGACCGAAACCGGCCGCCAGCTCCGCATTCCCCGCGAGGCCGGCTATGACGGCGAGGTGTTCGAGGTTGGGGCTGTCGGCTAGGACACTTCGACACCAAGCGAAGTATCGGCGACCGTGGATGCGCTAGGTTCCGTCCATCGCGAATGGACGGGACGCAGAAGTCATAATCAGACAGGGAGGCGGGCGGCGGACCGCAACTTTAAGGATTTTGGCCGGCCCAAGGCATGTTCCCCCGGGGCTGCAATACGTCGTATATTGGGCATCCAGTAGTTTGGTCCTTAAAGATGTCCGCCGAATTGACGCCGACCCCTGAGAAAAAGCGAACATTCTCGCTCTCCATCGGCCAGCTCACGTTCGGCAGCTTCCTGTTGGTGCTGGCGGTGATCATCATCACCTCGACCGCAAGCGTGATTGCGATTCGGCACATCGACACGACCTTCGCCGAGCTGCAGCGGCTCCAGAGCGTCGGCGACCTCGCCGAAGACATCGACCGCCGCATGAACGAGCTACGCCTTGCGGCGCGCGACTTCGTTACCGATCCCGGCACCGGGACCCAGTTCAAGCAGGTCGGCGAAGCGGCCTCGACGCTCAGCGACATCCTGAAGAAGACCCGCATCGAGCTCGCGCCCGAGCAGCAGGATATGATCGACGGGGTCACCGAGCGGCTGGCGACCTATCGCAGCGGGCTGGAGCGGATATCGACCCTCATCGACCGTCGTGCCCAGCTGCTCGCCGGCCTGCCGCCGTTGCGCGACAGGTTCGACGCGGCCCTTGCCGGGACGGCGGACCGTGAACTCGCCGCCCGCCTGTCCGAGGCACAGAGCCGGATCGCGCTCGGGCTGCTGGCGCACAATCCGTCTGCGGCCGAGCAGGCCGCGCAGAGCATGCGGACGATGGAGACTTCGGATGCCACGCTGAAGTCGGCCGTGAACAACTACGCCGAAGCGATCATCGCCGTAGCCGTCCGGGAACGGCAGATCGCCGATATCGACCGCGAGGTGCTGGGAACAGAGGGCCGGCTGATCGGGCGCGTCACCGAATTGCTGCGCGAGGTCAGCGCACGGCGCGGCCACGTGCTGTCGCGCGATTTTGCCCGCACTCTGACGGAGGCGCGGTGGCAGAGTATCGTACTCGGCACCATCGGCGTGCTGATCGGCATCGTCGCGGCCGGCTTCGTGGTGCGTCGAACCGTCCGTCCGCTCGCCCAGATCGCAAGGTCGATCCGAGCGCTTGCTGCCGGCGAGAAGAAGACCTCGATCCCGTCCGCTGATCTCGACAACGAGATCGGCGACATCGCGCGGGCGGCCGAAGTGTTCCGCCGTGCGCTCGAGGAGGCCGACACGGCGCGTGAGGCGGCGGTGCGCGCGCTGACTGAGCAGCGTCTCGCCGAAGAGAGCTATCGCAAGCTGTTCGAGGGCTCGGTCGACGGTATCTACGTGACGACGCCGGCCGGCGACCTCCTCAATGCCAATCCGGCGCTCGCGCGGATGATGGGCTATGACAGCCCGCAGCACCTGATCGACAGTGTCAACGACATCGCCCACACGGTCTACGTCCATCCAGAGGCGCGCGACGAATATCAGCGCCTGATGGCGCGCGACGGCATCGTGCGCGAGTTCGAGTACCAGGTGCGCCAGCGCGGCGGTAACATCCTGTGGCTCTCCGACAGCGCTACCGGCGTGCGGGACGACGTGGGCAACATCGTCCGCTACGAGGGAACGCTGCGCGACATCACCGACCAGAAGCGGGCGGAAGACGCCATCGCCGAAGGCCGGCGCCTGCTCCAGCAGGTCATCGACACCGTGCCCGCCGTCATCAACGTCAAGGACCGCGACCTGCGCTACGTGCTGATGAACCGCTACATGGCCGGCATCTTCGGCATTGAGCCCGCTGATGCGCTCGGCCGCACCACCGCCGACCTGATGTCGCGCTACGGCGCCGCCAAGACCGACGAGAACGACAAGCGCGTGGTGGCGCTGCGCAAGGGGTTGGGCTTC
This sequence comes from Pseudomonadota bacterium, assembly GCA_023388935.1. Lineage (GTDB taxonomy): Bacteria > Pseudomonadota > Alphaproteobacteria > Rhizobiales > Xanthobacteraceae > Bradyrhizobium. The sequence continues at coordinate 14,873 of JAEWFG010000159.1, read as the reverse complement.
TACGAGGAGGAGTACGAGGACTCCTCCGGCAACATGCGGCAATGGCTGGTCAACAAGCTGCCGCTGCTCGATGCCGAGGGCGAGATCGAGCGGATCGTCACCGTGGCGCTCGACATCGGCGAGCGCAAGCGCGGCGAGCTGGAGATGCGGAAGGCCAAGGAATCCGCCGAGACCGCGCTACGCAATCTGCGCGAGACGCAGGCCTCGCTGATCGAGGCGGAGAAGCTCGCCGCGCTCGGACGCCTGGTCGCCGGCGTCGCGCACGAAGTCAACAATCCCGTCGGCATCAGCCTCACAGTCGCCTCCGCGCTGGAGCGGAAGACTGCGATGTTCACCGCTGCCGTCGAGCGTGGCGAACTCCGCCGCTCCACGCTCAACGACTTCCTCAACACCAGCCGCGACGCATCCTCGCAGCTCGTCTCCAATCTCAACCGCGCCGCCGAACTCATCCAGTCGTTCAAGCAGGTCGCGGCCGACCGCAACTATTCGGACCAGCGCACCTTCGATCTCGCCGACCTTACCGAGCAAGTGGTCATGAGCCTGCGGCCGGGCCTGCGCAAGCAGAACCTGACGCTCAACGTCGAGTGTCAGCCCAACCTCACCATGAACAGTTATCCCGGCCCCTACGGCCAGGTGCTGACCAATCTGTTCCTCAATGCCGTTGCACATGCCTTCCCGGACGGCCGACCGGGGATCATCGACATCCAGGTGCGCGAGTTCGGCAATGACAATGTCGAGATCATCGTCTCCGACAACGGCTGCGGCATGAGCCTTGATGTCCGCCGCCGCGCCTTCGATCCGTTCTTCACGACGCGGCGCGATCAGGGCGGCACCGGTCTCGGCCTGCACATCGTCTACAGCATCGTCACCAACCGGCTCGGGGGGCGGCTCGATCTCGATTCCGAGCCGGGAATCGGCACGCGCATCCAGATGATCCTGCCGCGCGTGGCGCCGCTCGAACTGGCGGCGGAGTGAGCTGCTAATCAGCCTCGGCGAGCTTCTGCAGAGTAGCGCCGAAAATCAGGCTGGCCTTGCCGACGAGCGCAGTTCCCGTCATCTCCGCGTGGGTGTCCGTGAAGGTACCGCTGACGCCGATGCCGACCGGCGCAGGACCGCCGAACAGCGGGTTGTCGTCGTTGCGCGGGGAAGTGTGCCGTTGCACCAGCACCTCGCCCTTGAAGGTGTTGTTGTCCCTCACCGTGTAGCTGCCGGTGTAATAGAGATAGGCATCGCCGCCGAGAATCTTGCCGTCGCGGAAAAGAATCACGCCGCTGCCCTTGCCGGCTCGACCATCGAGCAGGGTCACATGGATCGAATAAAGGCCGTTCTTCATAACGTCCCGCAGGCCGGCCGCCAGCGCCTAATGGCGTAGCCAGTAAGGCTTTTATGCCAAAGCGTATCCCCTCGCGCAACGCCGGCCGCGAGAGCCGCCCGCCGCCAGCCGCAGTTGTCCTGGCTTACGTGTGACAACGTCATGACAGTTCGATCGTGGGGCGAGGCCAGTCGGTACGAATCAAAGTTGGCCCACGAGATGCATAACCATTGCTGCACCGGCCGCGGGGTGTGGGAGCAAGACCAACGTGACCAACAGGATCGATTCCGGCGGCCATGAGCCGCGTCTGTACAGTGCGCGTCCCACGAATTGCAAAAGCGAACAATGGCGGACGGGCAGCGCGACACGCCGGCGAAGCGTGGCGAGGCTTGGCTGCACGTTAGCGATGATCGCGCTCGCAGCCCCCTCCGGGCAGGCGCGCGACCGTGGCCAGTTCGTCAGCACCAATGTCGAATTGAAGGCGTGGTTCGACGGATTACGCAGCGGCAAGGGGCCATGCTGCTCCGATGCCGACGGTTCGGCGCTCTCGGACGCCGATTGGGAGAGCAGGGACGGCCACTGTCGCGTCCGCGTCCCGCGGCTTGGCTACGTGCTCGATGGCCAGCAGCAGGAGCTCGTCTGGGTCGACGTGCCAGAGGAAGCCGTGATTTCGGAGCCAAACCGGGGCGGACGCACCATGGTGTGGCCGGTCTACGGTTACATGGGCGTGACCATCCGATGCTTTATGCCCGGTAGCATGACCTGACCGGGCGATCGTTTGCCCGGTCCGGTGATGCCTGATGTGGCCTGCGCCGCGTCAGGTATATTTCTTGTCGCGCTCGAGCAGCTCGATGGAGATGCCTTCGGGACCCCGGATGAAGCAGATGCGGACGCCGGGACGGATCGTCGTCGGCTCACGCGTGAACGTGACGCCCTTGGCCTTGATCTCGGCCGCGACGGCGTCGATGTCCTTAACCGCGAGACCGAAATGGTCGAGGCCCTGATGGGGGTGTGGCGGCGGCGGGTTGACCGCGTTGTCGCCCTCAAGCGGGGCGATGAAGATCCTGGCGCCGCCGAGATTCACGTCGATCCGTCCCGGTGCGCGCACGATCTCGCCACCGAGGATGTCCCGCAGCCAGGCCGCCGTGGCCTCCGGGTCGGGGCTGCGCAGATGGACGTGATCCCAAGTGACGACTGGCATTTCATTTCCTCCCGATGGGGCTTTCGATGTTGCAGCGCATGTTAGCGACCCCGGCCGGCGATCGCCACCGTCCTTGCCGATTCGCTTGCGCGCGGGAACCTTAGTTCGTCTCCCCGATTAAGGTAAGCAGTGGCCGAGACCGCCGTCGACGTGCCTCGGCCGGTATCGGTGTTGCGACCATGAACGCAAGGCTTGACCGGATCGGATGCGGACGCTTCGCCGGGATCGGCGAAAGACTGGCGCGGGCCGTGACGGTTGCGAGCGTCTCATTCGGCCGCAGCCTGCTGTGGCTGCTGGCGGCAATCATCGTCGGCTGCGGCGTCTGGATGCTGCTGCCCCTCTCCAAAGGCAACAGTGCTCAACCAGTTAAGTCGGAGCTGGCATCCGCCGAGGCGGCTCCTTTGGAAGGTGGGGCAGCCGTGGTCTCTCCGGCTCCGGTGGAACTCGATCGTCTCAGAATTTCCTCGCAGACGTGGCGGCGCGGCGGCCTTGGCTCGAAGGCTCTGGTGACGTTCACGCTGCGAAATGACAATGACTATGCCGTGAAGGATGTCGAGATCGTTTGCGCGTTTGCGCGGCGCGACGGCAGTCATCTCACTGACCGCAGCCGCGTGCTGCCCGACCCGGTCAGCATGAAGAGCCGCAAGACCTTTGCGCGTATCCCCATCGGCTTCGTCAACGTGAATGCCGATCAGGCGAAGTGTTCGCTGGTCTCGGCACGGCGTGCGTAGAGAGCACCCACTTTCTGGTAGCGGAAAAGTTACTCTCCCTGGCGCTTGGTCAAAAAACTTGGCGTCGCCATTTGAACCATAGGGCTGGGCCAGGAACCAATTGAAGTGTCGCCGGTTGAGGCGAAGGGCCCACGCGGCAAGCGGGGGGCGGAGTGCGGCCAATGCCCATCTTTCGGTATTTTGTATTCGTCGGTGGAGCCTTGCTCGCGCTGTTGTTGGCGGTAGGTTACGTTCTGCCATCGCAGCCGGGCGAGGAGGCCATCGCGACCGCCAGCAGCGATCAACCCTTGATCCGGATCCACTCTGATCGTCACTTGCCTGATCGTGTCGTGCTCGACACCAGCCAGCCGACGATTGCCGCGCCGGTGGTGACCGCCGCAGTCGTTGCGCCGCAGCCGCCGGTGCACGAGAGCATGTCGTCGGCCGAGATGTCGGCCAAGGCGCGGGTGCGCGAGACGTTCGCCCAACTCACCCCGGCGTCGCCGAAGTCCGACGCGGCGGCGAAGAAGACCCCGACCAAGCGCAGGGTCGCCAGGGCGTATCCAGCGCCGCAGTTCGGACTGCCGTTCGGGCTGCAGTTCGGCCGGCCGATGATGGTGGCACAGCAGCGCCATTTCGGCTTCTTCAACACCACTTGGTAAGAGCGCCCTTTGACCCGCCTCGAAACGTGGCGCGGAGGGCTTTTTATTGGCCAGCCTCTCTGCTAATTCGAACTGATCCGAACGACGTGCCGGGTGGTGGCTTGTCCAGTACCGCTAGGTCGCGTTCGGTGATGGCCCGCCACTCGGGCCAGGGCGCTCGTAGCTCAGCTGGATAGAGCATCGGATTTCGATTCCGAGGGCCGGGAGTTCGAATCTCTCCGAGCGCGCCATTTATCGGGCCATAGCTTTGGGACTTGGCCGCGCACCCCGCGGGCTCCGTCTATTGCCCTCGAATGCGCAGGTTCCATTGCGGCCGACGCCCCCAGCCCGCCGCGGCCGTGATGTCAGCTCGCCGGAAGACCGGTTTGCCGGCCCCGCGCCCGCGTGTCGGAGGGGGATTCGTGGAAGGTCGCGCGGTAAGCGGCGGCAAACTCGCCCAGGTGATGAAAGCCTTGGGCGCGTGCGCACGTGGCGACCGTCGCGCCACCGCCCTTGAGGAGCCGCGCGCGCGTGGCCCATAGCCGCTTCAGGCGGATGTATTGATGCAGGCTCATACCGCGCACCTTGGCCACCGCACCGCCGAGTGTCCGGATCGAGACGTCGAATTCATCGGCGAGATCGGCCGTATAGATCGGGGCGGTTGGATAGGCCGCGAGATAGTCGTCGATCTGCTGCACGAGCCTGACGGATCGCGCGCCCGCTGTCCGGGCGCTGTGATCCGACAGCGGGTCGGTACGAAACAGGTCATCGAAGGCGAGCAGCAGGCCCTCCTGGAGATGGGCGGCGACCTCCGTGGTTTGGAACATATGCGGCTCGACCGACGCGGTGCGCAGGATGTCGAGCACAAGCCGTCGCGCGTAGAGATGCGCGGCGGGGTCCGCCATGCGAACTGATAATGCGTCGGCGCGATCGAACCAGCCGCGATCCCTGAGCGCGGGTGAGAAGATGATCAGCGCATGATGATTGGTTTGGGGCTCGACGAAATGGCAATGATGATTGCCGCGCAAGGCTATGAAAAAGCGCGAGTCGAGATCCATCCCGTGGCCCGCAGATCGTCGGTCATCGGCAGGATCACCATGCCGCCCGGCATGCGATAGGTGGTATCCAGGACGCGCGCAAACGACCTCGCGACGATGATCCGGCACGCCGGCAGGTTCACGACGGCGCGCGCCGCAGCGAAATTGGCGACGTCGAGCGGAATGCTCCGGGCATCTTCCATCGACTCGGCCGGCCGAAACGCGTCGATGTCGGCAAATCGGATCAACTGGAGGGCGGATGAGGGGGCGAGCGCGTCGAAGAACATGCGTCTGGCCGGCTGCTGAAATGCGAAAATTATTAAATGAATGTCAGAACATCGCCATCAATGACGAAACGCGACGATTCAGTAAACCGGAATCTGGTCAGCAAGGAGGATTTTGGGCTGTAGTATTGAGGGCGTCATGCCATCCCATGAGTCCGGCAGATCAATGTCACTGTCAACGGTCTCGGCTCATCGGCTGGCCGGAGGCGAGATCAATGAAATGGAGACCCGTGCAGGCGGGGCAGGCGAAGGACTCGAAGTTCCGTCCCTCCTGTCCTTCCCGCTTCTCAAGGTGCGTCTGCACATTCATGCCCGTTCGGGGGCATCGGAAAACGATCAAATCCGCCATCGACGTAGAATGACGGCACGGCGAATTTCATCCTTGATCTAGATCAGTTTTTGGAAACCGCTCCATCGCCGCCATCCTTGATCCTGCGCAATTCGCCAACGCGGCATCGTCCATAGTCTTGCTGCTGTGGGCACACTTCCGAGGAATTCGAAGAGCAGGCTCACTGGTTGTTTGGAGACCGTGCAATGGACAAGATGAGAATTGACAGGGGTGACTGGCTGGTCGTGTGTGACGGGCGCAAGGCGCTCATTCTTGAGAACCTCGGCGACGAAATGTTTCCGAACCTGCACACCAGGGAGGTGCACGAGCAACCCAATCCCTCGACCAGCGCGCAAGGGACCGATGCGCCGGGCCGGCTGAATGCCGCGGTCGGCGGCGCTCGCAGTTCGGTCGAGCAGACCGATTGGCATGACGAGGCCGAGCGCGCCTTCCTGCGCAGGCTGGCTGGCCGGCTCGATGCCGCCGTCAGCTCGGGCGAGACCTCGGCCCTGACCATGGTGGCCTCACCACGCGCGCTCGGCATGATCCGCGCTGATTATTCGGACGTCGTGCGCAAGGCGCTTCAGGGCGAGGTCGGAAAGGACCTCGTCAAGCTGCCGGTCTACGAGATCGAGAAGCAATTGCTGCTGTCGGGCGCCGTCAAATAGTGACGCTCGCAGCGCGCCGGCGTCCCTCAAAAGCAGGGATGCCGGCGGCCGTCCTGGCCGATATAGGTGGCAGAACCCTGGAAGCAGTGGTTGGTCGACGGGCCGTCGTAATAGGCGAAGGTATTGGGGGTGATGCCCGGGCCATAGTTGTGCAGATAGCTGATCGGGTAGGGCAGCGAGTTGGCGTAGTAGCGGTGGTGATGTCCCCGCGCCTCTGCAAGGCCGGGGGCTAGGACTGCCGCCGACAGGGCAGCAATCGCGGCTACAAGCTTCAACTTGCTCATCTCGATTCTCCGGAACGCGCGCGAATAGCCATTTATAGCCATTTCGGGCGGCCGGGGCACCGGTCCGGCGCCCGGAAATCGAGGCTGGTCACGCAGATTCCCGGGCGGGTGTGACAGAATTGCCGGAAGTGCCGCCGGTGGCCTGCCCATTTTTGGCCTTTTGGGGATGCTTAACGAATTCCCCAGATAAGTAGGTCCAAAGAGAGTTCGGTTAAGAATCTGTCGTCGGCCCTTGGGGGTCCTTCGAGGCCGGCCATCCTGAAGGCTTTCGCCGTCACTTTGCCATGCGCATCACGCTCCTGAGCCTGCTGTTGCTCTCCGTCGCGGCCGCCACGCCTGCGTGGGCCGTGCTGCACATCACCCGCGACCACGGCGGCTACGTCGATGAGTACAAGGCCAAGTACAAGCACGTCCGCGACAAGGGCGAACGTGTGGTTATTGACGGCATCTGTAATTCGGCGTGCACGCTCGTGCTCGGCATCGTGCCGATGAACAAGATCTGCGTGACGCCGCGCGCCAGCCTCGGTTTCCACCAGGCCTATTACGACAAGGCCTTCACCTTCGGCATCAAGGTCACCAGCGCGGAGGGGACGTCCGACTTGATGTCCTACTACCCCGACACGGTGAAGGACTGGATCCGCCGCAATGGCGGGCTCACTACCGACATGAAGAAGATCAAGAACGGTGTTGAGCTCTGGAAGATCATCGACCCCTGTCCGGAAGAATGGTGAGGGTCTGAGCTGAGACGCCGCTTCCGCTATCTGCCGCGGCGCAACATTGCTCGGGTGGAGATTCGCATTGCCGCCTGGCCCCCGGTGGGGCAAGGAGGGCGGCAATGAATCATAATCAAGAAGCCCTGACCGCTCGCGCGGCGCCGGTCCTGTTCGTCGTGCTCTGGAGCACCGGATTCATCGGCACCAAATACGTCATCAACAACGCCGATCCCTTGACCTATCTCGCCATTCGCATGGCGGTGGTGGTCTGCCTCATGGCAATCATCGCGGCGATTGCGCGGCCGAAATGGCCGGACCGTATCGGCATCGCGCATAGCGCGGCCGCCGGCATCCTCGTCCATGGCTTTTATCTCGGCGGCACCGCAATCGCGATCGCGCATTCGATTCCGGCCGGTCTCTCCGCACTCATTCCTGGCCTGCAGCCGATCCTGACCTCGACCATCGCCAACCGCTGGCTCGGCGAGCGCGTCACGCCGGTGCAATGGGCGGGGCTCGCACTTGGTCTCGGCGGTGTGGTGATGATCCTGCACAACCGCCCCATGACCGGCGAAGCCGGGCTCGGCTGGCTTGCCTCGGTGGTCTCGCTGATCAGCATCACGCTCGGCACGCTCTATCAGCGCCGCTACTGCAACCACATCGACTGGCGCGCCGGCAATCTCGTGCAATACGTGTCGGTCACGATCTTCTTCACGGTCGGCGCCTTCCTGTTCGAAGACCGCGTGGTGCACTGGACGCTGGAGTTCGTGCTCGCGCTCGGCTGGCTTGCCGTGGCGCTCTCGATCGGGTCGATCGGGCTGTTGTACTGGCTGATCCGCCACGCCGCGGCGACGTCGGTCGCGAGCCTGTTCTACCTGGTGCCCGCCGTCACGGCGCTGATGGCCTATCTGTTGTTCGGAGAGAAGCTCGATGCGCTGGCGATTGCCGGGATGGCGATGTGCGCGGCCGCGGTGTTCGTGGTCAACCGGCGCTTCTAGGCTGACGGGCTGGATCTCTGCAATACATCCCTGACGTGCCGGGCAGGTTCGTGTTAGGCTGGCCGCATTTCAGTGTCTCATTCACACGGTGATTTCCATGAAGAAGGCGAGACGTGCGCTGCTCGGCAGGTCCATGAACCCGGTCCGGATTGCCTGCATCAACTACGCGGAGGAAACGATCAGCGACCGAACCATGAGCAAGCTCACTGCGGCGCTGCAGAAATGCTACGACCGGCATTTCCTGCCGGTGTGGGGTTATCCGGTCGACCTCTATGTCACGGACAAGCCGAAGCGGACCGACTGGCAGCTGGTCTATTTCGACGATGCCTCGCACAAGAACATGCTCGGGCGCCACGAACTGACACATCGCCGCCAGCCGATCTCGAAGATCTTCGTCAAGGCGCTGGGCGACGAGCCGGTCAGCGTGGCGGCCTCGCACGAGCTGTTCGAGATGGTGCTCGACCCCATGGCCAATCTCTGGGCGGACAAGAATCCGAACACCCAATATGCCTACGAGGTCTGCGACGCCGTGGAGGAGGATTTCTTCGTCGTCAGCGGCTTTCCGATGTCGAATTTCGTCTATCCGTCCTGGTTCGAGCCGTTCAAGCATCCCCGTGGCACCAAGTTCGACCACAAGGGAACGCTGAAGGAGCCGTTCTCCATGACCGAGGGCGGCTACGTCATCAAAAAAGTCAACGGCAGGAAGGTGATCAAGGCGTTCGGCTCAGCCGAAAAGCGGCGGCGCTTCGCGAAGGAGGACCGGCGCGGCCATCGCAGCGAATTCCGCGATCCGCAAGGCCAGCATCATCCGGGCCGGCGTGCAGCCAAAAGGCGAGGGTAGGGGACTGCGGGAGAAGCCTCCGGGCGAGCCCGCCCCCCGGAGGCTCCCTTTAGCGTTGCGATCAGCGCTTGGCCTTCTTGGCCTTCTTTTTTGTCTTGGCGGCCTTCTTCGCGGATTTCTTGGTTGCCTTCTTCCCGGCCTTCTTGGCCGCCTTCTTCGACGACTTCTTTGCAGCCTTCTTCTTTGCAGCCTTCTTCGAAGTCTTCTTGGCCTTCTTCTTGGAAGCCTTCTTCGGCGCTACTTTCTTGGCAACCTTCTTGGCGGCTTTCCTGACTTTCTTGACGGCGGTGACTGCGGCTTCCTTGGTCGCTTCCGCGGCAGTGGTGATTGTCTCCATCGCCTGCTCGGTGATCAGCTTATCGTCGTCCATATCGTCCCCCACGGTTTGTATGGAGCGACGACGATAGCGGGTTTCAAAAACGTGTCAAAGCAACGCTCAACCTTTGCGGATCGTTGCGTAGGCGGCCAACGCGCGCTCGCGCCCCTTGGCGTGATCGACGATCGGCTGCGGATAGGTCTTGCCGAGCGTAACGCCCGCGCTCACCAGCTCAATGGGCGTCGCCTGCCACGGCTGGTGGATCAGCTTGGCCGGCAAGTCTTGCAGCTCCGGCACCCAGCGCCGGACGTAGGTCCCGTCGGGATCGAACGTCTCGCCCTGGAGCACCGGATTGAACACGCGGAAATAGGGCGCAGCGTCGGCGCCGCAGCCGGCGACCCACTGCCAGTTGGCGGGATTGCTGCCGGCATCCGCATCGACCAGCGTATCCCAGAACCAGCTTTCGCCGTCGCGCCAGTCGATCAGGAGGTGCTTGACCAGGAAGGAGGCGGCCACCATCCGCACCCGGTTGTGCATCACGCCGGTGTGCCAGAGCTCGCGCAGGCCGGCGTCGACGATGGGGTAGCCGGTGCGGCCGCGCTGCCAGGCGGTGAGCGCCTTCTTGTCGCGCTTCCATGGGAAGTCATCGAAGTTCGCTTGAAGATTTTCGGTAGCGAGGCCGGGACGGTCGTGGAGGAGATGGCGGCAGAACTCGCGCCAGCCGAGCTCGCTCAGGAACTTTTCGACGCCGGGCCCTAGCGCCGGATCCTCGGCCGCGGCGAACCGCGCGGCGTGCCAGACCTGGCGCGGGCTGAGCTCGCCGAACCGCAGATGCGGCGACAGGCTTGAGGTGCCTTCGCGATCCGGGCGATCACGATCGCCGACATAGAAGCGCGCGGTGTGCTTGAGGAAGTCGCGCAGGCGTGCGCGGGCGGAGGTCTCGCCCGGCGTCCAGCTCTCGCGCAGGCCGCCCGCCCAATCGGGCTTGGTCGGCTCGAGCTTCCAGCTCTCCAGCGTGTCGCTAGCGATCTTGGGCGCTGGGTGCAGCTCCTTCGGTGCGGGCAGAGGCTTGGGCGGGTCGCCGAGCGATAGCACCCGCCGCCAGAATGGCGTGAACACGCGCAAGCCCCGGCCTTCCTTGTTGCGGATCGCCGAGGGCGGGACCAGGAGGTCGCCGGTGAAGCTTTGCGAGTCCACACCGAGCTTTGCCAGCGCTGCTTCGAGTTGTCGTTCAACCGCCTGATGCGGTGCCTGCGCGACCCCATTCCAGTAGACGGCACTGGCGTTGCTCTCGCGCGCCACGTCGGGGATCACCCTGGCTGCCGGCCCCTTGCGCAGCGTCAGCGATCCGTCGCGCGTTGCGATCTCCGCGCCGAGCGCCCGCAACGACTGCGCCAGCCACCAGCGCGCTGCGCCGCCCGGCGCGCGCCCGGCCGCTTCATCCAGGACGTAGAGGCATATCACCGGTGCGCCAGTTTTCGCCGCAGCGTGGAGAGCCGGATGGTCGGACAGGCGGAGATCATCGCGGAACCAGACGATGATCGGCTGTGGGCTTGGCATGATCGGAGGTGTGTCTCCTTGAGCAGGCTCTCAATATACGGGACACACAGGCAGAATTTCATCCGCCGCGATCGCGGATGGACCGATCCCCAATGCGCAACCGCGCATTGGGGAATTTCGAGATCCTCAGGTGCGCAATTGTGCACCTGAGGTTCGCGCTTCGCTCGCCCCGGGATGGCGGTCACCGGTTGCTTGGCGCAACCGCAGCCCGTTACTTCGGTTGGGGCACGATGCGGATGTAGGGCTTCGGCTCCTTCCAGCCCTGCGGGTAGATCGTCTTGGCCTCGTCGTTGGAGACCGAGCCGGCGATGATGACGTCCTCGCCCTGCTTCCAGTCGGAAGGCGTCGCGACGCGATGCTTGGCGGTGAGCTGGAGCGAGTCGATGACGCGCAGGATCTCCTGGAAGTTCCGGCCCGTAGTCATCGGGTAGACCAGCACAAGCTTGATCTTCTTGTCCGGTCCGATGATGAAGACGTTGCGGACGGTCTGGTTGTCGGCCGGCGTGCGGGTGAGGGGATCGCCTGAGGTCGAGGCCGGCAGCATCTCGTAGAGCTTCGAGACGTTGAAATCGGTGTCGCCGATCATGGGATAGTTCGGGGCTGCACCTTGCGTCTCCTTGATATCCTCCGACCATTTGGCATGGCGGTCGACCGGGTCGACCGAGAGGCCCATCAGCTTGACGCCGCGCTTGTCGAATTCCGGCTTCAGCTTGGCAAGCGCGCCGAGCTCGGTCGTACAAACCGGCGTGAAGTCCTTCGGGTGCGAGAACAGCAGCGCCCAGCTATTGCCGATCCAGTCGTGGAACTTGATCTTCCCTTCGGTGGTCTCGGCTTCGAAGTCGGGGGCGGTGGCGCCGATCGGAAGTGTCATGGTTCTACCTCATCTAATTGAATGTACTTGAGAATTCATCCTGGTCGTCGGTGCTACTATAGGCTTTCAGGAACCCCAAGTGAACCGGTTCTAGTAAAATGTGAATTCCTTCTCTGAAGGGCCGATTTCCTAGCACCTTTCTGCTACAGCCGCGCCTGCGGCGAAACACTCCTGCGGAGCCACGGGTCCGATTGCCCCGATAAAGCCTCTTATGACTTCCATCACGCCCACACTGTGCTTCTTAGAACCAAAATGGTCCTGACAGCGACCAACTGGCAACCATCTCGAAAAGTTGCGATCCCCATATCGAATCATTAACCGTCCCTTTACGCCTGCATGAAAGTGCTGGTCAGTCAGAAGAAATCTGGAAGTGAACTATGTCTGCCGCTGCGCCTAAGTCTGTTGAGACGCCGTCCCTCGAACCATCCTGCCGCGATACCGCCGCCCATGCATTGACCATCGTGCGCGATGGCGTGATCACAGGCGAAGGCCCAACCACCAAGGGCCGGGTGCATTTCTCCCGCTCGCTCGATGCTGATGACGCCGCCTGGTGCGCGCGCATCCTGACGGCCACAGCCGTCAACGACCAGCCGGTCAGCCGCGCCGAAGCCGAGGTGCTGTTCGAGATCAACGAGGCTGCGACCGAGCGTACAGACGGCGGCCGATTCGACGACCTGCTTGCCAAGGCCGTGGCTCATTACGCCGCGAGCGCCTCTGGCCTGAAGGTGCCGCTGCGCAGCGTCGCACTGTCGGCCGAGGCCGACATCGAGAGCTGGGCGCCGTCCTACGCCTCCAGGGTCAACAGCGAGATGCTGGAGTGGATCGCCGGCCAGATGCGCGGCAAGCGCCAGAACAACGGTCGTCTGATGGCGATGGTGGCGACCTTCCTGGGCGCCACCGCGCTGCCTCTGGCGGGCCAACTGCCGAACGTGTTCGACATCGGCATGTAAGATCTGGGTTCTTGAAATTTTCGCGCGCCTTGCGAGGCACGAGAGAAAGCGGCGGGGTTATTTCCCCGCCGTTTTTTGTTTGCCGGCGTCCGGCTCGAGGCCAAGCGTGCGGCCCGGGAAGCCTGCGGCGTCGAAATAGCGCTGGCTGCCGACGCGCTGGACGTTGAGCACGGTCTGGAGGCCGTTCTCGGACATCTTCGACTTCTCAACCGCCTTGAACGCCTTCGGAGCGATGCCGTTGAGCAGGGCCTCCGACATCACGCGCCCGACGAGGCCGCCATTCTGTGAGCCGCGCAGGCCGAGGAGCTGGGCGGCGGTCATGCCGACGTCAGCGTTGCTGACTGGCAGCTCGTTGACGAAGCCGGCTTTGAAGTCCGGTCCGATCGCGGCCATGAAGTTCATGGTGTCGCCGCGGCTGAAGCTGCCATGCATGCCCTGGCCCTGGCGCAGCACGGTGTCGGCGACCTGCACCGAGCAGTTGGTCGGAGCCTCGCCGCAATCGCTGGCATAGGAGCGGAAGTTGACGACGATCGCCGGCGTCGGCGTCGCCGCCTTGCCCCGCAGGTTGATGCTCGACAGCGGAAGCGCGCCGGGGAAGCGGCCGAGGGAGTCGTCAACGAACAGGCCGGAGACGTAGTCCTGCTCGAGCAGCGCCTTGATGGTCTTGGCGGCCAGCTTTCTGTCCCTGTTCGGGAGGTAGATCAGGTCCGAGCCGCCATTGGTGGCGATGACGAGATCGGGCTTGGTCGGATCCTTGCCGAGCAGGCCATTGCCGGCTTTCGGATGGGCGTTGCCTGTGATGGCGGCGTTCTTGTCGTTGGGATCGAACAGCGGCAGGTCGAGCACCTTGGCAAGGTCGAGCGCGAGGAAGCCCATCGGCAAAAAGTCCTTGGGCGTGTCGTCATAGCCGACCTTGGCCGAGGGGCTGGTCTTGCTCTCCTTGGAGATGGTCGAGAAGCCGTGGTCGGCCTGGATCATGATGTTGGTGTTGGCGGCGAGCCCGAGCTCGTCCAGCGCCTTGCGGATCTGGGCGAGGTTGTTGTCGGCGTTCTTGATGCTCGCCATCGTGCTCGGGCCGTTGATGCCCGGCATGATCTGGTTGAGGCTGTCGCCCTGGTTATGCTGGGTGCCATCGGGATCGCGGGACCAGAACACCAGCACGAACGGCTTGTTGCGCGCCTTGAACATCGGCAGCACGACCTTGGTGGCGACGTCGGCGAAATAGGCCTGCTGGGCTACGTTGGCGACCGTGGTGCCCGGCGTCTTGGCATCGCCCGCCTTGCCGTTGTCGCCGCGGCCGGGGGCGGCGAGGGCGAGACCCGCCTTGGTCAGGGCTTCCTTCATCTCGTCCGACAGCGCCACGCCGTTCTTGCCGCCGGTGGAATCGTCGACAACGATCGAATGCTTGCCCGGCTTCTCGGGTTTGTCAGTGTGGTCGAACTGGTAGGTCGGGCCGACCTTGCCGATCGCCGCCGTGCTCAGCCCTTTGTTGCGGGCCATCTTCAAGATGGTCTCTTCGTTGAGATAGTCGCCCTTGAAATGCTCGTCGATGTCGCCGAGCACCGCGTCGTTCTCGATGAAGGGGATCACGGTGTCGCCGGCGGGGACGGAGGTGTAGTTCGTCCAGATCGTGTTCGAGAACACGCCGGTATCGCCGAGATAATGGCCGGTCGACATCGCCGAGCCGTTGGCCATGGTGAAGGTCGGGAAGAGCGAATGCGGGTTCTTGAAATTGACGCCCTTGTCGCGAACCTCGGCCATTGCGGGTGCCGTCTCGGGCGCGACCTTCAGCGCGCGCAGCCCGTCCGGAATGAACAGGATCAGGTTATGGGGCGTATTGTTCTGCGCGGAGGCAAGTCCGGTAGACAGCACGGTCAGTCCGGCGGACAACAACACCAGTAAACGGCGCATCAAATCTCTCCCTGCGGTGAGGCGGCACGGCCGCGACCGCGGCCCCCGGTATCGTTTAGTTTTGCTATATGACAGTTTTGTTACAAGCCCGAACGTGCGTGCAAAAGTGACGGAGAGGTGGCCAGGCGTCCACGGATTCGTCATTGCGTGTCACTCTCGTGTCCCGGACGCGCAGCAACGCTCTTCGCGTTGCTGCGCAGAGCCGGGACCCAGAAGGCCACGGCAACACCTGCTGCATGGGCCCCGGCTCT
>JAEWFG010000205.1 GCA_023388935.1 Pseudomonadota bacterium | reverse complement strand
AAAAGCGGGTGTGTGAGATCACGCTTGGCTTCATGACAGATGCTGACAATGGCAAAGGCAAAACCTACGGGCTCACCTGCATAGGAAAGCCCTGAAGGTGAGCCCACCGAAGGCGGCCGATTATCGTTCAGCTACTCGGTAATTTCCGCGAAGCGCCGAACAAAGTTCACTGAAGTCCCGAGGTATGGCCCGGAGGCCGCAACACGGGCGGCCTTTGAACCAATGCGACGTGTAGCAGTTTACCTGTATCACCGGCAAAGGCTATGCCCCTAGGCGTCGGTGGCTGAGAGACGGTTGCGCTCCCGCCCAATCCAAACAGGGAGCAGCGCCATGTTGCACCGGCGATCTTTCGAGCAATCATCCGCACTTGAAGACCGACTAGAGGAAGTGGCCGCTAACTTGCGCAGGCAAGCTGAGGGCATGCCTGCTTGCGTTCGTCGGGAGGAGCTTCTGCGAAAGGCGCGCCAAGCCGACAACGCTGCGCACGTCAGTGGATGGTTGCGTGCCGCAAGCTCACAGCCCCCAAAGTAAGGCCATCGCAGTGTTGGAAGACGGCTTGGCATCGGAAGGGATGGCCGGTACTTGATCCTGTTTGTGTCCTCGTCTTTTGCCCAAACTATCACGCTTGGCGGATGGCGGCGAACTTCATGGCGTCGAGGGGAACACGCCAGCCGCACAAATTGATTTCCGGTGCCAGCGGTGTGGTCATGAAGAGGCGGCAGCTGTCGGGAGCAGAGGTGGAGTGAGGCCGATCAGCAAGCGGACTCGCCGAGGGTACGCAACGCCGGGCCTTGAATGGGGCCTTTCTCCGCAGCTAGGAGCTTCTGATGATCGAGCGCCTCAGTGGTGCGCTGATATTTCGATCTTCCGATCCCCCTGCCAAAGCTCCACTGCACAATCGAATGGAATGCCGCGCATCAGTGGTTCGCGTTGTGGGAAGAATCAGTCGGCGAACGACGTCGATCACTGCTTCTCTGCCGGGGCATCGACGCCGCTGGGGACGTCACGCATGTAGATCTCGGTTCGCAAAAACGCGATCTCGTCGTCGACGGCGGTCTCACAGACGTCGGATCCCGGCGTGCAGCGGCTGACTTCAGTCGCTTTTCCTGCAGGGCCTGAAGACGCCGCCGCACGGATCGGGCGTCGGCCTACCGGCCGAGCCGCTTCTCGACGCTCTTACGGGTGTTTCCGACCTTCTTGACGGCCTTCTTCACGGCCGATGCCGAGCGGCCGCTATTCTTGGCTTCATATGCCACTTCGTACTTCTGTCCGCCGGCCACGCGCGCCCGGTCCTGTTTGCGTCCACGAGCGGTCTTGTTTTTCGCTGCAGCCATCGGTTCCTCCTCTTGCGAATGATGGCAGTGCAACGCGGTAAGGATTCGCGGGTTCCGGAAACGAATCCTGCCGTTCCGGCTTGAGTCGCCAGTCGTTGCGTTGGAGTTCATTGTGTGGCGTTTCAGCGGCGTAAACCGGCGGCGATCGGAGTCAAGGCGCCGTTCCCGGATTTCGTAGAACCGGTCCTGGCATCCTCGATCGAAAAGGTGCCATCCGGAGCGCGATGGACTCACGAAATCAAATTCGACGGCTACCGCGTTCAGGTCCATCTGGCGAACGAGGCCGTCAAAGTCTTCACCCGCCGCGGTCACGACTGGACATATCGTTTCAAGAAGGTCGCCGACGACGCTTGGCACATCAAGGCAGGATCAGCGATCGTCGACGGAGAAGTCGTGGTGCCGGCCGCGGACGGAACGACGGACTTCTCCGTCCTGCAGAACGAGTTGAAAGGCAAGTCCAACGGCCGCGACCTCCTGAAGCTGCCGCTCTTCCAGCGCAAGACCGAGCTCAAGAAGATCATCGCAGGCACCGAGATCTTGTTCAGCGAAAGCTTCGAGATCGAAGGTCGCGAGATGTTCGCGCACGCCTGCAAGATCGGCCTGGAGGGCGTGGTCTCCAAGGTCCGCGACAGCCTATACGCCAGCGGTCGGGGCAACAACTGGGTCAAGAAGACTTGCGCGCAGCGCGAGACCTTGACCATTGCGTGCTTCGCGCTGGATGAAGGCAAATGGGACGGGATCTACCTCGGCCGGCGAAAGGGCGAGGACCTCGTCTACGCAGGCAAGGTCGACCATGGCTTCGACAAGGCCTCCGCCGCCGACCTGCAGAAGCGGCTGAAGCCGCTGATCCGGAAAACGCAGCCCTACTCGAAGCGGATCGCTCACAAGGGCATCTGGGTCGAGCCGAAGCTACTCGCCGAGATCGAGTATCGGGCCAGGTCCGCCGAGGGGAAGGTGCGGCACCCGTTCTTCAAGGGCCTGCGCGAGGACCTTTGACAGGCGAGTCGACATTTGCCCGCTCGGCAGACATCGGCAACCGAACTATAGGCGAAAGTGGGCGTTATCGACATCATGTCAGACGCTTTCGACTACTTCCGGGCGTACGCTGTCCGAGCTCTTTGCAAGGCCAGATCGATGCCGCAGGGCAGTATGAAGCATCTGCAGCTGGTGGTCGGTCGAATTTATAACCTCCTCAAAAAAGAGGCGGCCTATGGTCCGAACACGCAGCACCTAGAGGACTTCCGGGCAGCGCAAAAGCTCGAGAGATCTCTGGATAGTCGGCCCGATGACGACCCGCCGGCTCAAAATCGCTTTGCTGCGCCGAGGCCGCATAGCGCGGGACAGGAGGCTCGTTGAGTGGCCTCTGTCGACGTTCGCACCGTAGCAGGTCTTCTGCGAGAATACGCGCAGCGGACAGCGTTGCGTGGCGGCAACCCCTACCGGGCAAAAGCCTATTCTCGGGCCGCCGACAGCCTGGCGGCCCTTGCGGTCCCTCTCGATGTGCTTGCCGCCGAGGACCGGCTCACGGAGATCCCCGGCGTCGGCGAGGCGATCGCCGACATCATCGCCAAGCTCCACAAGACCGGCACTCATCCGAGCCTCGAAAAGCTGCGGAAGGAGGTTCCTGAGGGTGTGCTCGAAATGCTTGCAGTGCCCGGCCTCCGGCCGGACAAAGTGCTGCGTCTCTACAAGGACCTCGGCATCGCCTCGCTCGCGGACTTGGAGGCCGCCGCCAAGGACGACCGCATCAAGAAGGCCAAAGGGCTCGGCGCGTCGCTGCAGACCAAGATACTGCAGAACCTCGCCATTGCGAAAAGCGGCGAAGGGGGCCTCCACCTGCATCGTGCCGCCGCTCTTCTCGCGCACGCCAAGGATTCGCTTCGTAAGACCCGGCCCGATCTCAAGCGCGTCACGATCGCTGGCGACTTCCGTCGAGGCTGCGAACTCGTCGGCGATCTCACGATCGTTGCGGAAGCCCCAAAGGCTGGCAAGACATCGAAGTCGTCGCCGGCGGACGGACTGCAGATCCGCCTGTCCGATCGCAAGCACTTTGGCGCCGTCCTTCTCTTCGCCACCGGCTCAGCCGCTCATATCGAGATGCTTCAGGCTTTGGCCGCGGAGAAGGGGATGCGGTTGGAAACCGACGGCTTGCACAATGGCCGCACTCTCGTCGCTGCAGACGAGGCCGACATCTATAGCGCTCTCGGCCTGCCCTTCATCGATCCCGAACTCCGGGAAGGGCGAGGTGAGATCGAACTCGCTCTGAAGGGCAAATTGCCGAAGCTGGTCACCGATCAGGACCTTCGCGGAATCCTTCATTGCCACACCGACGCCTCGGACGGCACCGAGACCTTGGAGACCATGGCCAAGGCCACGCGCCAGTGCGGCTTCGAATATTTCGGCGTCGCCGATCATTCCAAGTCGGCCCACTACGCCGGCGGCTTATCGGTCGAGCAGATTGCCGAGCAGCACCGGGAAGTGGATCGACTGAACAAGCGCTTCGGCAAGGATTTCAGGATCCTCAAAGGCATCGAGTCCGATGTTCTAGCCGACGGCTCGCTCGACTATCCGGATGACGTGCTCGCGCGGTTCGATTTCGTGGTCGCCAGCATCCATGGCCGCTTCAAACTGGATCGGAGGGCGCAGACGCAGCGCCTGCTTCGGGCCATTTCTGATCCTCGCACCACCATCATCGGCCACATGACCGGGCGCCAGCTCCAGCGGCGGCCAGGCTACGAAATCGATATCGAGAAGGTGTTGCGGGCATGCGCCAAGCATGACGTTGTCGTGGAGATCAACGCCCACCCGTGGCGGCTCGACCTTGATTGGCGTTGGCACCAGGCAGCGCTCGAGTTCGGCTGCATGATGAGCATCAATCCGGACGCACATTCGATTCCCGAACTCGACCACATGCACTGGGGCGTCGAGATGGCCCGCAAGGGCGGCGTCCCTGCCGACCAGATCCTGAATGCGATGACGCTACCGGAAGTCACGAGCTACCTCCGCCAGAAGAGGCGCTCGCTCGCCCGCGCCGCCTGGTGCTGGCGCAAGATCTCTCGGTCGAGGGAACGGTGGTGGCGGTCGCCGCCGATCGAGGGCACCGCTTCAGCAAACCGACGCAGGCCCGCATAGTTCCCGTGCTCCTCTTTCCACGCCTTGCCGGCTCTGCAAGGACCCGGTGCACAAATCTGAGGCCCGATGGCCGAATCGAAAGGCGTTCTGTAGATCGGACCGGCATGGCCGCAAACAAGGTAACGGCGGTACGCTTGGGGCTGGGCAGGCTATCGACAGTCCGGGACTAACCAAGCCGCCGCGTCAAGCTGGCGGCTTTTTTCTTGGACCTTGATCTCGATTCAGGGGGGGCTCTCGCCCGTTCGCGCACCTCGCGGCGACGTTCACGGCGTTCGAGCCGCCGCTTGGCCCGATCAGCGGGCTGCCGGAGCGGAGGAACGGGCGCCGGCGAGGTCATGATCGTCTCCTCAACAGAAGGCGCCTCAATCGTCTCGGACGCTGCAGGGCGAGCATCCATGAGTTCGAGCACTGCCCGACCCGGGGCCGTGATCTTCCATCCACCGCTTATGCGTTCGACCTGACCTTGTGAAAAGATGTCGAGATCCGGCACCCGCGCGGCGAGGCGCCTGGTCCGCTCGGCCCAATCGCGGCCGCTGGTCGCCAGGCTGTCCCGCTTGAGGTCCTCCATGACGGCGAAGCCATCCGGATAACTGACTAGGAATGCGGCCTTTGCGGCGATCAAAGAGGACGCGGCGGATGCAGTCGTGGTCAAACCCAACCTGTCGCTGGCGCGCGTCGCTGAGTTCGCGGTGCTGCATCGCGTGCCGTCGTTCGCGCCGAGCGCCACTTTTGCCAAGGTGGGCGGACTTGCCTCCTATTCGGGAAGCCAGAAGGAGATTGCCCGGCGAACGGCCCTGATCGTCGACAAGATCCTCAAAGGCAGCAAGCCGGCCGACGTGCCGGTCGAGCAGCCGACGACGTTCGGGCTGACCATCAATCTGAAGACCGCGAAAGCCATCGGGTTCACTGTTTTGGCGACGCTGCTGTCGCGAGCCGACGAGGTAATCGTATAGACACGCCGATGTCGGCGTGACGGCGCATAGCGGACCTTGGCAAGCCGTCCCCCGGCAGATTTGTGGGTTCACGGCCTTAGACCAGGCAATCTCAACCTTTGTAATTCGCAATCAGCAGCGACCAAGCGTTCCAGACGCAGACCAAGATCAGCACAAAAGTACTCGCAGTCAGAAGGTACATGCCGCCGCCAACATGGAAGATGAGACCCGCGCCACCAGCAGCGCCCAGAAGCCAAGACATTGTGCCTGCGAATAATCGCAGCGGCGGCATTCCGGCGACAGTCCCGAGCCAGCTTCGGATCAACGGCAGCATCAGCATGACCAGCAGAAACAAGTTCAGCACGATGAGTTCGGCGCCCAGCCAGTTTGCGGGCTGCGGTACCAGAACCAGGAGCGCTTCCGTCATGACGCCGATTAGGGAGAAAGTATTGGCAAAGGCGCGTCGTGCGCAACGCGGTGTCTTGGCGATGCGCTCCACGTGGAGAGGTCGCGACGAACAATAAGCCGGTCAGCGCCGCGACTGCACCGCCCATCGTGACATGGAGTTCACGCCAAGCCTCGGGGTGATAGGCCCTCGGAATTTCCGCCGCAGGCGACCTGTCGGGGAGGTCCGCTTCTGGCGGATAGTGCTGCAAAAGTGGAAAATCGAACGACCGTAAAAATCTCGCGAAAGTTGATCTCAAGGCCTCTCCGCTGCTGCATCGGTTGTCAGCGCCAATACGGAGATCCGTTATCGATTTTGGATCAATCGATGTGGCCCCTCACGTCGCCGCGCGCAAAACGCATCAGCGGCTCCAAGAATTTTTGTTCGACCCCCCAAAAAACTTTTGCAACAATATCGGCGCAAAGCGGACCACGGTTGATTGGACTTGATCCTTTCGCCGATGTTAGCTCAAACTTCCCCATGATGGGCCCATCGAGTCTTGGGAGCGGCCAGGTTGTGACAAAGCAATGCCCTAGGTTGAAGCCGGCGGTAGAATTCACACCGCGTCTGCCGGCACAAAACAACTGATGATGATGCTGCCGTGGTGATGCACATACCACACGACGGCCTGGCCGACCGGATTGCCGCGATCGCGGATGATTGCCCGCGCGGGTACAGCCATCCACTGCCCTTCGATTGGTACCCAATAGGCGCCGTCACGATAATCATAGTCGGTGCGATGACCGTCGGAGATGTCGCAGCACGGCACGCCGTTCGGCGCCGTCACGGCCTTGAACCACGCGCGGATGTCAGGGGAGACGTTGTCGTATTGGCCGTTGTCGAATGCGAGCGCCGTGCCGGTCAGCGTTGAAACGAACACCAGTAGTGTGACCTGCGCGAGCTGTCGCATGCGATCCTCCACCACATGTCTTCTTGTGTTGCTGCCCACCTTGGTGAGCACGATTCGACGTTGGCGCGATTAAGCCTGAGCTCGGTTATGGTTGCACGCTCAAAAATTGAGCGTTCCGTGACACTGGCAATGATGCGGCGCAAAAATCGACGTTTAGTTTCGCCCGGAGTTGGTCGCTCCGGCCCACGCCACATCCCTTTTACTGGGAGCAATGCTCGTTAAACGATGGGCTTACGGAAGGTGCCGGTTTGCGCGCGTCGCGATCGCGGCCGCAGCGGTGCGGTTTTCGACACCGAGCTTGGAATAGATCTGCTCGAGATGCTTGTCGACGGTTCGCGGGCTCAATCCCAAGATCTGCGCGATGTCGCGGTTGGTCTTGCCCTTGGAGAGCCAGGACAGCACCTCGCCCTCGCGCGTGGTGAGGCCGAGCTCGCTGGAGAATTCGGCTGGCATGTCGCCGCTGGTGTCCTTGGCCAGCCGCAGCAGAAACTCGTTAGGACCGAGCTTGGCCATAAATTGCAGCCCGAGTTGCTCGTTGCCGGGGAACGCGGCCATGGTCGCCGATTTCGCCGCCGGCTTTCCCTTCTGCACCTGATCGAGCCATTGGGGCATGGGCTCGGGCAAAGTGAAGCCGCCGGTGTTGGCCAGCGTGTCTGATAACAGCCTCTGCGCCTGCGGCGTCGCCCATAGCAGTTTGCCGGCGGCGTTGACGGCGAGCAGATAGCGGCCGGAGACATCGAGAGCTGCGCGTGCGCTCTGCGTCATCCGCGCATTGGCAAGGTGCACGCGGATCCGCGCCAGCATCTCTTCGACCACGATCGGCTTGGTCACATAGTCGACGCCGCCGGCTTCGAGGCCGCGTACGATGTGTTCGGTCTCGGCGAGGCCAGTCATGAAGATGATCGGCACGCCGTCGAGGCCGGCATCGCGCTTTAGCCGCCTGCAGGTCTCAAAACCGTCCATGCCGGGCATCAAGGCGTCGAGCAACACGATGTCGGGCGTGATCTGGTCGACGATCCGCATCGCGGAGGCGCCGTCCAGCGCGACCATTACCGTCATGCCGGCGCCGTCGAGCGCGTCGGTCAGGAGCCGCAGTGTTTCGGGCGAGTCGTCAACGACGAGGGCGATATCGCGCTTCTTGGGATCAGTGATCATAGCTGTGCAGGGTTTTCAGCGTCGCCATGTATTGGTCGAGATCGAAACGATCGACCAGCGCGCGCATATGGGTGA
Source organism: Pseudomonadota bacterium (assembly GCA_023388935.1). Classification (GTDB taxonomy): domain Bacteria; phylum Pseudomonadota; class Alphaproteobacteria; order Rhizobiales; family Xanthobacteraceae; genus Bradyrhizobium. The sequence goes on along the minus strand of JAEWFG010000205.1, from coordinate 16,305 downwards.
CGAAATCGGCATGTTCGGGGTGCTCGGTGTCGATCTCGTCGAGTTTGAGCTGGATCGCGCGGACATAGCCGAGCCGGCCGAGGCCGATCAGCTCCTCGACATGTTTTACCGGCGGCCGCGAGCCACTCTCCGGCTTCCACAGCGGCATCGGCACCTGGTCGGCTTCGTACTGCCATTCGATCTTGAGCAATTGTCTGATTGACTCGAGCAGGCGGGGAATGTCGATCGGCTTCATCAGATAGCCGTCGTGGAACGGCTGCGCCAGCGGCGCGCCATGTGCTTCGAGCGCGCTCGCCGACACCATCAGGATGCGCGCGGTGTGATGGCCATTGGCGCGCAAGGTTTCCGCGACCGTCCAGCCGTCCATGCCGGCCATGGAGATGTCGAGCAGGAACAGATCGGGCCGGCAGTGCTGCGCCAGCGCAAGGCAGCCGGGCCCGTCGGGTGCGCTGAGCAGGATGAAGCCGAGCGGCGCCAGCACCTCGCGCAGGAGATCGCGATGGGTCGGATCGTCGTCGGTGATCAGGATCGTCTTGCGTGGGCCGAGATAGCCGTAGATTGGCGCCTCCACCGGTGCATCCCGCCGGGGATTTGTCACTTCGGAAAGCAGGAGTTTGACGCGGAACGTGGCTCCAGAGCCGACAGTGCTGATCACCCTAATGTCGCCGCCCATCACGCCCGCGAGCAGGCGGCTGATGGTGAGGCCGAGACCCGTTCCGGTCTGCGGCTGCGCGACGCCGAGCGCACCACGTTCGAAGGGCGCAAAGATGCGCTCGAGATCGTCTGCCTGGATGCCCGGGCCGGTATCGACGACTTCGAACTCGGCGACCGGGCTGCGATAATGCACGATGAACCTGACGCTGCCGCTCTGCGTGAACTTGATCGCGTTCGACAGCAAATTGATCAGGATCTGCCGCAGCCGCTTCTCATCGGCATAAACCACGACCGGCAGAACGGCCGGGCGCTTGAACACGAAGTCGATGCCCTTGGCCGCGGCCTGCAGGCGGAACATGCCGACGAGTTGATCGAGGAAATCGTTGAGGCGCACCTCGTCGCGCGACAGATAGAGCCGTCCGGCCTCGATCTTCGAGATGTCCAAAATGCCGTCGATCAATCCGGAGAGGTGATCGGCGCTGCGGCGGACGACGCGGACCTGGTCGCGCGGCCGCGCCTGCAGGCTATTGTCCTGCTCCAGCAGCTGGGCATAACCGGAGATCGCGTTCAGCGGCGAGCGAAGCTCGTGGCTCAGGCCGACGACGTAGCGGCTCTTGGCGAGGTTGGCCGACTCCGCGACCTCCTTAGCGCGCTGCAGTTCGGCGTCGGTGCGTTTGTGGGCGTCGATCTCCTGGATCAAGAGCGTGGTCTGTCGCCGCGTTTCTTCCTCAGCCGCGCGTCGGCTCTGTTGCGCCAGCACGAACAGCCAGGCCACCACGCCGATGATGATGATCAGCGCGAAGAACACCTTCCACAACACGTCGGCCAATAGCGCATCCGCGTGCACGGTCGCCGAGGTCTGCAGATAGATAAGCCCGAGCGTCAGCCCGACCAGTCCCGCCGAGACTGCGAACACGCCGACATAATGGCCGAACTGCGAGTTGATCCGTGCAAAGATCGCCTCGGGCAACATCTTGCCGAGCGTCACCGACACCTGCGCGCCGGCCCGCGCATGCGGCTTGCAGAGATCGTGGCAGCGCGCGTCGAGTGAGCAGCACAGCGAGCAGATCGGCCCGGCATAGGCGGGGCAGGAGGCCATGTCCTCCGGCTCGAACGAATGCTCGCAGATGCAGCACTGGATCGCCTCGACGTTCTGCCAGCTCCGCTTCGGCTTGCGTGCGATGTAATATTTGCCGTCGGTGGCCCATGCGATCAGCGGCGCTGTGATGAAGGCGGCGGCGAGTGCGACGAAGGCCGATAGCGCCTTGGCGGTCGGCCCGAACAATCCGTAGAACGCCGAGATCGAGACGATGGTTGCGATCGTCATCGCGCCGACGCCGACCGGGTTGATGTCGTAGAGATGCGCGCGCTTGAACTCGATCTGCGGCGGCCGCAGGCCCAGCGGCTTGTTGATGACGAGATCGGCGACCAGCGCGCCGACCCAGGCGATCGCGACGTTGGAGTAGAGCGCCAGCGTCTGCTCCAGCGCCTTGTAGACGCCGATCTCCATCAGCAGCAGCGCGACCATCACGTTGAACACCAGCCAGACCACGCGGCCGGGATGGCTATGGGTCAGCCGCGAGAAGAAGTTCGACCAGGCGATCGAGCCGGCATAGGCATTGGTAACGTTGATCTTGACCTGCGACAGGATGACGAAACTGCCGGTCAGCGCCAGCGCCAGATCGGGCTGTGACAACACGTAGCGAAACGCTTCCAGATACATGTTGGCGGGCTCGGCCGCCTGTTCGAGCGCGACGCCATGGCTGAGCGCGAAATAGGCGAGGAACGAGCCGACCAAAAGCTTGAGCGCGCCGAAGATGATCCAGCCCGGACCGGCGCAGAGCAGCGCAATCCACCAAGAAGCCTGCGACGTCCGGCTGTCGCGCGGCAGGAAGCGCAGGAAGTCGACCTGCTCGCCGATCTGCGCCACCAGCGAGAACACCACCGACGCCGCGGTCCCGAACAGCAGCAGATCGAGATGGCCGCTGGTGTCGCCATGCCCGCCGGCGAACTTCCGCCACTCCGTGAACGAATGCGGATCGGCCCAGGCGATCGCCACAAACGGGAGAAGGTGCAAGACGACCCACAGCGGTTGCGTCCACAACTGGAAGCGGCTGATCAGGGTGATGCCGTAAGTCACCAAGGGGATGATGACGATCGCGCTGATGAGATAGCCGAGCGGACGAGGGATGCTGAAGCACATCTCGAGCGCAGCGGCAAGAATGACCGCCTCGAACGCGAAGAAGATGAAGGTGAACGAGGCGTAGATCAGCGAGGTGATGGTCGAGCCGATGTAGCCGAAGCCCGCGCCGCGGGTCAGCAGGTCGATGTCGATGCCGCATTTTGCGGCATAGTAGGCGATCGGCAGGCCGCACAGGAAGATGATGACGCTGACCACCAGGATCGCGGCGGTCGCGTTGCTGGCACCGTAGTTCAGCGTGATGGTGCCGCCGATCGCTTCGAGGGCGAGGAAGGAGATCGCGCCGAGCGCGGTGTTGGCGACGCGGGCGGCGGACCAGCGCCGCGCGCTCTTGGCGGTAAAGCGCAGCGCGTAGTCTTCCAGCGTCTGGTTGGCGACCCATTGGTTGTACTGGCGCCTGACGCGGTCTATCCGCTGCCGCCCTGCCACGTCCAAACTCCTTACCGCGAACAACCCGGTGGGATCGTCAGCAAACCCCGTACCAAAAACCTACGTCGCTATTTTGCGGTGCAGTATACGCAATCCCACGTATCTGTGCAGCGCACAATTCTGAGCAATCCTCGCCTTACCAATAAGCGCGTTCTCAAATCAATGGGGTGCTCATGTCAGACGAAACAAACAAGGGCCTGCAGTCGGCATTCCGCCGCAAGCTGCTGATGGGAATGGCGGCCATCCCCGCCATGACCATGCTGCCGCGCGCATCTTTTGCGCAGACGCCGGCAACTTCTGCGATCAACACCACCGGCCTCGCGGTAACCGATACTGAGGTCACCGTCGGTATCCTGCACTCGGCGACCGGCACGATGGCGATCTCGGAGACCGGCTCGATCGAAGCCGAGAAGCTCGCGATCGAACAGATCAACGCCATGGGTGGCGTGCTCGGCCGCAAGATCAAGGTCATCCAGGAAGACGGCGCCAGCGACTGGCCAACCTTCGCGGAGAAGGCCAAGAAGCTGCTGGTCAACGACAAGGTCGCGGCCATCATGGGCTGCTGGACCTCGGCCTCGCGCAAGGCAGTGCTGCCGGTCGTCGAGCAGTACAATGGCATGCTCTACTACCCGACTTTCTATGAAGGTCTCGAGCAGTCCAAGAATGTCATCTACACCGGCCAGGAAGCGACCCAGCAGATCCTCGCCGGCCTGAACTGGATCGCCAAGGAGAAGGGCGCCAAGTCGTTCTTCTTCGTCGGCTCGGACTACATCTGGCCGCGCACCTCGAACAAGATCGCGCGCAAGCACGTCGAGAACGTGCTGAAGGGCAAGGTCGTCGGCGAAGAGTACTATCCGCTCGGCAACACCCAGTTCAATTCGGTGATCAATAAGATCAAGCTGACCAAGCCTGACGTGATCTTCACCGACGTCGTTGGCGGCTCCAACGTCGCCTTCTACAAGCAGCTCAAGGCGGCCGGCATCGATCTGTCCAAGCAGGCGCTGCTGACGATTTCGGTGACCGAAGACGAGATCGACGGTATCGGCGGCGAGAACATCGCGGGCGCTTATGCCTGCATGAAGTACTTCCAGTCGCTCGACAATCCCAACAACAAGACCTTCGTGCCCGCCTTCAAGAAGATGTGGGGCGAGAAGACCGTGATCGGTGACGTCACCCAGGCTGCTTATCTCGGCCCGTGGCTGTGGAAATTGACGGTCGAGAAGGCGGGCTCCTTCGACGTCGATAAGATCGCGGCGGCCTCGCCCGGCGTGGAGTTCAAGGGCGCACCTGAGGGCTATGTGCGCATCCACGAGAACCATCACCTCTGGTCGAAGACCCGTGTCGGCCGCGCCAAGCTCGATGGTCAGTTCGAACTGATCTACGAAACGGCCGATCTCGTCGAGCCCGATCCGTTCCCGAAGGGCTACCAGTAAGCACTTTCTCGAACCTTCCCCCGAGCAAGAGCTCCCTGGCGTGGACCGTCAATCCACGCTTCACGACCCCGCGTCGCGACATCACTCGCGACGCGGGACCCTCGGACGCGGGACGCTGTCCCCTCGACGGAGAATCCAGATGTTCGGCGACTATTCGATTGGCGACCTCGGCTCCATCTTCGTCATGCAGGGCTTTGCTGGCCTGATCCTGTTTTCCGTCTACGTGCTGATGGCGCTAGGGCTTGCGATCATCTTCGGCCAGATGGGCGTCATCAACATGGCCCACGGCGAGTTCATGATCCTCGGCGCCTACGTTACCTGGATGACGTCGAATTTCTTCCAGTCGTACTTGCCTGGTCTGTTCAGCGGCTACTTCTTCCTCGCGATGATATTGGCGTTCTTCGCCTCCGGTGCGCTCGGCATGCTGGTGGAGTGGGTGGTGATCCGGCACCTCTACAAACGCCCGCTCGATACGCTGCTTGCGACCTGGGGCCTCAGCCTGATGTTGCAGCAGGCCTATCGTTCGATCTTCGGCGCGCGCGAGGTCGGCGTCGAGTTGCCGCAGTGGATGCTGGGCTCGCTGCACGTCACTGACTCGATCGAGGTGCCGATCAACGGCGTCTTCGTGATGGGCCTGACCGTGCTGATCACCATCGCGGTTGCCTATGTCATGTACAAATCACGCTGGGGCCGTCAGGTCCGCGCGGTCGTGCAGAACCGCATCATGGCGGGGGCGGTCGGTATCAACACCGCGAGAGTCGACCGTTACACCTTTGCGCTCGGCTGCGGCATCGCCGGCGTCGCCGGAAGCGCCTTCACCATGATCGGATCGACTGGTCCGACGTCAGGTCAGCTCTACATCGTCGACACCTTCCTGGTCGTTGTGTTCGGCGGCGCCGCCAGCCTGCTCGGCACCATCGCTTCGGCCTTCTCGATCTCGCAGACGCAATCCACCCTCGAGTTCTTCATGTCGGGCTCGATGGCCAAGGTGCTGACGCTACTCGCCGTCGTCGGAATTCTGATGCTGCGGCCGCAGGGGCTCTTCGCCTTCAAGGTCCGCAAATAACGAACAGAGGGCGCAACCCATGAACGACAATCGCTTTGCCACGCGTTCGGAGCTGATCGGCATCCTGGTGCTCGCCGCATTCCTGGTGGTGATCCTGCCGCTCTGCCTCGACGTCTTCCGCCTCAACCTGGTCGCCAAATATCTGACCTATGCCTTCGTCGCGCTGGGATTGGTGATGTGCTGGGGCTATGGCGGCATCCTCAGCCTCGGGCAGGGCGTGTTCTTCGGCCTCGGCGGCTACTGCATGGCGATGTTTCTCAAGCTGGAAGCATCGAGCGTCGAGAACACCAAGATCCAGTCGACTCCCGGCATCCCCGATTTCATGGACTGGAATCAGATCACTGCGCTGCCGTTCTTCTGGAAGCCGTTCCACAGCCTGACCTTCACCATCGCGGCCGTCATCCTGGTGCCCGGCATCTTCGCCCTGATCATCGGTGCCGCGATGTTCAAGCGCCGCGTCGGCGGCACCTATTTTGCGATCATCACGCAAGCGGTCGCCGCGATCCTGACCATTCTGATCGTCGGACAGCAGGGCTACACGGGCGGCATCAACGGCATGACCGATCTGCGCACCCTGAAGGGCTGGGATATCCGTCCCGACCACGCCAAGGTCGTGCTCTACTTCTTCGAGGTGGGCCTGCTGTTCGCTTGCATCTGCATCGGCCAGCTTGTGCGTCATTCCAAGCTCGGCCGCATCCTGGTCGCGATGCGCGATCAGGAGGACCGTGTCAGGTTCTCAGGCTACAGCGTCGCCAATTTCAAGATCTTCGCCTTCACGATTGCCGCCGTGTTCGCCGCGATCGGCGGCGCGATGTTCGCGCTCAATGTCGGTTTCATGTCGCCGTCCTTTGTCGGCATCGTGCCGTCGATCGAGATGGTGATCTATACGGCGGTGGGCGGCCGGCTCTCTATCCTGGGCGCCGTCTACGGAACGCTGCTGGTCAACTTCGCCAAGACCAGTCTCTCTGAGTCCTTCCCCGAACTCTGGCTGTTCGGCCTCGGCGGCCTGTTCATCGCCGTGGTGCTCGCATTCCCGAACGGCCTTGCCGGCATCTGGGGCGACTACATCCAGCCGCGGATTAGTAACGCGCGCAAGTCGAGTTGGACCGACAGTTCGGTCGCCGACGGCGCGCCGGCAGAGTGAGGAGGACACCATGCTTATCGGTCATCAGCCAAAGCCTTTCCTGCTCTCGGTCGAAGGTCTCACCGTCTCCTTCGACGGCTTCAAGGCCGTCAACGATCTCTCCTTCTATGTCGAGGAGAACGAGATCCGCGTCATCATCGGTCCCAACGGGGCCGGCAAGACCACGGTCCTTGACCTGATCTGCGGGAAAACCAAGGCGACGTCAGGTTCGATCGAATTCCGCGGCAAGGATCTGACCAAGCTAAAGGAGAACCAGATCGTCAAGGCCGGCGTTGGCCGCAAATTTCAGACGCCGTCGATCTATGACGACCTCACGGTGTTCGAAAATCTGGAAATTTCCTTTCCGCGCGGCCGCACCGTGTTCGGCGCGCTGACCTTCACCCGCGATGCGGCCGTGCGCGACCGCGTTCATGAAGTGGCGGAGATGATCTTCCTCAAGGATCGTCTCAACATGAGCGCGGCGCTGCTCAGCCACGGCCAGAAGCAATGGCTCGAGATCGGCATGCTGCTGATCCAGGACCCGGACCTGCTGATGCTCGACGAGCCCGTCGCCGGCATGAGCGTGTCGGAGCGCACCAAGACCGCAGAATTGCTCAACCGCATCATCAAGGACCGCTCGGTTCTGGTGATCGAGCACGACATGAAATTCGTCGAGGACATCGCGCACAAGGTCACCGTGCTGCATCAGGGCCAGATCCTCTCCGAGGGCACGATGGAGAAAGTGAAGAACGATCCCAAGGTCATTGAAGTGTACCTGGGTCACTGAGGAGCGACATCCATGCTGGCAATCTCAGATCTCCACGTCGCCTACGGCCAGAGCGAAGTCCTGCACGGCCTCAACGTCTCGGTCGCGCCCAACGAGATCGTCGCGATCATGGGCCGCAACGGCATGGGCAAGACCACGCTGATGAAGTCGCTGATGGGGATCGTGCCGACCAAGAGCGGCAAGGTGACCATGGAGGGCACCGAGCTCGGTTCGCTACCGAGCTACGATCGGGTGGCAAAAGGCCTCGCCTATGTGCCGCAGGGCCGCATGATCTTCTCGACCATGACAGTGAAGGAAAACATCGAGACCGGCCTGGTCGTCTCCGGCGGCTCGGAAGTGCCTGCGGACATCTATGAATTGTTTCCGGTGTTGCTGGAGATGAAGGGCCGCCGCGGCGGCAATCTCTCTGGCGGACAGCAGCAACAGCTCGCGATCGCCCGCGCGCTCGCGACCAAGCCGAAGGTGCTGCTGCTTGACGAGCCGACCGAAGGCATCCAGCCGTCGATCATCAAGGAGATGGCGCGCACGCTGAAACGCATCCGCGACGAGCGGGGCCTGGCGATCGTCGTCTCAGAGCAGGTGCTGAGCTTTGCGCTCGACATCGCCGACCGCGTGCTCGTGATCGAGAACGGCGAGATCGTCCGCGACGATCCGCGCGACGGCGTCGATACCGCCCAGATCTCGAAATATCTCTCAGTTTAACCAGTAAACCAAGGGGAGCATCTCGATGCCAGATACACTGATCAAGGTCGATCTCGCCAAGTCGGCCTATGAAAACGACAAGATCCACAACCGCTGGCATCCGGAGGTTCCGATCGTCGAGTGGGTCAGCCCCGGCGACGACTTCATCATCGAGACCGTCGACTGGACCGGTGGCTTCATCAAGAACAACGATTCGGCCGACGACGTGCGCGACATCGATCTGTCGATCGTGCACTTCCTGTCCGGTCCGATCGGCGTCAAGGGCGCCGAGCCCGGCGACTTGCTCGTGGTTGACCTGCTCGACGTCGGCCCGCTCAAGGAGAGCCTGTGGGGCTTCAACGGCTTCTTCTCCAAGCAGAACGGCGGCGGCTTCCTGACCGATCACTTCCCGCTGGCACAGAAGTCGATCTGGGACATCAAGGGCCTCTACACCTCGTCGCGTCACGTGCCCGGCATCAACTTTGCCGGCCTGATCCATCCTGGCCTGATCGGCTGTCTGCCCGATGCCAAGATGCTGGCGTCCTGGAATGCGCGTGAAGCCGAACTGATCGCGACCAACCCGACTCGCGTGCCGGGCCTTGCCAATCCGCCGTTTGCGCCGACCGCGCATGCCGGCCAAGCCAAGGGTGACGTCAAGGCCAAGATCGGTATCGAGGGCGCCCGCACCGTGCCGCCGCGCGAGCATGGCGGCAATTGCGACATCAAGGATCTGTCGCGCGGCTCCAAGATCTACTTCCCGGTCTATGTGCCCGGCGGCGGCCTCTCGATGGGCGATCTGCATTTCAGCCAGGGCGACGGCGAGATCACCTTCTGCGGCGCGATCGAAATGGCCGGCTGGCTGCACATCAAGGTCGACATCATCAAGGATGGCGTCGCCAAATACGGCATCAAGAACCCCGTGTTCAAGCCGTCGCCGATCACGCCGAACTACAAGGACTACCTGATCTTCGAGGGCATCTCGGTCGACGAGGCCGGCAAGCAGCATTACCTCGACGTGCATATCGCCTACCGCCAGGCCTGCCTGAACGCGATCGAGTATCTGAAGAAGTTCGGCTACTCCGGCGCCCAGGCCTATTCGATCCTCGGCACCACGCCGTGCCAGGGCCATATCTCCGGCGTGGTTGACGTACCAAATGCCTGCGCGACCCTGTGGCTGCCGACCGAGATCTTCGATTTCGACGTGATGCCGTCGGCGGCGGGGCCCGTCAAGCACATCACGGGCGACATCCAGATGCCTATCTCGCCCGACAAATAAATTCCTGCGCGAGACGGACGCGGGGCCGATGAGCCCCGCGTCCGTCTCGCAAAAGCGAAGGGATCGACGATGCCCGTCTATGAATATCTCTGCAATGACTGCGGCCCCTTTACCGACATGCGGCCGATGGCCGAATGCGACGCGCCGCTAGCCTGCCCGCGCTGCGAAACGGAATCGCCGCGCGTGATCCTGACCGCGCCGGCGTTCTCCTGCATGCCAGCGGACAAGCGCAAGGCGCACGCCACGAACGAACGCAACAGGCACGCGCCGAAGACGCTCGATCAGTACAAGGCCGCGCACGGACCGGGCTGCGGCTGCTGCGGGACCAGCAACAAGAAGAAATCGGGACGACTGGTTACGAAAAGCAAGAGCGGTGCCGTCGGCTTTCCGACCGCGCGGCCCTGGATGATCAGCCACTGACGCGGCGAGCTACGTCGGCCAAACTCAAACCAGAACAGAAGGGCGTTTCAAATGCTTCACGGTGACATTTCTTCCAGCAATGACGTTGTCGGCGTTGCCGTCGTCAATTACAAGATGCCGCGGCTGCACAGCAGGACCGAAGTGCTCGACAACGCGCGCAAGATCGCCGACATGGTCGTGGGCATGAAGCTCGGCCTGCCGGGCATGGATCTCGTGATCTTTCCGGAATACTCCACCCACGGCATCATGTACGACGCCCAGGAAATGTACGACACCGCCTCGCAGGTGCCGGGCGAGGAGACAGCGATCTTCGCCGGAGCCTGCCGCAAGGCGAAGGTGTGGGGTGTGTTCTCGCTGACCGGCGAGCGGCACGAGGAGCATCCGCACAAGGCGCCCTACAACACGCTGATCCTGATGAACGACAAGGGCGAGATCGTTCAGAAATACCGCAAGATCATGCCTTGGGTGCCGATCGAGGGCTGGTATCCCGGCAATTGCACCTATGTCTCCGATGGCCCGAAGGGCCTGAAGGTCAGCCTGATCATCTGCGACGACGGCAACTACCCGGAAATCTGGCGCGACTGCGCGATGAAGGGCGCGGAGCTGATCGTGCGGTGCCAGGGCTACATGTATCCGGCGAAGGAGCAACAGGTGATGATCTCGAAGGCGATGGCCTGGGCCAACAACGTCTACGTCGCGGTCGCCAACGCTGCAGGTTTCGACGGCGTCTACTCCTATTTCGGCCACTCCGCGATCGTCGGCTTCGACGGCCGCACGCTCGGCGAGACCGGCGAGGAGGAATACGGCATCCAGTACGCCGGCCTGTCGAAGAGCCTGATCCGCGATGCCCGCCGCAACAACCAGTCGCAGAACCATCTCTTCAAACTACTGCATCGCGGCTACACCGGCATGATCAATTCTGGCGACGGAGCCAAGGGCCTCTCAGCTTGTCCCTACGACTTTTATTCGAAGTGGATCGCCGATCCCGAAGGTACGCGCGACATGGTCGAGGCGATGACACGCCCGATGGTCGGTACCGAAGAATGCCCAATTGACGGCATTCCGAACGAGAAGTCCGCGACGAACTATTAGACCATCCTGCAGGGCCTCGGTTGAAAGACGTGAGCAGGCGGATTGATCGTGGAAAGCGCAGCTTTCCTTGCGCTATGCGTTTGATCCGATGCCCTGCCTTCGCTGCTTCCTCTCGCCAACGATGCAGCAACGTTAGCAATGCGCTCTCGTCGACCGCGAGCTTCTTCAATGGCTGGCGCTCAACGCCAGGCACGATGCCGGCTACGAGCCAGCTCGACAGGCTCAGTTCGATAACCGCGATCAGCGTGCCGTCCGGATCGAGGGGGATCGGGGGTCGGCTTAGATCATTCAACTTCTTCATGGGGCGCTCCATCGGTTTACATCAGCAACGATGGATGCAATATCCCCCGCCGCCGCCCCATAGCATCTCCCCTGAGGCTTTCGGACGCCGGCCGCCGAACACGCCGCGCCGTCCCTCAAGCAGCCGGCATCCCAAACCCTTCACAAAAGGCGACATTAGAAATTAAGGAGGCCGTCAACTGAAGCGGCTTACCTCTATCGTCTCCGTTTTTCTTCTCTCACGAGCGCCTTCAGGAAATCATCTAGAGCCCGCTGCCCAGCGAACTCTGCTGCCGGACGCCCTGCGTCCTCATCGACCGTTTCCGGGCTGGCCTCACACGGCAGGTGCTCTCGTCGGCGGAAACGGGCCCTCCGTTCAAAACCGGGGTGCTGGGCGTGGTGCGGGCCGGCGGGACGGTCGCGGCTGGCGATGCCGCGCGGGTTCGGCTCCCGTCCTCCTCATTTCGCGCCTTGCCGGCTTTATAGAAGGCCCCGTGCACAAGTCGGCGGCCCGATAGTGATCAGCTGCGAGTGCCCGAGCTGCGAAGCCGTCCCATCATCGTAAATGAAGCGTTCGGCGACCGAGCGCGTTATCGTCCACGAAGCGTCGAAATTGCCCTACCGGCGGTCGCCTCAGGCCTACGGCGGCCCCGCGCCGTTTGGCACGCGGAATTCTGAATTAGAAGCCGTCCGATAACATCATCGAGACAGTGCCTTGAGGCATTGCGCACTCCGCTGTCCATCCCCCGTTCCGGCCGACTCTTCCGCAAGAGGTGACACCCAAGGCTCCAGGCCCGCGGCAACACCAAAGCGGCCGAGGCCCGGAAGCTTCAATGCAGGACGTCGGAGGTCAAAACCGAGTACGGCGCCAAAGAAGTTGAGCTCGAAGCCCTCGATCCAACCCATCGTCAGGCCGAGATAGCCGGCAAGCGAACAATAAACACCTGTCCCCGATGGCGTCACACCGAACCATCGTCCGTCGTAAGGGTAATCCTTGCCGATCGCGGTAGGCGGCAGAACGGCTTGCAGTTCTGGAACGGAATTTAGGGCGGCCTGAACGAAGGTATTGGAGTTTGGTCCAGGCCAAGCGTTATAGTCCCCGTAAGACCGGAACTTGTAATTCTCGATCACGTAGCGGATCTTCGGAATTAGAGCTTCGGCGCGCTCGCCGTCGACGGCCACGATCGTGTCGGGAAGTGCGCCGAACCAGCGGCCGTCAGGCGGAAACCCGTTGCTCCGGATTGGATCGCCCCACGCGGTGCAGTCGTAACGGCTGTAGCTGGTCGCATCCTTTTCCTTCACTACAATCCACGTGTGGACTGCGAAGATGCTGCGCCATCTGACAGTACGAGCGGCAAAGACACGGATGATTGCGTCGGGGTGCTTGTCCGCCGGCGCGAGAAGGCCGGCGCTAGACCGGTCCGCGGTCTGCCAATTCGCGCGGCCGTCTCCGATCCAGAAGTAGCGAGCGGCCGACGCAGCTATCGGTCCGAAGACGAGTAGAATGAATATGAGCACGACTTTTTTCAACGTTGTGCGAGCGAAAGAGTTTGTCGTCTTGACATAGTCCGTCTGACCGCGTTCGCCATGCGGCGGCGCCCAACGACATCCCGCGGAGTAAGGTCCGTTCCGATCAGATCGAAAACGAGCGCCGGCATTCTAGCATATCGCAAGGGCGCCCGAGGCCTGGAGGTACTGCTGGTCCATCCCGGCGGGCCGTTCTGGCGAAACAAGGATGACGGCGCCTGGTCGATCCCGAAGGGCGAAATCGGCTCCCGGGAGTATCCGGAAAGTGCCGCGCTACGCGAATTCACTGAAGAACTGGGGCCGGCGGCGTCGGTTGGTCCGTTGCGACCGCTCGGTGAAGTTCACCAGCGGGCCGGCAAGCGCGTCATCGCCTACTTCGGGGAAGGCGACTTCGATCCCGCGTCTTTGGCGAGCAACAAGTTCGAGATGGAATGGCCGCCGAGGAGCGGGCGGCGCCAGACGTTCCCCGAGGTGGACCGTGCGGCCTGGTTCGATCTCGAGATCGGGGCTACGAAACTACTTTTCGCGCAAGTCCAGTTCCTGGACCGGTTGGTGAAAGCGCTTGATCTAGATCGTGCGCAGCGAGGTCGGCTGATCTAGTCCACCAGCAGGCCGCCGCGACGAGCGGGTTTCGAATGCGACAAATCTAGCGGGCGCTAATTTTGCTCATGCCGCCAATGAGCGGTCACATCGGCTCCGCTTTTGTTCAGGTGCACATGTTGATCGACGCGGTCTACCCAAGAGATCGGGATTAAGTGGTGATGCTGGCCGTTGGGTGAGCTATGTTTGGTCAATTTAATCTTGTCGGAACCATCGAGATGATCGACCTTTCCGACCTTTTTCCGGTCTGACGAGATCACGTCCATGTGCTCTTTGATCAGCGAAATGTCCATCATCGATCTCCTTCCGGCAACACCGAACAGCAAACGTACCCAAGAGTGCTAGGTTGCAACCACTGCCTTTCGGTTTTGGGCCTTTTCGCATCCTAAGTTGTTTGACGGGGCTTCGGTGGATGGCCGCCTCTTTAACTTCGTCACATGCGTCCTCGCCCCTGGCTACCGCGGGCGCTCATGCAGCAGCGGCCCCACCAACGCTGTTACACATGGCGAGGCCGCCTGCGCTCCGGACCGAGGCTGGATGCGCCCGGGGGCCGGCGGATTTTATAATGGCCAACCAAGAATAACGATTGCCCGAAAGGGGCACTCATTTTTGAGTGTGCTAGTCTGCCTTACCGAGAGGACAGCACCCCAGTCTTTGCGAGGCGCTGACCAGCCCACGCTGATTTCTTCCTTGACCGCTATTTCGCGGGCGGCTGCAGCGGGCCGTCCACCCACTTCCGGGCGGCGGGATCGTGCAGCGGATCGTCGTCTCAATCGGGGCAGACGTAGCGTTCCCCGCCTCTGGCGGCCTCGTCGTGGACGAGCTTCATCGGCCGCCCACAGTGCGGGCATGGCTTCCGGACAGGATGCAGCAGCGACATGTGACTCCTCTGCCGGGACCAGCCTAGTGCCGTTTGCCGGGCGCGCACAAGCATGCCTTGACGTGAACCTCGCCGACGATTGAAGATCGGCGTCAGTTGATGTTGTGGGGTGGCGTCATGGAAGAGATCTACAGCGGCTTCGCGCAGCGGGCGCGCGACCTGGCGGAAAAGGCTGACCCATTCACTCGCAGGCGCCTGCTGGACTTGGCGAAGAAGTACGATGCCAAGTGCCGGCCGTCCGCAATCGCTCGTCCGTTGCCGACGGCGCGCACCACTCAGCCGGCGACGCTCTTCTCCGGCACCGGCGAAGCATGAAGAAGGGCCGGTTCTTTCTTCAGGCTCGGTCGGCTCGTCCAAGACGCATTGAACGTTCGCCTCGCGGTGGGGGTAGCGGGCGGTCGGGCAACTCAACTTTGCTTCAGCGCGTCCTTGATCTTGCGGACCGGCCAGCTTTCGCCGGCTGGTATGACGCGGACCTTGACGCCGCCGCCGGCCAGCGCGTGCGAGGCCACGTCGTCATCCACCGTAACGAGCGTCAGATCGGTTTCGGGCTTCCACGCGAGCGTGAGATCCAGTGCCCGGAAACACCTGCCATCGCGAGCCGTCATCGAGCTCGACGATATGCCTTTCGGAATGTGTCCGGATCTTCATCAGGCCGCGTCCAGATCCCGCTGCGGGAACGGACGACGCAGCCGGCCGGCCTCGTCACCGTGGCATCTCGGACACCTGAAGCGGATGTCCGGCTGCGCAAAGGACGTCCGAGGCAAATTTGCGGCCATGGGCCAGGCGCCGCAGCGGGGACATTTCTCCAAAAGCGTATCGGTTTCGATCATCGCCATGGCTCCTTCCAGGTAAGCCCCATGGCTGCGAACGGCTCGAACATGCGGAGGTTCCGTCTCGCCACCTTCCGCCAGACCTCGACGCCGTCGACTTGGCGCCAGGGCAGGATCTGCGTCCGAACCAACGATTGCTCTTCCCGTTGTGTGCTGCATCGTGACGCCCTCCACCACGTGCCAGAGGAAATCCATGAGGACCGACCCGCCCCAGCATCTCGATCCTGGCAGCGAGGGGGACCCGACCTATCTCGAGTCCCTGATCCGCGAGGATTACGCGCGATGCCATCCCGGCGAGAGCTTGGATGATCTCAAGCGGCGCGCGTCCTTTTCGAAAGAGGACAGAGGACTGCTGCGGGACTGGATGGCCGTAGCGGCCGCTCGCGCGACCATGGGACGCCCTCGATGAAGCTGCAGATCGGAGCTTCATCCTCTGCCGGCATTGCCAATCCCCTATCTCGCGTTGCGCCGAGACCGCTTGAACCCTCCAGTCCCGCTCACGTCGGGAACGACGATGCAATTGGGCCGTTCGACATGTGTTGCGAACGCTATCCCAAGTGAGCTGCCAGTGAGCGTACTTCTCGTCGAGGACGACCCCCTTATCCGTGAATTCGTTGTCGAAGCGCTCCGCGATGCGGGCTACCACGTGATCCACGCGCGCACCGGGGAAGAGGCGCTGGACTGGTGCAAGCGCCACGTCGCGGACGTCTTGGTCACTGATGTCAGGCTGCCCGGAAACATCGATGGCTGGCAGATCGCGGAGCGCTGCCGCGAAAGCGATCCGGAACTGCCGGTGATCTACGCCACGGGCTACTCGCCCGCCGCACCTCGCCCCGTGCCGGGCAGCCGCATCCTGAACAAGCCCTACCATCCGGACGAGATTGTCCGGATGGTGAGGGTGAAATGGACCCCGATTTTGGGACCAGAGGCTGAGTTGGAAAAGGGCCGCTCCGTTTGATAGACGGAGGGCATGATGACGAAGAAGACGAGACGGAAGATCGACGCAGCACTGAAGGCGAAGATTG
>JAEWFG010000198.1 GCA_023388935.1 Pseudomonadota bacterium | reverse complement strand
CCAGGAAGGGAACGAGATGCCGGCGGAGAGAGTGAGCATGCGGAGTGTCCGCGAGATTTTGCGTTACCGCTTTGCGGAAGGGATGGGTCACAAGGCGATTTCATACCGGGTTGGGGCTGCGGCCTCGACGGTCCGGGAGACGCTACGGCGTGTGGCGACCGCGGGCCTGAGCTGGCCGCTTCCGGAGGAGATCACGGACGCGGCGCTTGAAGCGATGCTCTACAAGGGCGCGGGCACGAAGACGGGCCATCGCCGCAGCGTCGAGCCGGACTGGAGCACCATTCACCGCGAGCTGAAGCGCAAGCACGTCACGCTACAGATTTTGTGGGACGAATACATCGCCCAGCATCCGGATGGTTATCGCTACAGCCGCTTCTGTGATCTTTACCGGGAGTTTGCGCTGAAGCTTCCGGTAACGATGCGGCAGAACCACGCTGCCGGCGACAAGATGTTCGTCGACTATGCGGGCGATACGGTGTCGGTGGTGATCGATCGTCTGTCCGGCAAGACGCGGGCGGCGCACCTGTTTGTCGCGGTGCTTGGCGCCTCTAGCCAGTCGTACGCGGAGGCGCGCTGGAGCGAGACATTGCCGGACTGGCTCGCATGCCACGTTCATGCGCTCGAGGCGTTCGGAGGTGCTGCGGCGCTGTTTGTGCCTGACAACGCCAAGGTCGCGGTGATCAAGGCTTGTCTCTACGACCCGCAGGTCAATCGCAGCTACGCAGAAATGGCTGCCCATTATGGCAGCGCGGTGCTGCCAACCCGGCCGCGTCGGCCGCGGGATAAAGCGAAAGTCGAGTCGGCGGTATTGATTGTCGAACGTTGGCTATTGGGTCGCCTTCGTCACCGTGTGTTCTACAGTTTGGTCGAGGTCAACGCTGCAATCAAGGAGCTGCTTGTCGATCTGAACGACCGCCGCGTGTTACGTCGGATTGGGAAGACGCGACGTCAGCTGTTCGAAGAGATCGAGCGGGCGGCACTGCGGCCGCTGCCGGCCGAGCGTTACGTTTATGCGGAATGGCGCTCGCGGCGTGCCGGCCTCGACTATCATGTCGAGATCGAGCGCCATTATTACTCAGTGCCGTATCGCTTCGCGCGCGAGCCGATCGAAGCACGCATCACCGCCAACACCGTCGAGCTGTTCCACAAGGGCCAACGGATTGCGGCCCATATGCGCTCAAGCGGCAACGGCCGGCATACGACGGTGGCGGACCATATGCCGTCAGCTCATCGACGCTTTGCCGATTGGACCATTGAACGGATTCGATGTGAGACATCCGCGATCGGATCGGACGTGGCGTTGCTGTGCGAGAAGATCCTGGCGGAGCGGCGGCATCCCGAACAAGGCTTCCGCGCTTGCCTCGGCATCGTTCGCCTGGTCAAGAATTTTGGCCGCGAACGCGTCAACGCCGCGTGCGAACGCGCGCTTCAGATCGGTGCTCGGACCTATGGCTCGGTTCGCTCGATCCTCGACAACCGGCTCGATCAGGTGCCGATGAAACAGTCAGAACCATCCGATCCCATCGACCATCCCAATATCCGCGGCTCGGACTACTACCACTGAAAGGAGAAACTAACCCATGCTGACACATCCTACCCTCGACCGGCTTCAGGCCATGGGCTTGACCGGCATGGCCAAAGCATTCGATGAACTCGTCGTCAACGCCGAAGCTCAGCAGCTATCCCATGCCGAATGGCTGGGCCTGCTTCTTGAGCGCGAGTGGAGCTGGCGTCATGACCGCAAACTGGCGGCGCGGCTGCGTTTTGCCAAGCTTCGTCACCAGGCTTTGCCGGAAGATGTTGATTACCGCAGCGAACGCGGGCTTGATCGTGCGTTGTTCATCAAGTTGATCGCCGGCGATTGGATCGACGCGCACGATAATCTCGCCATTTGCGGTCCGGCCGGTGTCGGCAAGAGTTGGTTAGCTTGCGCACTCGGCCACAAAGCTTGTCGCGACAACAGATCGGTCCTCTATCAACGCGCCCCCCGCCTTTTTGGTAATCTGGCGTTGGCCCGCGGTGATGGTCGTTATACACGCCTGCAGCGCACCCTCGCGCGGGTTGAACTTTTGATCCTGGATGATTGGGCGCTCGAGCCGCTCGATGCCCAAGCTCGTCATGATCTCCTCGAAATCCTTGGGGAACGGCACGGCCGCCGCTCAACCATCGTCACCAGTCAGCTGCCAGTGTCAGCTTGGCATGACGTAATCGGCAATCCAACTTACGCCGACGCCATCCTCGATCGACTCGTCCACAATGCTCACCGTATCGACCTCAACGGTGAAAGCTTGCGCCGTCCCAAATCCAGGAAAGCTTGACACCAAACTCAAACCAAATGACAACAATCCACGCCAGCAAGAGCCCCGGCCCCAGGGGGCGAGATCATCTCGGTACCAGGGGGCGCAATCAAATCGGTATAGAGGGGCGACTTCGTCGGAATCCGCAGGCAGGCCGCCTGGCACGACATGCTCCGGCGCGAATGCCTGCACGATAGCGCCCGAGCAGCGACGGCAGACGTATTTCGGGCGGCGCGTAACCAATACCTGCCATTGCGCCGGGATCACGTCGAGGCGCTCGCTGACATCCTCGCCGATCTTCGTCATCGCGCCGCCACAGCCGCACGGACAGAGCGTGCTCGCAGGCTCGATGATCCGCTCCACCCGCGGCAAATGCCCAGGCAGGTGGCCCCGATTGCGATGACGGGCTCGATCCGGTCCGCCGCGCGATCGACCCTGGATGATCGCCGCTGCCTTCTCCTGCGCCGCGTCCAGGACGCCTCGCGCGATCTCCACGTCTTCCAGCGGCAAATGATATTGATCTGGCCGCAGCTTCTTGGACTTCGCTCCGAACTTCTCCCGGCGTAGTTCACCGAGAATGACCTCCAGCCGACGCCGCGCTTCTTCCGACGTTGCCAGCGCCGTCTGATGCTCGCTCAACGCGGCCTGCGTTTGTGCCAAAAGCGCCTTCAAGCGTTCGTTCTCGTCGCGCAGCGACGCGGTGCTCATGAGCTATGTCGAGCACATCTTCGCCGCCGGCGCCATGCGCAAAGAGCTTCCGAGTCACTCTGCCGCAGTTATCCCGCCGCTTGCGGACGCCGCGCCTCCTCCGGACGGACCAGCCTCCAATCCAAGCCCTCGAACAATGCCGCGAGCATCGCCGGAGATATCCGCATCACGCCGTCCGCAATCTTTGGCCATACGAACTTGCAGCCCTCCAGGCGCTGGTGCACCAACACCAGACCCGTTCGATCCCAGACCAAAATCTTAATCCGATCCGCTCGCTTGGATCGGAACACGAAGGCCGCGCCGCTGAACGGTTATGCGGCGCGCCACATAACCGTTCAAAGGTTCCGCGCCAGGAGAGCGGATAGAATCAAAATTGTTCGGTGGGATGGATCCGGGATTTCTTTACGCGAAGCGACTGGAGAAAACGAAGTTTTGCTCGCCGCGGATTGGTCCGCATCGGATCCAGCTCAATCACGCGCAGTTGCTGGCGTTGGTTGACGGGCTGGATTGGACGATGGTGCGTCCGGTGGTTGTGAGGCGCCCGCAATCGGTGGGCTGACCACCTGCGGCGAATTGAATCGGGGCGCTGAAAGGTTTGGAAGATTAGCGGCGACTCTGCTGTGATGGCGGTGATGACCACGCCCGTTGCAGAGCTTCCGACGACGCTTACCGAGGCCCATGCGTTGATCCTCGCCCTGGCGGAAGAGCGGGCGGCGATTGAGGCTGAGAACAGTCGCATCGCCACCGAGATTGCGACGCTCACAGCGGTCAACCAGACGGCCGACACGCGGATCGCGGAGCTGACGGCGATCGTCAAGATGATCGAGCGGACGCTTTACGGCACGCGCTCGGAGCGCTTGCGCAGCGAGAGGCCGAGCGATGAGCAGATCGGCTTTGTGTTTGACAAGATCGCCACCAGGGTCGCGGCGGTCGAGGCCGAACTGGCGAAAGCCATCGGGACAGACAGCACGCAACGTGCGCCGTGGTTCAGGCGCCAGCGGTGCTAAAATCCTCAACTGAAGCTGAAGGAGGTGTACTGCGAGCGCGGGTCCACGACCCGTATTTCCAGTTCTTCACTGGCGAAGAGTTCTTCAGCACGCCTTCCCGCACGAGCGCTCGGACCTGAGCCGCTGGCGCAAACGGCTCGGCGACAAGCTGGAGCTGCTGTTGGCCGAGAGCCTGCGGGGGCGCGCATGAGGCCGGCGCATGATGCAGCCAGGGCCTCAAGCGGGTCACGGTCGATACGACGGTGCAGCCGAAGGCGATCACCTTTCCGATCGATGCCAAGCTGCTGCATGCGGCCATCAAGGGGCTCAACCGCCTGGCGTGGAAGCACGGGGTCAGGCTGCGGCAATCCTATGCGCGCGTGGCCAAGGCCGCGGCGATGATGGCCGGCCGCTACGCAGTTCGGGCGGCATCAGCGGAAGTTGCGTGTCCTGCGCAGCCGGCTGGGCCGGATCATCCGCGACATCCGCCGCAAGATCGAAGGTCAGGCCGTGCTCGAGAACGCGTTCGCCCTCCCGCTCGGCCGGGCCACCCAGATCCGCTCGCAGCAGCAGCGCCAACGCGGCTTCAAGCTTTATTCCTTCCATGCCCCAGAGGCGGAGTGCATCGGCAAGGGCAAGGCCAGCGCACCTTACGAGTTCAGCGTGAAGGCCTCCATCGTTACCAACAATCGCCGTGCTCCCGGTGGCCTGTTCGTGCTACACGCCGGGGCACTACCCGATAACCCGTACGATGGGCACACCTTGCGCGTGTCATCGCGGCCGCCGAGACACTCACCGGCTGTTCGATCGAGCGGGCCTATGTCGACAAGGGTGACCTTCGGCCATGACGCACCAAATCTCCGTCGCGTCTTCATCTCCGGCCAGAAGCGCGGCGTCTTCGGTGTCATCAAGCGCGAGCTGCGCCGCGGCTCCGCCATCGAGCCCGTCATCGGCCACCTGAAGACCGAAGGTCACCTCGGACGCTGCTACCTCAGGCCGCGCAGGAGACGCCACCAACGTCATCCTCTCTGCTGTCGGCCACAACTTCCGCCGCATCCTCGCTTGGTTGAGCGCTCTTTGGTGTCTGATCCTGACCACCCTCGTCGCTGCCATCAGCGACCGCTCACCGCACAAATCGCATTCTTCACATGGCGTAATCGCGGGCGGCGGCTCCTGGAAGCATTGGGTCCGATAAGATCGGGCTCACCGTTTGAGGAAAGGAGAAGCATCCACGGAACAGTATGTCGGATTGGATGTGTCGCTGGAAGAGACCAGCATATGCGTTCTCGATGGGTTAGGAGCAATCGTCTTTGAGGGCAACGTGGCGTCCCGGCCTGAGGCGATCGTCAAAGCCCTGCGGCGGCGGGCGCCGCATGCCATTCGGATCATCTTCGAAACCGGCTCGCCGGCGAACTGGTTATGGCATGAGTCAAAATCGATCGGCCTTCCGGTGCTGTGCATTGATGCGCGCCACGCCCAGGGCGGCGCTGTCGATGCGAATGAACAAATCCGATCGTAACGATGCGCGCGGTCTGGCCGAACTGGCTCGCATGGGCTGGTATCGAGAGGCTGAGGTCAAGAGCATGGAAAGTCGTCAAGCTCGTGCGTTGCTCGCCGCCCGCGCCAAGCTCGTTGATATCCGGCGCGATCTCGAGAACCAGATGCGGGGGCTGCTCAAAAGCCTCGGAATCGTTCTTGGCAAAGCCGGCTCACGGGTATTGGCGGCCAAGGTCGCTGCCGTTTTGCGGCAAACGGCGCATTTGCGGCCGGCAATTGAACCGCTCCTCGAGGCGCATGCCGGCATTGCCGCGCAGGTCGCCAAATACGACGCGCAGGTGAAAGCGTTGACGCGCTCAGATCAAACCGTTCGCCGGCTGATGCCAGGTGTCGGACCCGTGACCGCTCTGGTGTTCCGGAGCACCGTGGCTAACCCCAAGACGCTACCAATCGGGTGAGTTGGATCGGGCAGGGCGAATATCCAAGCGTGGCGACAGGCTCACGAGATCCTATCTCTACGCAGCTGCCAATGTTGTGCTCAGGGTCGTGCGCCGCGGCTCAACGCTCCGGAGTTGGGGACTGAAGCTCGCCAAGCGCATCGGTTTGAAGAAAGCAAGGTCGCCGTCGCCCGTAAGCTGGCGACTATCATGCATTGCATTTGGACAGATGGAACACAGTTCGATTGGGGGCAGGCAAACCATGAATGAAGCCCGATAACAGTTCCGCGCAAGCGAGCCTGATCGTCCTTGCCGGGGCGATGGTGTCGGCGACCTCGAAGTTCGTCCCTGCGAGACCGGAAACTCAAATGCCGGCTCATTGCGATCTTCACATTGAGGTCACATCACTGAATGCCATCACGCGGCGAACTCCGACCGCGGAAAGAACCATGACTCCGGCAGCGGCGAGATCATCAGGAGTTGACTTGTGCTCTGCGATTAAAGAAAGGACGACTAAAGAAGATTGTCGCCAGCCGCTCCTGAAATCTCGTGTGGTGAGCGGCTGACTCCTGCGGACGGTGTCTCGCACCTGACTGGCTAAGGTCTATCTAGGAATAGAGGCGAACGGCGGAGCCGTCGTCACCTGGGTAGCTTCACCATGTCCACCGAATTACTCGATCCTTCCAGTCTAATGAGATTCGCCAGAACAGAGCGTTGGCGCTCCGATTATTTGGATGTGGTGACCAGAATATACTAGCGAAAATATCAGTGTTAAATAGAAGCTGCTATCATGCTGCAACTATCGGAAAAAATCAGTATAATTACGGTAGTTGCTCATACCAACTTTGGCGACTAGTGACGCAAATTACCTTAGCAGGGCCGCGATGTCGTCCAAAAAAAGTCTCCGGTGATCGACGACTAGGAGCTCCTTACTCGTGCTGCACGCATGAGCAAGCGAACTCGATTGATCAGACAGGAGAAGCTCGATGACTTTTAACGACGGCATTGCCAACGCACCGACCGGCACGCCGCAAATGCCAACGTTGTTGAACGGCTACGCGGTGCGGCCTACTTGGAATGTTGCGGGCGTCGATTACTCTGTCAGTTATGCGAGCGGGACCACGTTCAAGGATCCGTCGACGATCTCTATGGCAGGGGTCACGGTGGATAAGGCCAGTCATATAGTCAGTATCAATGGCAGCAATGTCACGCTGAGTGGATACGATTTTTCCCTCAGCGGTGGCTGGCAAGT
>JAEWFG010000163.1 GCA_023388935.1 Pseudomonadota bacterium | reverse complement strand
CGTCATCGACGCCGATACTCGCAGGATCGTGGGCTGGCGGGCCTCGCGCACCGCGCATGCGGGCTTCGTGCTCGATGCGTTGGAACAGGCACTGCACGATCGACGGCCGGTCCATCGCGGCGGGCTCATACACCACAGCGACAGGGGCGCCCAATACGTCTCGATCAAATACACCGAGCGTCTGGCTGAAGCTGGTATCGAACCCTCTGTCGGCAGTGTCGGAGACACCTACGACAATGCTCTCGCCGAAACCATCAACGGGCTCTACCAGGCCGACGTGATCCACCGGCGCGGGCCGTGGCGTAGCTTCGAGGCCGTCGAGTTCGCGACCCTGGAATGGGTCGATTGGTTCAACAACCGAAGGCTTCTCGAGCCCATCGGCAACATACCGCCGGCCGAAGCCGAGCAACGCTACTACGCCATGCTGGAACAACCGGCCGCGGCCGCATAACTTAAACCAAATGGCCTCCGGCAAACCCGGGGCGGTTCATTACTGCCTGTCGCTCTCCCTGAGGGAACGCCGTTAACCCTATATGGAGCTAGCCGGGAGGCGCAACGTGGGGTAGTTGTTTCGTTTTTGAGAGAAAAATTGGTATGACCAGTCTACTCCTAGTTCTCCACCTTCGCGCCACCGGCACCTCGGGCAACATCAATATCGAAGCGCAGGCCCACAATGGTCTCCGTCTTTGGCTCAAGCACTTCAAGCAAGTCACGTTAGCCTGCCTGAAGGTCGATCATGTCAACGAGCTGGAACTGCCGCTGTCAACGATCGAGGGCGCCGATCGCCTGCGGTTCGTCGGGCTCCCCGAGGCTTGGCTGCCGCATCATTTCTTCGCAAAACTCCCGAGCGTATCGAAACAGTTAGGCGAAGAAATTGACCGATGCGAACATCTTCAATTCGCCATCGGAGGTCTGTGGGGCGATTGGTCATCTGTTGCCGCCATCATTGCCACGGCCAAGAAACGACGATTTTCAGTCTGGACGGACCACGTTGAATCGGATACCGCCCGCGCCAAAGCTTTCAGCAAGCGCGGCATCTCTCGTCTCTACACCAGGGCGACGGCTGCTCTGATGGCGCCTTATGAGAAGGCGATCATTCGAAAGTCGAAACTAGGGCTGTTTCACGGTGCCGATTGTTATGAGGCATATAGTGGATACTGCGGCAATCCGCACCTCGTTCACGACATCCACATTGGATCAGGGCAGCATATCTCGGAACATGCCCTCAGAGAACGCTTGAACTCGCGGGCGGGGCGCCCTCTGCGGATCGCTTATGCTGGTCGCGCCGCTCCTGAGAAAGGACCATTAGATTGGGTTCGTGCGATTACGCAGGCAAGACAATCGGTCGATGTCACCGGAACGTGGTTCGGGACAGGGCCAGATATGTCGGCTGCTCAGAGCCTTGCGGCAGAATTGAACGCGCCAGTCTCGTTCCCAGGCGTCCTACCTCACTTTCAACTACTCGACACACTACAGACGTTTGACGCTTTTGCCTTCTGCCACAAGACCCTGGAATCCCCCCGCTGCCTCATTGAGGCTTTAGCGTGCGGCCTGCCGATAATTGGCTACCGCAGTCACTATCCAGAGGAACTTCTGGCCAAGTATCCTGGTGGTATCCTTGTCGAAAGAAATTCAATCGACGGGCTGGCAGGCGCAATCGCGAGTCTTGCCGATGATCGCCATCTTGCAGCGCTGTCGGTTGCAGCGAGACAGTCTGGTGCTGGCTTCACCGATGAAGCTGTTTTTGCTCACCGCGCCGACCTGATCAAATCCATAGCAGTTTAGTTCGAGATGTGTTCACCCCTCCACGTTGCCCTTGAGAGAGTGCCGTTACGTCCACGATGACGTGTCCACGCCAGAGCGCGGAAATCCCGCCACCACCTGCTTAATGACCGAGCAAATGTAAGTGTGGTCCAAGCCACAATCGAGAACGTCTTGTCGAACGTCGATCCCGCCCCGTTGTCGGCGTGAACCGTGACGTTGAACGATCCAGCCGAGGATGCAGCGCTGCCCGCCTGAAGATTGACGCCGTTGGCCCCAGCGACTTGCGCCTTATTGGTGGCGCTATCGGTCAGGGTAAAGGTGTAGGTGCCAGTCCCGCCCGAGTCGGAAAGCGTGCCGATTGCGGTCCCCTGCACCGATCCTGCCGGGAGCGACGATGCAGAAAGGCGAATGCCTTTGCCGTTCGCTCCCCCTGAGGGAGCGAAAGGGTAGGATTTTAACCCTATTTAGGGCTAGGCGGCGGGTGGCAACGTGCGGTAGTGTCCAGAACATTATGCGCATACCAATTCTAGACGGCTATCGAGCCGCCAGCATCATCTTTGTTCTTTGCGGGCATCTACTGCCAATCGGACCGAAAGCCTGGCGCTTGAACGAGGCAGTCGCCGCGCTCGGTATGACTATGTTCTTTTCGTTATCAGGATTTCTGATCGCCTCGCAGCTCCTCAAAGATCAGCACATCGGCCGATTTCTGGTCCGAAGAGCCGCCCGTATTCTCCCCTTGGCGTTTGCTTACTGCGCCGTCGCTTTTCTGATCCTGTCATGCAACCCAGCAGCAATGCTGTTTTCAAGCCTTTTCTTGATCAACTATCTACATTCATGGTTGGGCGGTCTCAACGGCCACCTTTGGTCGTTGTGCGTCGAAGTCCACTTCTATATTGCGATTGCCGCCGTCGTCGCGATCGGAGGCCGAAAATCTGTATGGATCGTTTGGCCTGCCCTTGTAGCCGTGACAGCGACGCGAGTCTTAACATCGACGCCGATCAGCATTGAAACCCATCTTCGCGTCGATGAAATTCTTTCCGGCGCGTGTCTCGCTACCTGTTACCACGCCTGGAGCCAGTTACGCCGCGCGCACTGGATGATGGCCTTCGTCGCCCTCCTCGCCGTCTTGGCAGCCTCATCCCCGCTCGTCCCGGCGCTTCCTTACGCGCGACCTTATCTGACCGCCCTTCTGTTCGTGGCTGTCGCTAACCAAGGCGAGACGTGGTTGCGAGCTTGCTTTACATCATGGCCGGCGCGCTACCTCGCTGAGGTTTCCTACGCGCTCTACGTTATCCACCCAGCCACAACGATCGGCTGGCTTTCTGGCTCTGGAACATTCGACAAATACGTGATCAAGCGTCCCATTAGCATCGCGCTGACCTTCACGCTGGCCCACTTCTCAACCTTCCATTATGAGCGTTGGTGGCAACGGAAGTCGAAAACGCTATTGCCGAACGATAGGCTACCAGATCAATCGGCGCTTGCCCGTGTTTAGATGCACCATGTGAACGTAGCGAGGCCCACTGCCTGTCGCTCTCCCTGAGTGAGTGCGCGACCGATCTGAGGTGGCGCGGCAGGATTTTAACCCTATTCAGGGCTAGGCGGGAGGGACAACGTGGGGTAGTTTTCGGCCAAGCGCCCTGTCGTCGCAGGGATCTCGGCTCTTTTTGTAGCCGTGGTGGTGAATGCCTAGAGACGAAATTTGATGCAATTATTTTCTTCAGTTTCAACGCTTAGCACCAGACTAGCAGAAAAACAGACCGCCGGATTTGATTACATGCGGCTGGGTCTATCCATCTGGATCGTCTATTGGCATACGCGCGGGATGGTCGGCGTGCCATGGGCTGATCGCACGTTGGCGATCGCTAACATATCGCACATCGCCCTGCCGATGTTCTTTGCTCTTAGCGGCTTTCTCGTCGCCTCAAGCTTGGAGCGGACAAAATACCTTCCATCGTTCTTGACGATGCGGGCCATGAGGATCTTGCCGGCTCTCGCCGTCGAAGTGATCCTATCGGCCCTAGTGCTTGGGCCCATCATGACGACTTACGCACTGTCAGAGTATTTCACGGACGGCGCGTTCTATCGCTATTTCTGGAACATCGTTGGATACGTTCACTACGATCTCCCTGGAGTCTTCAAAGAGAACCACCAGACCCGGGTTAACGGCAGCCTTTGGACCGTTCCGTTTGAACTGGAGTGCTATCTCGCACTGTCGTTCATCTTCATTGTCGGTATTTATCGCCGCACATGGGCTGTTGCAGCGTTCTGCCTGCTTGCATCTACGTGGCTAGCATGGCGAGTTGGACGATCATTCTCTTGGGAGACGTCGCCACTCCCGCCGGGGCGCCTACTGATCGTCTATTTTATCGCCGGGGTTCTAATCTTCAAAATTAGGGATTATTTGCCGGGCGGCATCACAGCCGCAGCCATCGCATTGGCGGTTAGCCTCGCGATGGTGCAATTCGACGCAACAACGTGGTTCAGTCCGATCCCGATGGCCTATGCTACTGCGGCGATCGGGTGCACAGCACCTCCGCGCACTCCCGTCATTCTCGACGGAGACTATTCTTACGGAATCTATCTATACGCCTATCCCATCCAGCAGGCATGGGCTCAATTGCTGCGCAGCGACTCTTTGGCCGTGAACTTTTTGCTATCGCTAGCAACCGTTGCATTCTTCGCCGCCTTCTCGTGGCACATGATCGAGAAACCGATACTTTCAAAGAAAGACGTGGCAAGTAACGCGATTGGTCGTCTATTCCGGATCAGATTTACCAGATCACCCGACGCTCGTTCTTCTCCTGCAAACGCTCAGCATCATAGGATTTGAATGCAACGCCAGTCCGCTACCCCCACAGCCCTTGAGGGATCGCCAGCCCGTTAACTCTCTTTAGGGGCTAGGCGGGAGGGGCAACGTGGGGTAGCGTTCGCTGAAACCCGAGAGCCAAAATGAGACGCGCCGTTCTTGAGACGACCTTACGCGCCCTAAGATCAATTGCACCACGCTACTTCTCAAAAGTGCAATCTGTCGCCATAGAAACGGCTCCTGAACATTTCGTTCGCGATGCCCTGTGGCGAATAGCACATCCCGATGGAAAGCTATTCGGGCGCGCCCCTCGGGACGTCGAAAACGTCTACCAATTCCTCGCTTTTGCGGCCACCCGTGTCCCGCAATTGTCTGGCCAGTTTTTCCAAGATTTATGGGCGCTATGGGAGACGAACGACAAATCTGGCGGCTACTTCGTGGAGTTCGGCGCCACCGACGGAAAGGTTCTGAGCAACACCTACTCCTTGGACACACTTAAGGCTGGACCGGCGTTTTGGCCGAACCCCACCCCTCATTCACCGCCAATTTAAAGCAAACAGACCATCCTGCTACATTTCGACCAAATGCAGCGGAGAGGTCTTCAAGTTCGCGGCCCTTGACCGCCTCGACGCCGAGCGCCAGGCTCAGATGCGTCTTGCCCGTGCCAGGCGAACCAGCGTCATAATGCCGGGTGTCTAGGATCCGAGATCGAGATCCTCTACCCGTTTCATCCGCGATGCGGAGCGTCAGTCGTTGTTATCGCCTGCAAGCGGCTCTGCGATGAGACGCATTTTGTTATTAGACAGCCTGATGCCACGTTAACGCTTCTGCCGGCATGGATGGCAGCTTCCGCCGCCGCTTCCTTCCGACTGATGGCTGATCCACGGCTTCCGATGGATCGTCTGCTGGAGGCGCGCGTTCTCGTCGATGCGGTTTTAGGCTCCTCTTCCATCGCCATGATTCCAAACGCTTCGGGAACCAGCAACCGCGTCATTAGCAGATTACTGCCCAATCGAAACGCGTAACTGAAGGCGTAACCAGCGAGGCTCCACGCGCTGGCGTTCAGCACCCGCTTCTTCAGGCTGTATGAGGCGGAAGACGACATTGAGGGCTGATGAGATCAGTGAAATTGATATGGTATGCGGTGCGAGCCAATCGTGCCCCCAACGGGAGTCAACGACGGCGCGGGAGCGAGGGAGCGCGCAGTTTTCATGCTTCCGGCCTCTGCGCGAACTGCGGCACATCGTCCCAGAAGCGCGCCGGCCAACAACCAGGTCCAGGCGCTGATGGAGGCATTCGGAATTTGCTCGACTACAGAGATGGCGACCAGGAGAGTCAAACAGCACAAAAAAATCGCTTGGCGTCGGGAGCGGACAAGTCTGTACGTTCGAGCGGCGTAAAAGACCGGCAACGTCAACAAGCCAAATTGGGACATAAATCCGAAAAAGCCGAACTGACCGAATGTGAGGATCCACTGCCCATCGGTAATGCTAGTGTCCTTCCCGGACTCTTCGTAAACGCGATTTCGGCCGTACCTGCCCCAACCAAACCAGAAACGCTCGGAGGCGTGCGCAAGCAACTGCTGCTCCTGATCGAAGCGGAACTTGAGAGAATCCGCGCGCTCTCGATTGAAGACGGCGGCAGCTTCAACCAGTTGCTCGGTCGGAAAGAAATTGTTCATTCGGAGAACGGGATACATCACGGCAACGACCGTTAAGACGACCGCTAGCCGCATCTGAACCTTTGGCGTGAACCACCGAACCAGCGCCCCGAAAAGAACCGCATAGATGAGCGCGCCTGCCGACTTGCAGAGGATCAAGACCACTCCGAGATAAGCACTGACCCCGGCGGAAGGAACAGCTACGACCCTTATCCTCGCGCGCCAGAAGGCGGCCGCTCCGATGACCGCGGTAGACAAGAAAAACGCAGCAGCCAGACCGTTGATCATGAACACGACGGGCCGAAAGCCCCCGTACCGCGTTTCCGTCGCGAAACTGGAAGAAAATATCCCATAGATCCACCTGGAAAGCTGCGGACTCATTCGAATTTCAAAAAGCATTAGGAGAGAATAGACCAAACCTGCCACGACAAGGACACGTAACAAGGCTTCCGTATCGCCAGCCCGCGCTAGAAATCGCAGCCCGGCAAAAAAAGTAAGAAACATTATCGATTGGCTGAGCAGCGCGGATATCCCGTCGTAGTAACCAACGCCCGGGATAGTCACGGGCCCAGCTACGACATCATCATTGTTCAGGACAGATGTCACAACCGGAGAGGCGATGTAGACGATAGCCAGGAGCGCGACGACTCCGATCGCAGCTGGAACTCGTCTCAGGCGTGGCGCAAACATTGCGCAGCCGAGCAACGCCGAAATATTGGCAACGGAAGTCTTGTCAATCGCGGGGATCATCGGAAACTTGATCGCCACCTGCGATGGGAGGAACAAAAGCGCGCCAAGGACAGTCCAGGCCGTCGCCTCGGAGAAAGGCCTGAAGTTATACAGGGCCAAGGCAACAAGCGGCCACGCCAGAATGGCTGTGTAGGCGAACCAGTTCGCTCCGACGGTCTCATCCATTCGTCACCCTTCAATGAATTCCGGCGGGGTCAATCTTCGCGAACTTCACGAACGTAACCAAAGCCACCTTGCCTAGATCGCTCGCTGGACAGCACAGCTAGAAAGACAAATCGAATCGCCAAGCGCAAGGCTGCCCTCTCAATCAATCCACGCGGAGCGCCGTCGCACGATGCCATGCCTCATCCCGACCAGTAAGTGACCATGCTCTGATCAAGCTCGAGTCTCCGTATGCTCAATTTTCTGCAATTCTATTGCGGACGGTTCACGATGCAGAGTTGGTTGCCATCGATGGTATCGCGAGAAAATTGAACGCCTTGAATGGATAGATCCCGCACTTTCGAAATTCGTCAGCGCTCAAGGGACCCTTGCGATAGAGAAAATCACCAAATGTGAAAACCTCATAGCGCATCTCCATGACCAGGTGGTCGAACAACGCCGATCGGTCAAGACCCGCATTGGCTGCGGCGCCGCACTCGAAGATGATGGCTGGTCTGTGCGCTTTGAAAAATTCGTTACCGCCACGGAGTGCGGCAAGTTCGGCTCCCTCAATATCGAGCTTGACCAAGTCGAACGATCCGAGATCGAGCGAATCTAGCGTCGCAGTTGTTAATTCGTATACCTTGACGCAACGTTCGCTGGGATGGTCGCCCTGCAACCGGCTAAAACCGGGATGCACAAGGTTATCCTCGAACATTGCCGTTCCGCAACGATCACTGATGGCAATCTGTTTGATTTGGACGTCGCTGAATTTTTGGCTCAGCATCCGAGCCTTGACAGGAGACGCCTCGACCGCAACGTGCCGACCGTCCGGGGCAATCTGCCGTACCAGACTCAAGAATGATCCGATATGACAACCGACGTCGAGAACGTTTGAAGTCCGCGAGAGGACCCGTGACAATACTAGCGGTAGCTGTCGTTCTTCAAGAAGCACCTCCGCTAGTTCGAGATTGGGCCAGGTGGTTGCGAGGTACTGCCGAAAGCGCCTCGCTGCGCTCTCCAACGGCGAACCAACAATCATTGACTTGAGGAGTAAAGAAACTTTCATCTTACAAACGTTGCTCCAACAATTCAAAGCGCTGATGACAAACGCTTTCTGTATCGTGGCAATCCTCAGGCCACGCGAGGCCCGCCACACACCGCTCGGAGCTGAACCGCACGACGACATCACCTCAGCTCCAACCAGTAGGTGGCCATGCTTTGAACAAGCTCGATTTTGTATCGGCCGGCATCGTATGTCAGCGGTAGTTCCTGCTGGCGGGTGGAGCCGGCAACCAGCTTGTAAAGCCTCAATCCCTCTCTCGCTTTGATGGCGAGATGGCCGATGACGGGTTCGGAGTACATCAAGGCCTCGTTTTTTGAATCCGGAGCAGATCTCGCTCCGAGAGAAATCTGGATGCGATGCGATTCCGCAAGATTACTTTGGTCGAGGCTCTGAACGATCACGCTCGCGTTCCGGGTACTCACGGCGATGTCGACGTTAGCAAGGTGGATCTGTTGACCGCCGATCCACCCCGTCGCTCCTTGGCTGCGAGGCGTGTCAATCGTGTAGACGCCCTGCTGCCAATCGTGCTTCAATTCGCCGGTGTCGGAGACCGCACTTGTTTCGCTCAATGCGATCAACGACGAATTCGGGTCCGTGATGATCTGGGCTCCAGCGGGAATCCTGCTCGGTTCAAGCCAGGGCAACTGCGGAACCTTCGGCATCGCAATCAAGAGTTTTCCTTTCTCGAAGGCGGTGCGCAACGCAACCGATGTAGAGGGCGAGATCAATTGGTTCGTGAGTTGGTCCGGCGTCGGCGCAAACACGTATGATCGCTTGGCCTCCTGAACGTCGCCGCGCCTGTAAAGCAACGCGGCCGCGGGCAAGGTAGCAAGCACCCCCGGATCGTTGGCGGCGTCCCAGTTTCCTGCTCTCGGAGCACCGTTCATGGACGACTGCGTATACGCGAATTGCATAGGTCCCGCCCAGCCCTGGTAGCTCGCAACGCTTGCAAGATAGATTGCCGAGACATGCCGGTCAGGCGCCGGGAACGGCGACACGTTCCACTCCGAGATCGTGACGGGACGATCGATGATGTGCGCTGCCGCGATCCAGTTCGCGAAATTGGGAGCAACGTTGGGGTTGTTCTTCAGTTCGTCAACTCCACCATAGCTGTGGACATCGACAATGTCGCCGGTAAGCAAGGCCGGCAACGAACTGATCGGATTGGCGCCCCAAGTGCTGGTGGTCGCGATCGGAACCTTCACGCCGATCTCCTTCAAGTGTCGTATCATGTCGAAGCCGAATTGGTGTTCGAGATCATTGAGAAACAATTTGGAAGGCCCGTGCTCCCAGGATCGCCACGTCTGATCCTTCGGCAGTCCGAACTTCGTCGCAAAGGCTTGGGCCTGTGACATGTACCAAGCATTGTGCTTAGGCACGTTCTGGTTCGGCAGCAGGCGGTTCCCGAAATGGAAGGTGAGATCATTCTCGTTCGTCAGAAGGATCGCGGCAATTCCAGGGTCGTCCTTATAGGCAAGTCCGTTGTATCTGTTGCGGTGGCTCAAATATTGCTCATTGAACCGTCGCATTGCGAGCTGGATGCTCGAATTGACGTAGTTGTACCCCCTTAAATCGGCCGAAGACTTTTCGCGGCTTATCTCGCTGAAGCCCTCAATGTCATCCGCGGGTTTGAGCTGCCGTCCGACGTGGAGGTCGAGCCAAACGTAAATGCCTTCCTGTTCAAGGCAGTTGATCCACCAATCGATTTTTTCCAGCATCGCCCGATCGAGGGTCTTCGTGTCAGCGGCCGTTTTGGCGCCGAAGACATTTGGGGCCACCCACTCCGAATCATGGTGATGGATGCGCACGAGGTTGAAGCCGAGTTCGGACAATCGCCGTGCCTGGCGCTGGACGTTGGGTTGCGACGTTCCAAACAAGGTGTAAGCCGTCAGATTGGTACCCCAAAACCGAACGGGGGTGCCGTCCTCAAACTCGAATTTGTCCTTGACGGCCCTTAGAAAGCCGTGCTTCCCGGCGGGCTTTTCGGTTTGATTGAGGAACGAAAGATCGACAGGAGCTGTCGCCCAATCGAGGATACCAGTTGGCCATTTGCGCTCATCATCCAGACCAAAGCGTTCGGCAGTGGTCGGACCAAGCGCCATGTCGGGCGAGACAGTCAGCGTCGCAACATAACGTTGCTTTCCTTCCGGTATCTCTCCCTTGTAGAAGAAAGCGCGTATCTCCGATTTTTGCCCGCGCTCAAAATAGACGGCCGACAGCGGCGGGTCGAACCGCATTTCGATCCGATGATTTTCCTTGCCCCAGCTCCAGCCTGTGTTGCCGGGAAGTAATTCAGGCTCTCCCAATTCCGACCGAAAGGCAGCGAGGTTCAGATTGAAGCTGATTCCCCCGCCGATAACGTCGGACATTGCGCTCCGCCCGTTCAGGTCGAGTTCCCAAACAAATTGCTGATCCGATTCCTTCTTGACGCGGCCGTCCAACGTGAAATCGAGCAACTGGTTGTTGCTCAGAATTGAGTATAGGTATGGTCCAACGACATCGAACTTCGTGCCAAGACCTGCCCATGCCCAGTTTTTTCCCCAGAAGCCGAACTTGCTCGACACAGCAACGCTCCCGCCCCTGGCAAGGATGGGCAAGCCGTTTTGTTGGTCGATGCTCGCGATCAGAAATGCAGGATTAGCGGCGGCACTAGTTGATACGACGACCGCTGCCAAGAAAAGAATATGCTGAGCTAAGCGCTTTCCGCTGAGGTTTAGTTTTACCGACATTTTCTGAAACAAGTTCATTGGCTCTTCTGCACCCCCTCGTCCCAGGCAACCACCGCGATCAATCCCCCGTTCAGCCGTGCGAGCCGGAGCCTGTTCGAGGGGGCGCCAGACAAATAACACTTCGTATTCGTTTGTTGGCGGGAGCGTAACATATTGATAAGACCGCAGGGCCCTTAGCCCTGCCAATCGCGCTGGGATAGGAACCGTTCTCCATGTAATAGAGCTCTGGCGTGGTGTCGATGTTATCTTGAGCTAGAACCGCAGTTAGAATATTTTCACATGAGACTATTGGTCGTTATTGTTAACTTCCGTGTCGCCGGGCTTACCATCGACTGCTGCGCTCCCTCCAGGCAGAGATCACCGGCGTGCCCGACACCCGCGTGGAGGTCTGCGAGAACGGCAGCGGCGATGACTCGGCGCTGCGCATCGGGCATGCGATCGAGGCGAATGGTTGGCGCGGCTGGTGCTCGCTGATGGCGAGCGAGACCAATCTCGGATTTACCGGGGGCAACAACGTCCTCATCCGGCCGGCGCTGGGCTCGGCACAGCCGCCGGACTACGTCCTGCTGCTCAATCCCGACACGGTCGTCCGGCCGAACGCGATTAAGGCGCTGGTCGACTTCATGGAGCAGAATCCGAAAGTTGGAATTGCGGGCAGGCGTCTGGAAGATCCCGACGGCACGCCACAACGTTCTGCATTCCGCTTCCAGTCGGCTGCGAGCGGATTCGAGGGCTCGCTCCGGCTTGGCCTCGTCAGCAGATTGTTGAGCCGCTGGATCGTCGCGCCCACCGTGGTGAACGAGCCGATCCCCACCGATTGGGTCGCCGGCGCGAGCATGATCGTGCGGCGGCAGGTCTTCGAGAACATTGGCCTCCTGGACGAGGGCTACTTCACCTATTTCGACGACATCGACTTCTGCTTCAACGCCAAAAAGAAGGGTTGGCCCACCTGGTATGTGCCATCCAGCCGGGTCGTCCATCTGGTCGGTCAATCGACCGGCGTGAACCGCACGCCGCGGCGCCTGCCGGCCTATATGCTCGAGGCACGGCGACGCTATTTCCTCAAGAACCACGGCGCCCTCTATGCTGCTCTCGTCGATGGTTGCACGCTTGCGGGGCTTGCACTATTCGGATTGAGAAACCGCATGAGCAAAAGGAAAGGCCAGACGATTCCGCACGTGCTGGGCGACCACTTTCGCCACAGCGTCTTCACAAGGGGCTTTGACGTCCCAATCGTCCAAGCGCCGACTGTCAAGACGTAGCAATAAGCCGCACGGCCAAGCTGGCCATGATCCGTGCGCGTGCACTGACCTGTGAGGTAGCAAAGTAGAGCCGATGCCGTCGATCTCACAACCCTTCATTCGACGTCCCGTCGGCACCACGCTGCTCTCGATCGGGCTGCTCCTGCTTGGCATTGTGGCCTACTGGTTCTTGCCGGTGGCGTCCGTTCCGAATGTCGATTTTCCCACAATCTACGTTTACGCGTTTCGCCCGGGCGCAGATCCTTCAATCATGGCAAGTACCGTGGCTGCGCCGCTGGAGCGGCGGCTCGGCGAAATCGCGGGCGTCAACCAGATCACCTCGACGAGTACGCTTGGTCTCACCAGCGTGCTCCTGCAATTCGATATCGGTCGGAGCCTCGATCGCGCCGCCAGGGACGTACAGGCCGCGATCAATGCGTCACTGCCCGACCTCCCGAGCGACCTTCCATCACTCCCGCGATTTGGTAAGGCTAATACTTCCGGCGCCCCGGTTTACGTCTTGGCGCTCACGTCCAAGACCTTGTCGACGGCTGCCCTTTATGATGCGGCCGATACGGTTCTGTTGCAGCGCATCGCGCAGGTGCCAGGCGTCGGCAACGTCACGGTCAGCGGCGCCGACCAGCCGGCGGTACGAGTTCAACTCAACCCCGTAGCACTTTCGAATGCCGGCATCGCGACCGATGACGTGCGCACCGCCATCATCAGCGCCAATCCGCTCGGCCCGGTCGGCATCTTCAACGGCGAGCGGCAGAGCGAGACGCTCGCGCTCAACCGGCAGATGCGCACGGCCAAGGAATTTCGGGACGTCGTCATCAAGAGCGCGAACGGCAATTTCGTGCGGCTCTCGGACATCGCGGAGATCGAGGATTCCGTCAAGAATGTTCGCTCGGTGGCCTGGTTCAACAAGCAGCCGGCGGTCCTAATCGAGATCAGGAAGCAGGGCGACGCCAACGTCATCGATACCGTCGACCGGGTCAAGGCACTGATCCCCGAGCTCAAGCAATGGATTCCGGCAGGCGTGGAGATATCGACGCTCGTCGACCGCACCGGCACGATCCGCGCGAGCGTCGTGGACATGCAGTGGACGCTCCTTGCGACTGCCATTCTGGTCATGGTCGTCGTCTTCGTGTTCCTGCGACGGACCACGCCGACGATCGCAGCCGGCATCTCGGTGCCGCTCGCGCTCGCCGGCACCTGTGCCGGAATGTGGGTTGCGGGTTACTCAATCAACAATCTGTCGCTGATGGCGCTCGCCATCTCGGTCGGTTTCGTGGTCGACGACGCTATCGTTATGATCGAGAACATGTTCCGAAATCTCGAGCATGGCATGCGGCCGTTCCGTGCGGCGCAGGAAGGGGCGCGGCAGATCGGTTTCACCGTGTTGTCGATCTCTCTCTCGCTGATTGCGGCCTTCACGCCGCTGATCTTCATGGACGGGATCGTCGGCCGGCTGCTCCGCGAATTCTCGCTGACGCTGACATTCGCGATCGTGGTCTCGACGCTGGTCTCGCTCACGGTCACCCCGATGATCTGCGCCCATTACATCCGGCAGACTACCTCGGAGACCGCGACCCTGTTCGATCGCATCGTCGAGGGCTCGCTGTCACGGATCGTGAACTTGTACGCGCGGACCTTGCGAATCGTGCTGGAGTTTCCGCTGCTCACGCTTCTTGTGTTCTTCGCGACAATCGGCCTGACAGTGACCCTCTACATCAAGATCCCGAAGGGCTATTTCCCGACCGACGATTCCGGCTTCATCATCGGCGCAACACGCGCCTCCGCCGATACATCATTCCAATCCATGCTAGGGCTGCAGCAGCAACTCGCCGATATCGTCCTGGCCGATCCGGCGGTGGCGGGCTTGGGTTCGGTTGTGGGAAGCGGCGGCGGGCCCGGCGGCCAAGGCTCAAATCGCGGCACCATGTTCATTAGCCTGAAGCCGCCGGAGGAGCGAGGCTATATCGCGACCGAGACGGTGATTGACCGGCTGCGTCGCAATCTCTACCGCGTTGCCGGCATCCGCCTGTTCATGTTTGCAGCCCAGGACGTCCGCGCGGGCGGCAGGCAGAGCGATTCCAACTACCAGTACACGCTGTCGAGCACCGACCTCGACCTGTTGCAGAAATGGGCACCGATCGTCGCCAAGCGCATGGAGACGGTCGAGGGCATCACCGACGTGTCCGCCGATCGCGACCCCGGCGGCCTGCAGCTTGCGCTGACGATCGATCGCCAGGCCGCTTCGCGCCTCGGCGTGCGTGTTCAGGATATCGACAACGCTCTCAACAACGCGTTCTCACAGCGTCAGATCTCGATCGTCTACACTCAGCGCAACCAGTACATGATCGTGCTGGAGACCGATCCGAAATTCCAGGTCGATCCGTCCAATCTCGACCGCATCTACGTCGCCGGCGCTGGCGACGTGCAGGTGCCCCTGTCGGCCGTCGTGCGCGCCCAGCGCGGGCTGGCCGCGCTTGCAGTGTTTCATTCGCAGGGATTTCCTTCGACGACCGTGTCGTTCAACACGTTGCCGGACGTGCCGCTGCAGGTCGCGACCCAGAACATCCAGCGCGCGGTCGAGGAATTGCATATGCCGGAGGGCATCCGCGGCAGCTTCGACGGCAATGCCGGCGATTTTGCCCGGACCTCCGGCCGGCAGCCGCTCCTGATCCTCGGCGCGCTGGTGGCGATGTATATCGTGCTCGGCGTGCTCTACGAGAGCCTCGCCCATCCCCTGACCATCATCTCGACCCTGCCGTCGGCGGGGCTGGGTGCGCTTCTCGCACTTCAGGTCACCAAAACGCCGCTGACCGTGATCGCTTTCGTCGGCATCATCCTGTTGATCGGCATCGTCAAGAAGAACGGCATCATGATGGTCGACTTTGCCCTCGATGCCGAGCGCCAGCGCGGCCTGTCGTCTGCCGACGCCATTTTCGAGGCCTGCCAGGCGCGCTTCCGCCCGATCCTAATGACGACGATGGCGGCGCTGTTCGCGGGCATTCCGCTGGTAATCGCAACCGGGCCGGGCACCGAGCTGCGGCGCCCGCTCGGCATCACCATCATCGGCGGCCTGTTCGTCTCGCAAATCCTCACGCTGTACACGACGCCAGTGATCTATCTCCTCATCGATCGCCTGCGCCGTGGGCGATCCCAACGCCCGGCAGAAACCCTGGCTTGAGGACTTTCGTTCTGAAAATCTCGAGCGTTGCTCCCTTCTGCGGGGACACGCCAATCAGGACGCCAAGTTTGGCGGGATGGAGGTGTCGGACGCCAAGCGGCTGAGGACGCGGGGACGCGAACACCCGCCTGAAGCGACTATTGGCCGATGCCATGCTTGAGAATGCGGTGCTGATCGACCTTTTGGGGTGATGATCGCCGGGAAGAGACTTGCCGCCCATCTTGTGGGCGCCTTCGGGATGAGCGAACGGCAGCAGTGCAAAGCGATCGGCTGCTGTCGCATGAGCGTAAGACGCGGCTTTTTACCCTTGCACATACCTCCTGAATTAGATAACATTAACTGTTAAGTAATAATTGTTAATTTGATAGGGGCGCATAGTGGCATCTTCTTTTTCGTTCAAGGCTTGGGCCTTCGGGTTTGCCCTTCTCACCGGCCTTCCGGTCGCCGCTTCTGCAAGCACGGTGATTGACGCTTTCGTTAACAGCAGCTCGGGTGGCACCGGCGTCGATACGGGACTGTCATTGACCGCCGGGCAATTGTTCACGGTCGATGTAAGTCCTACCGATTTGTGGAGCGCTGGTCCCCTTCCCCGTTGGTCAAACGCGGACGGTCTACAGGGTAACCTGTACGCAACACTTAACGATGGAAGCGGTGAGTCTGTCGGGACGCTTATTGGGCAAGACTTCGGTCTGTATCAACAGCCGGGCAGCTCCCTCAGCACTTACTATGGAACTCTTGTGGGTCGAATCGGTTCGAGCGATTTCTTCAAAATCGGTACGCACTTCTCGGGCCCCGCAATCGCGTCGGGAGAACTCACGCTGTACTACTGGGACTCCAACAATTACGACAACACTCAGTACGTGACGGCAACGATCTCGACGGTCCCGGAGCCCGCTACATGGGCCATGATGCTGCTCGGTTTTGCAGGGATTGGATTCTTGGCGTACCGCCATCGCGCGCGGCATCCCTCATTTATCGCGCTCTGAGACATTCTTTCGAACTTAGAGTGTAACGGCCCGCTGTAACGCGGCCCCATTTTTTTGGTCGCGGCTAGGAAGCCAAGCCCCGCGAAGCCCAGGATCAACGTGGCCCAGGCAGAGAGTTCGGGCACCGCCGGAGCATCTTCATGGATCGCCAGAGCAAGGCCACTGGGAGTGCTTGATCTGGGTGCAGCCGTCGCCGGCGTGGGTGGGTGAGATGGTCCCGGGTATGAGGCCATCTGCTCGAATACCATCCACGTCGGAGTCGCCGTGCGCGACGAGGCTGACGTGAACAACGCCGCGTTGTCACGGCGAAGTCCGGCCTTCATCGGCAAGACAAGAAAAAGCCGCCCAGAAGGGCGGCCTTTTTGCTGTCCATCGAGCTATTGGAGTTCGAATTAGGCCACGCGAAGGGACGCTCCACCGTCCCGGCGGCGGCGGTAGGCCACAAAGCCAACGCCAGCGAAGCCAACGATCATCATCGCCCAGGTGCCGGGCTCGGGAACGGGCGCGACCGACGTGAGGTGAATCTCACCGGTCAGTTGAGAAGTACCGCCCACCGCCATGTTGGTTACGTCAAACACCTCAAAAGTGAAGGTCCCGCCGCTCCACGAGTAATTAAGCGGCGTGTTATTAAAATTGATCCCATTCCCACTCGTCAAATTACCGGTCAGGTTCGCCGTGAACGTGTTCGTTGAACCGGTCGGCAGACTGAACAAGACCTCCAGGGTGAAAGCGTCCCCGCCAAAGTGCTTTCCGTCAAGACCAGTGAGCGAGAAGGTACCTAGGGTCACAAGCGACGTACCGCCATCGGCCACAGTGGCGCTGAAATCGGCCGTCCCGTTGAAAGAGAGGGTCGCCTTGTTCGTCGAGTTATTTATCGCAGCTGTCGACCCAAAGTTGCTGCATCCTGTTCCAAAACAGCCCTGCGTGCTACCTTCGAAAAAAACCGACGCC
The DNA here is from genome assembly GCA_023388935.1 of Pseudomonadota bacterium. Taxonomy (GTDB): domain Bacteria; phylum Pseudomonadota; class Alphaproteobacteria; order Rhizobiales; family Xanthobacteraceae; genus Bradyrhizobium. The sequence goes on along the minus strand of JAEWFG010000163.1, from coordinate 22,427 downwards.
TTCGCTGGTGCGATCGCCGAGGTGAGCGCAAGCGCCGCAGCGCCAAACATAGAAACTTTCTTCATATCGTCCTACCTATAAATCTCGCGCCAATATACTTAAGTTAACAATCAGTATCATTCATCGCGGAAGGCTGCAACAAAAAAGCCTCCAAATCAGGCATTACTGTTAACATTGATAACGTTGAAGGTGAAGCAAGCTCCAAGCTGGTGGGCAGTACCGGCGCTTGCCACCAAAAAAGCCAACCGCTTCGGAATCACGCACGACGTGACGGAGACGTCAAATCATCGGGTCGCCAGGGAAGCGGTATCGGGGCAGCTATCTGGCCCGGCAACTCTGGGTGCAGGTCTGCGCCTGGGTATCGCATGCGCTCAGGCACGGTGTTCCGAGCGTAGTTGGGCAGATGCGCTTGCACGAGTCAGCCTGAATTGCACAATTCGTCAGACAAGCGTCGGTCGTGGCGTCCGCAACCCGCTTGGTACGGTTGGAAAGCGTTGGCTCGGCAACGGCGGTTGCGATGAGTGAGATTAGAATCACTCCGCCCAAAATCAATCTCATGACCCCCTCCAATACCGTGGTCGATCAGAGCATGATCGTAACCTGGCCCGAGAACGCCTCCTAGCAGCCTCTTAGTTCAAGTATAACAAATTCTTCGATCATGTGCCCAGAGCCTTTGCAGCACGTCACGCCGAGCGCCTGCCTCACCCTCAGCAGTTGTGGGACGCCGGAAGACTTGGAGTTTGAACGCAATGCGCTTTCTCAATAGGCGTTGCGTTTGCGCGCCACCTCGAAGAAGGTCTTGATCAGGATCTGAATATCGAGCCACAGGCTCCAGTTGTTGATGTACCACAGATCGAGCCTAACCCGTTCAGCGATGTGCTCGACGGAGGGCGTAGCGCCCCGTGCCCCATTGCATTGGGCCCAGCCGGTAATCCCGGGCTTGACGTGGTGGCGAAAGGCGTAGTCGCCCACAATCTTTTCGAACTGGTCGTCGTGGGCCAGAGCGTGGGGCCGCGGCCCCACCAGGGACATGTCGCCCCTCAACACGTTGACGAGTTGCGGCAACTCGTCGACGCTAGTCGAGCGCAACCATCTTCCAATGGCCGTCACCCTGGGATCTCCGCGCGACGCCTGGACCACCAAGGGGCCGTCTTCCTGCACCCGCATGGTCCGGAGCTTGAGCATGACGAATTGGTTGCCGTTAAAGCCCTTGCGATGCTGTCGGAAGATAACCGGCCCGGAACTATCGAGCTTTATAGCGATTGCGGTGAGCACCAGGATTGGCGAGAGCAGGATCAGGGCCGGCGCCGCAATCATGACATCCAGACCGCGCTTTGTGAAGCGTTCGGCGGAGCTAAGCGGAGCCCGTTGAATTTCGATCGAGAGTACACGCTGGCGCGCGGATGATGCATAGTTGGTCAGAGATCGGACGTGCGCATCCGGCAACAGCCGTGCGGCGACCGGCAGGGTCTTGATCTGATCGCGGATGAATTCAATGCGCGCCGCATCGCTCCAGGGCAATGCCAGCAACAGCTCCTTGCAATCGCGACTGCGCACGAAATCCGCCACCGACGCGAAAATGAAGCCGTCGGCGCTCGCACGCGCCCGCGCATCACCCTCCCGACTGAGTGTGAATTGCCGGACATCGGTGGCCCCGAAGAACGCCAGCCGATCCTGCGGTTCAAGCGCTGCGATCTCGTCGAAGTCGCCAAGCAGGAGAATGTCCCGACGTCGGATGCTGCCGTGCGCCACGGCCGAGCCGAGCATGACTTTGGTCAGCTTGCGAACTCCGAGCAGGCCAACGGGCGCTACAAAGTAGAAGATGATGAAGGCGCCGCGCGAATAGGCCACCCCGATCTTGAGCAAGAACGCAAAAAAAGCCAGCAAGAAGCCGGTCGAGAACCAGCAGACCAGGATGTCGGTGATTTCGACCCTGGGCTTGGCGCTCTGGGCAAATTCATAGTAGCCACCCCCGCTCATCCTCAAAATGTGGATGAAGCTGGCGAGCAGACCAACCGCACAGTGCGGCAGCACATTCGGAAACGAATGACCCATCAATAGCTGGTAGGCAATGCCGGCCGTCACGCTTGATAGCAGGATGACGAATGCATCCGCCGTCGACAACAGATAGGGAATGTTCTCGCCCGAGAAGAGCGTGGCCCCTCGACGGGGAAAGCGGCTGGTTTGTTCCGCTTGGTGGCGAATATTTGACCCAATCGACATGACAAGGTTAACGCGCGTTTGGCAATTGATGTTGGCGTGAAGAAGCACAAATCGCTCCTTTCCGCCAAACGCCGAAATAACTTTTCCTTAACGAAGAGCAGGATAGGCCCGGCGATCGTGCAGCGCAATGTTAATTTGGTTAGCCGCGTCCGCCTGTGGTCGCTTCGGAGCGCCGCTACCGTCAGTTCTCGGCTGCGCTTTGGGCATCTATCTGGGCCTCCATTTTATCGTCTTGCTGCTCGTGCCTGTCACGCGCCCTCGGGGGCTGCCATTTTCGTCTGCATCCGTCTGTTGGGCGAAAGCTTGCTCGCGGGCGCCTCGGCGGCGATATTGTCGATCAATCTTTGTCAGGCCGGCTTACCGGTCGGCCTTAGGCCTCGCGGACATCTACGGACAGTTGCTGGCCCGGCTGAATATCCGCCAGTCCAAGCGGCTTGACGGTCCTCTGAAGCGTCTCCAATCACATTCCCGGGCCAGGCGGCAGACTCAGCCTTGATGGCCACCCTCCTTCAGACCATATGGGCCGGCCAATTGTCTCTCCCCGGACTGTGTGAAGGCAGCAGCGGCCGTTGTGGCCGTTTCAGCGACAGATCGACGTTCTTCGGTAGCCTCGCTTGTGGTAGCGCGGCCTCGGCGGCAATTTGCGCACCTGTGGCCCGGCGGGTTACACTTTGAAATGTTAGATATGATTCAGATTGTGATATGAGGGGCAGGCAGTTGGTAAGTTTGCTGTTTGGGATCAGAAGGCTGCTCGGACTGGCGACTTTTGCCCTGATTGTCGTCTTGCTCAGCCCCAAGATATTTCTGTTGTTCGATGACGCCAAACACGCCCGTGTTTCGGCGGTATTGCTCGATGGACGCGACTTCATTCTCAAGTGTGCGGTCCCTGTCCTTCACCGCTACATCCCCACCAACATTGCCGGAGCCGATCGGTCGGACTGGGTTCTGGTCGCCCTCGCCGTCCTGATCACGATCATATCGGGATCATTGGCTCAGCGGGCCCAAGTCGCGCTCAACCGGTCGCTGCTCAAAAAGTCCGCCCAGGCGTGGCGCAAGAAGGAGGGCGTCACGCCGGGATCGAAGCTGGATGTTGAACTGGAAAATACCCTGCGGGCCGCCCAAACCGGCAAGGCCGCGAACCGTCAGGAATTGCTGCAGGTGTTTGCGGAAACGAAAAAGAAACTCGATGCATTCAGCCGCGAAGTCGCGTTTCTTGCCATCGATGTGGTGGGATCGGTTCGCATGAAAGCAGGAGAGGATCCGGCCTCTATCCAGTACGATTTCGAGGAATATCGGAAGCTGGTGGAACGGATATTCCGGGCCCGCGGCGTGCTCAAGAGCGCATGGACGCCCGACGGTGTCATGGCCTGCTTTACGCACGTCGAAGACGCCTGCCAGGCCGGCAAAGACCTGATCAAGGCTCTGAAGGTTTTCAACCGCGAAGTTAAAGTATCCAGGGCTGAGTTTGCGGTGCGATGCGGCGTCAATGCCGGTGTCGTTTATTTCGACGATGCAACCCCGTTGGAGACCATTTCCGACCGGGTCATCGATATCGCCGGTCACATGCAGAAGCACGCCGAACCCAACACGGTCCTGGTCGCGCGAAAGATCATCGAACCGCTGCGCCAGCTCAACGAATTCACTCACACGAGCCAGGTCGTCGACGGCTACGAGGCGAGCGTCTGGCGGGAGGCCAGCGCAGCTTAGGCGATTGGCTGACAAGCAGCCTGGTGGGCAAATCTCCGGGGTATCCTGATGGCTGCCTTGGCGAGCATAACCTGCTTAGGCACTGAAGCTATTTACCGTGTTGGGCCGAATCGCCGGCGGCGCGCCACCTGCTCCGCGATATCATTTGTCTGGGTGCGATGTTCGGTCTAAAACGTTGCCTAGTTAGCTTTAACTTTTATGAAAATTACATATCAAACAATCCCTTCCTCTGTGCCTCCCAACATCGCAGGCAGACGGGTGCGGTTGTGTAAGGCGCAAGTATGCACCATCCTCGCGGCGATCAGTTTAGACCTTCGATTCCGGTTCGAAAGTTTGTTTTCGTCATCGGCACCCGTCCCGAAGTCATCAAGGTTGCCCCGATCATTCGGCGGTTGCGCCAGATGCCGTGGGCGATGGTCCGAATCGTAACCAGCGGCCAACAGAGCGATCTGCTCGACATGAGCCTTGCCGAGTTTGATCTCGTCCCGGACGTCGCCATCCGACATAGGGCGGCGTGTCACAGCCCCGCTCAACTCGCAAGCCATCTCGTCCGCAGACTGGACCGGTTTCTTCAACAGGAAGAGCCCGACTGCGTGCTTGCGCAGGGCGACACCACGACGGCTTACGCCGCCTCGGTCGCGGCGTTCTACCGCAGGATAGCATTCGTTCACATCGAAGCCGGACTGCGGACCCCGGATCTGGACGCGCCTTTTCCCGAGGAGTTTCATCGCCGCGCCATCGCGGTTTCGGCGGCCTTGCACTGCGCACCAACGTCGGCCGCCGCGCAGAACCTGCTGAAAGAGAACGTGCCCAGAGAAAGGATTCTCGTCGCCGGCAACACGGTCATCGATTCCTTGCTGGAAATAGCAGCAAAGAAGCCGGCCCTCCCGGCCCGATTTCCAACGCTACGAACCATACTTCTGACCGCGCACCGGCGCGAAAACTTCGGCGCACCGTTGAGGGATGCTTTTACCGCGATCAGGGCCTTCGTTGATCTCACACCCGATGTTGCGGTGTATTTCCCGGTCCATCCCAATCCCAACGCGCGCGACGCCGCCTTCGAAATTCTTTCGGGCCACCCCCGGATCCAGCTGGTCGATCCCCTGGGCTACCGTGAGGTGGTCGCGGCGATTCAGAACGCCTGGTGCGTAGTTACCGATAGCGGCGGCCTGCAGGAAGAAGCCCCTGCCCTGGCTAAACCGGTTCTCGTCCTTCGGGACGTGACGGAACGACCCGAGGCGGTTGCGTCCGGCGTAGTCCAGCTTGTCGGCACCACCCGGGATAGCGTGTTCAACTCGCTTCATGAACTCAATGCCAGCCCGGCCAAGTACGCCCGCATGGCGCGGCCGATATTCCCCTATGGCGATGGTCACGCAAGCAAGCGAATCGTCGAGGCTCTGCGCCAGCATTTCGCAGGCGAGCGAAAAACGCGAATTCCCGAAACCTTCCAGCTTCAACAAGCATCCTAGCAATGGAAAACCTGACCTCTTTGGCCACCCAATATCTCTATCTCGTCGAAATAATGATGCTTGTAGCAGGCATCATTATCGCCGTTTCGAGCCTCGATGATCTCTTCATCGACCTGTTCTACTGGACCAGCAGACTATTGGGCACTGCAAACGCCCGCTCCAAGGAACTGCCGAATATCGAGGTTCTCGAGCAACTGCCCGAACGGCCCTTTGCGATCATGATTCCGTGCTGGAAGGAGCACGACGTCATCTTTTCGATGCTGTCATCGAACTCGAGGCTGCTGCGCTACAAGCAGGCGCACTACTTTGTCGGCGCGTACTTGAACGATCCTCTTACACAGGAGGAGATACGCAAGGCGCAAAATCTCTACCCCAACATTCACATGGTGCTGGTGCCCAGAGACGGCCCGACCAGCAAAGCGGATTGCCTGAATCAGATTACCTCTGACATTTTCATGTTCGAGGCTGAGCGAGGGGTTCAATTCGCCGGCATCGTGATGCACGATTCCGAGGATCTCATTCATCCGCTGGAATTGAAGCTGTTCAACAAGCTCGTCGACATCTACGATTTCGTTCAACTCCCGGTCTACTCTTTTTCTCGCCCTGTTCTGTCGGCTATTGCCGGAATGTACATGGATGAGTTTGCCGAGGTACACACCAAGGATCTTGAGGTTCGGCAACGCATAAGCGGCGTCATTCCGTGCGCAGGCGTTTCTGCTTGCTTTACCCGCGAAGCGATTGTTCGTCTCGTCGATCAAAATCAGGGTGAGGCATTCCGAACCTCCTCCGTTACGGAAGACTATGACATCGCATTTCGGATTTCGGAATTGGGCTTTCGGTCGGGATTTATCGCCTTTCCCGCAAGCTATTCGATAGACATCGATATAGACACAAATAGTCCAGGCATTCTCCATCGGACTCTGCCGATCGCGACCCGCGAATTCTTTCCGTCGGGTCTGGAGGCCGCCTACCGTCAGCGAGCTCGATGGCTGTTAGGAATTGTCTTCCAAGGCCTACACGAAATCGGATGGAAAGGGTCGTTGGGCACGAAGTACTTCCTCGCACGCGACAGAAAGGGTGTCGTCACCAGCCCGGCGGTAATGTTGGCCTATTTTGCCATGGCGAACCTGGTCATCTTGGAGCTCTACAGGTCTGTTTTCGACCCCGAGCGACAGTTTGCATACATGCTGCTGTCAATGAGCTGGGTCGAGACGCTATTCTGGATCACCTTCTGCTTCCTCGTATGGCGACTGCTCAACCGCATGGTCTTTACCGGTATGATCTACAATGTCCGCCATGCTCTGATGGCAGCGCCTCGCCTGATCGTCGGTAATTTCGTGAACTTCTTTGCGACTTGGCGCGCTGTTCGCGTGTACGCAAGACATCGCCTGTCAGGGAAGCCGCTGGTATGGGACAAGACGTCCCACTCTTATCCCATTCGCATGGGCGAGCTCGAGCTTTCGCCAGCACCGAACGAGGCTTCAAACGAGAAAAATCGCTCTTAGGCGAGCTGTCCCGTCAACACCGATGACGATGACTCCGAAAAAAGCGATCTTGGGCATGAGGGTTCCTGTCTCCCGAAAGCACGTCGCAAAAGGGAGCGCGTAGCTATCAAGCAGGCACAAGCCCCGATCGCTGCGAGCTGCAGAGCGGGATGCAGGATAAGGGCTACCAGCACCATCCAGCCCAATCCGATCGCGACGGCGTCGACGATGCTCGCTCCGTTCGAACGCGACCGAGCGACTAGGCCTTGATCGAGAGCCGCCGAAATAGCCGCGAAGCCATCGACGGCATCCCTGTTGAAGGCGATTGTATCGGCCGAAAAACTATAGGTGCGATCAAGCATCGATGCCTCCGTCCGAAGCCTTTGCTGGCTCCATGGAGGCATCTGACAGGAGGGCCGTTTCCGGCGGCTCAAACCAAATATTAGAGTTTTATGTAACGACCGAATTCATGACCGGCGGGCTTGTTCAGCGCTCGCCAGAAATCTTCTTTTAACTCTAGCGCTGTGATTGCCCTCCCTGAACCCCGGCGATATGGCCTAAATCAGGGAACGATTTCAACCGCTCCCGCCCCCTTGCTCCACGCGTCGCGCAGTGAATCAAGGAGAGCATAATGTTGCCGACTGTCCTGGGTCCTTCAGATCTCCGGCGTTGGCGACACCCTTAGTTGCGCCGGGTATCAAAGGTGAACCTGTCCCTGCGTTCCGCGGCGCCAAATGCGAGGAGCTTTGCGGCTCGCGTTAGACGGAAGTGGTCGCTCGGCCACCAAAACTAATCGCAAGGTGGAACGCAACCAGACGCTGGAGAACCGGACGTTCCGGCTAATCTGGGCGGGCGCACCGCTTTGATTCGCGTTTGGTGTTTCCGTTGTCCTTGTCGCGCCTCTTCTTTGATGGCGGCAGGCTGGTTCTTCGGTCGAGTTGATCCTTTAGGGCCGCTATGCTCAACAGCAACTCGACTGCCTGCCCGCGCAGCGAACGATTGAGTTCGATGAGCGCCTCTAACGTCGCCGTCTTCTTCAAACCTGATCTTGACATTGGATCAATTCCACAGTCCGCCGCATTCGCAGGCTTGTGCCAGCAGCTCTATGCGAAATTCAACTGCGAGCTGCCTTTAACCCTTAAATGAAGGGTTAATCGCCGCTTGCGAGCGGCAGCAATTTAGTCCTGGCGTAGGCACTACTGAACAACCGGGCAATGACGACCGCTGCCGCTTTTTCTCTTCCCGCCATCCTCCCCTCCCCACAATTCGGCTCTGGCGGAATCTTCAGGAAAACGGTCGTGAGCGAGCCAAGTTGAGAGCGAACGTCACGATAAACTGCGAAACAAGGGTGGCCCCAGAAGTGCCGCGCTGGTCCCGTGCAGGCGCGCGGTCACGAAGCATGCACATGGATAGCGGCCCTGAAGCGCGGGCACCACGCCACGTAACAAGGGACTGATTGCTTCGAATATGATCGGCAGGAAGCCTCTAACAGGGCATTCATCGAAGGACACGATGCAACTGCCCCAACGCCTGGAGCGATCGGCGCTGCCTACTTTTTTGCCTTTTCGAGCGCTTCCTCGATCTTCACCTTTTCAAGGAGGAGGTCGCTTACGATCCTCCGTAACCGGTGGTTCTCCAGCCTTAGTTCTTCGACCGGATCGGGGCCCGACGAACCGTTCGAATGCTCGTGCAATGGAGCAGTCGACGCCTCGTTCAGCGGCGCCCGCTTTCTCCATCTGTGGAATGTCATGACACTGACCCCGAGCGAGCGGCATACATCCTTCTGGGACATGCCACCGTTCATCATCTCCGCTGCCTGGCGGAGCATGTCTGAGATTTCTACCGGTGCGTGTCGCTTCATTCTTTACTCGCGTGATATCTTGCGCTCATATTGCGCAGAACTCAGTCCAATCTGAGGCATCTGAGGCATCTGAGGCATCTGAACTGACCAGGCAAAATGCTTCCACCACGGAGGTAAGATACCACCATAACACACGTCGATTGTTAACTATAAGGTGATTCGTTAAGCACGGGTTACCTTAGTGTGAAAGCCGATCCTCCAAATGCGCGAGACGCCGCATTGGCTCAACGCGACTCATTGGTTATCAAATAAGACTTCGACCCGGCCAGTTCTGTTGGGCGAGATAAAAACTCAGCCACTCGTGTTCGCATATTATTTCACTTGGACTTGAACCTTTTAGGCAGGCGTTGCCACGCAGACATATTGCTTACGTCGCCGCGACGTAATTGTTGTGAGATATATTAGGGTGGGAAATGTCACATGATTGGTCGAAGAGAATTCCTTCAAGCGGCCAAGACGAGACCGCTGCGCTCCTGTTTGAGAACGTCGAGTTGCGGAATACAGTAGTCGATCTCCTGCTTGAGACTAGTATTCTTCGGGAAGCACTGCAGTTGAGGCAGACCAAAGACGCCCGAAAGCCGTCCGATTTGTTCAATGGCCGCCTCTGGCCCTCTGTTCGCGCAGACTAGCCCCCTGGGCTGCCTTGCCGGCGGACCGGATCGCGGCCCTCGGCGTGGTGTAGCATGCGGCGGGTCACCGCGTTCACCGGCCAAGACTGGGCAGATCAGCTGGCGATAGCCGGAAGGCCGACGGTGGGCTCATCGCTCAAGGGCGCGATCGTTTCCAGCATCATGTAACGGGCGCGCTGGACGGCCCATTCATCGTTCTGCTCGAGCAAGATCGCGCCGATGAGACGGACAATCGCGTCCTCGTTGGGGAAGATGCCAACAACTTCGGTCGTCCAGAACGTCTCAGCCTCGGACGGCCCAATATCCATTCCGAGAACCTCGCGCTGGCCATCGCTGTTGACGCCGACCGCGACGATCACCGCGACAGTCTCACCCTGATCGCCGCCGCGCACCTCCGGCTCATCAGGCGGTGGCTGCGGGCCGGTGTTCTGGAGAGCGGCGAGAAGCAAGATACGGACAAGGGCACGCCGCATGGGGCAGGCATCAGCCCGCTCCTTCAACATCTTCCTGCACTACATCCTCGATCTCTGGGTCCACCGACGGCGTCGTTGCCACGCACGCGGTCGCGTTGTGACCGTGCGCTATGCTGACGACTTCGTCATGGGCTTCGAGAACAAGGCAGATGCCAGAAAATGCTCTTGGCCCTCAAGGCGCGGTTGGCCAGCTTCGGCCTGACACTCCGTGACGACAAGACAAAACGCGGCTGATCAAGTTTGGCCGGTTCGCGGCCGTCTCGCGTCAGCGGCGCGGCGAGCGGCGGCCAGAGACCTTCGCTTTCCTCGGCTTCACCCACAACTGCGGGCGGCCCCGAGACGGCCGGTTCATCGTGAAGCACAAGACGGAAGGGAAACGCCTGACGCGCAGGCTGACGGGGTTGCGCCAGGACGCCTGGCGGCTCATGCACGCGCCACTGGCCAAGCAGCAGGAGTGGTTCGCCGCCGTTCTGCGCGGGCGCTTTGGCTACTACGGCAGGCCGCACAATTATCCAGCGCTCAACGGCTTCTACCGCGAAGTGCGTCGGACCTGGCCGCGGTGCCTGAGGCTGCGCAGCCAGAAAAGCCGGCGCATGGGCTGGCCGGAGTTCGAGACCCTGACTGCACGCTTCCGCCTGCCTATGCCACGCATCACTCGCACATGGGCGCAGGCGCGGATATGACGCGGGTTACTCTCGGGAAGAGCCGGGTGCGGGAAAGCCGCATGCCCGGATCTGTAAGGGCAAAGCCAAATGGCCGAGCTACTCGACCACGACCGCAGACCACCGCGCACAGGCGTGTCCCGCAGAGCACGTTGACTACGAATCGCTATCGGGCACCACATGACCGGAGCGGGCTATTGCGGCGCAATTCGCGTCAGTCCACACGGTTTTGCCGTTCGAAATAAGTCAGTAGGAGCGCCGCAAGACAGGCGCACCAGGCGCCATGCACACGCGATCCCAGTACCAGCCGTACGGCGTCTCTACGCGAACACGCGGGCAGCGATGCCGCGGCACATAGCGGTACGGATAGGGATTGCCCCAGAAGGTCACCTCGCTTACAGCGCGATCTCCGCTCAGGATTGCGGACGTCCCGGGCATTTGCATCGTTGCGCTAGCTCCGCTGATGGCGCAAGCCGACGCAATTAGCCCAAAGACACTTAACCGAGCCAATGCCTTCAACATCCGTAAAGACTCCCTTGCCCCTATCCAGCCGAAAACGATCACACGAGCAAGCAAACGCGGCTCCCTGAAGTGATCCCGGCTCAAGAGGAACCAGCCCTAAGCCTAGCCAGTCCACCTAACAAAGTGATCAGACTAGCGTGGTGTGAGACCTGCAGTTTGCCAGAACCATTGATTCCTCTAGGTGTACTTGTCCTTACGGCGCCGTCTTGATTTGGTTGCGGAAGAGCAACGCGTTGTTGCCAAGGGCAACCGTATCGTTGGCGGTGCCGATGATGACCCGCAGGTAAGTCAGGAACTTCGCAACTTCGACGTTGCGCGAGTTCGACAGGTAAATGATGTCCTGGTTCTTCATCATGACCTTGGTGGCAAGGAAGAAGCCACCCGGATCGCGGAAGTTCACGTGGAAGATGATCGGGATCGTCTCAGTGGTGTACTTGCGCACGTCGACGCCAAGTTCCGCAGCAACCTCTCGCGGCTCGGCGCGATAAAGGAATACGGCCGCCGGATCGGCCAACGAGTCCACGAGGCCGCCCGCTTTGCCGACCGCTTCTGACAGGCTGATACGCCACGCATCGAAACTGAACTCTTGGCCCACACCGCTGATATTGCTGGTGGTGCCGGTCGCACCCAACGCGATAAACTTCTGCTGCTCGCGATAGATGTAGATGCTGTCGTTCGGCCGCACATAGATGTTGTTCTCAGGCGACATGACCATGTTTTCAAATGGCACGGTTGCCCGCCTGCCCTGACGCTCCAGCATGACCCAGGTCTCGAAGCCCTGGCCCTTGATGCCGCCGGCGCGCGTAATCGCATCGAGCACCCTGTCCTTGGCGCCCGCAGCGCTTGCCGGGAAGCGAATGGGTGTATTGACCTCACCCTGCACGCTGATGAGCTGCGTGCGCTGCTGCGTCATTGCAACGACCACCTGCGGCTCGATGGCCCGATTGGCAATCTTCTCGACAATCGCGCGCTGGATTTCGACCGCGGTCTTGCCATCAGCCTTGACCTGGCCGGCATACGGCACGGTAATGAAGCCGTCGTTGTCGACCGTCTGGTCCGGGATCGTCACGAAGTTGCCCGGACGCACACCGGCTTCGGCGGGGATGAACAGGCCGCCCGCGGCCGCTTCGAAGATGGTGACACTGACCACGTCACCAATGCCGAAGACGATGCTGGCCGGTGGGCGCTTATCGGTAAAGGCACCCGCAAGCCCCTTCGGCTCGTGGGTATGAAGGATCTTGACGGTCGCCGGATTGATCGGGATGAGCTCATAGGCCGGCGCATTGGCCGTCTGCTGTTGGTTGAGAATGTCGTCCGTCAACGGACCGGTGCCGGGATTGGTGGAACAGGCTCCCAACACCAAGGCGACCGCCAAAAAGGCGGGCCTGAAAACATGTGTCCCGACAATAGAATACATGAATGGCGCCCAAACATCCTCAGTTGACCACCAGTGGTAAATCCCAGCGGGCACTGCGGCAAGGCTTCGAGGCTACAGCTCAATGGTTAACGGTGCGATCCATCCACGACTGTTGCGTATCGGACACGCTCAGGGGACCTTTGTGACCATTTGTTACAAAGTGCGCGTTCCACGGCAACCGATCCGACGGAGTGAGCGACTGCAAAAGCCCGAATCTCTTTGCTATGTTCCGCAGCCGACTACTTTGAAGGACCTCCGACGTGCCCCCTTTGGCTGTTGCTCTGCTCGGACTATTGCTCTCAGCCCCTCAGGGCGGCGCGCCGAATCTCCATGAAGATCCCCTTGGGGACCGCTGCATTGGCGGGGCACAGGTCTCGGGCCTTGCCTGCATCATTCCGGTGGCGACGCCGTCGACCTGGAAATTCACCCGCACACAGGGCGACAAGGCGGGAGAAAGCTTTGCGGCCATCATGAAGACTGCCGACATCACCCAATCGGACCTGGATTTTGCCGGTTTGATCATTCGCTGCGCGCCGAAGGGCAAGATCGACGTTCTAATCGCCCTGATCCGTCCCTTCCCGCCGCGAAGCCACCCTCGGGTAACGATTGCCTCGGGCAGCGTCTCGCAAACCTTCGAAGCGACCTTGACCGCCGCCGGTGCGGCCGTGGTGTTGCCCGAGGAGGTCGCAGCGTTCGCCGCCGGCAAGTGGCAATCCACCCCTGCGCTCGCCGTCACCGTCAAAGAAAATGACAACCAAATCAAGGGAGTGGTCGAGCTCAACGGCCTGCGCGAGGCCTATAATTCGTTGCTGGTAGGCTGCAGCCAATGAGGCAGAAAACAGCCGATGGTCGGCATTTGGCCACAAGACTTAAGGGTGTTTTAGGGCCTGGAGCTCCATCATTTGGAATACGGGAGTATTTCAGATGGTTGAGTGTGGGATCTTGAGTTTTCTGGTCGGAGCGGTTCTCGGACAGCGCTTTCGGGTGTTGGTGCTGCTGCCGGTGACCTTCGTGATGGCGCTTTTCACGATTCCGGTTGGCGTGCTTGCCCAGCTCACTTTCCTGCAAGGTCTGGGAGGCTTCGCGCTTTGCGCTCTCGCGCTTCAGGGCGGCTACGTGTTCGGATCGGTGGCGCGCTTTTGGCTCGCCGCAGCACGCGCCGCGCGGCGCGTCCCTCGCGCCGTGAGCGCCGCACGCTAGTTCGATCCTGCGATCTGCGTCTGCGGTGGAATCGTGATCGGCCCGTCGCTTGAATCGTGATGGTGGCCGCGGCTTGAAAAGAGGTCGACGGCTTGTATGGTGGCCCGACCAGTCCGGGCCATTCATCGAGCGTGCCGTTTGCCCCTCGCCTTTTTTGCACTCATCGCGTCCATTGTTGCAGCTTCCATCCTCGATATCGCCGGCGCCAGGTTCGCCGAACAGATCGGGATGATGGCCGGGGCGATAAGTTTGTTCGCTGCTTCAAACAGCGCACAAATGTCCGATCGGGACCATTTTTTTCGCGCCTCGTCCGGGGTGCGTTGGCCCATCCTCTTTATCCTTATCGTCATCGTTGTCCAATTGGCCCCTGTCGGGCTTGCGATCGCACATCCGATCTGGACGAGTGTTCGTGACTCCGTGGGCGGCATGGCCTTCGGATATGTCACGGCCGACGTCGCCCTGACGCTGAATGCGCTATTTCTGGCGTTGACAGCGACGGCACTAACCGCCGTGGCCATCCTCGTTGCTCGCGATCGCGGCCGCGCCGAGCGCTTGCTCTTTGTGTTGAGCGCCGTGACGACGCTCGCAGCCTTGGCGTTGAACCTCAGCCGTATATCGCCCGCGTTGATCCGGGCGTCGCCGCTGGGCCTCGCGACCACTCTGGGCGGCTTCGGCTTGCTGCTCAATTTGGCCGTGATGCAATTGGCAGTAGAGCGAGCCGAGAGACGTCACGCCCTCTCGCGGTCGCTCGTCGTCGGCGCTTGTGGCCTGCTTGGAGCGCTCATCAACGCGATCGCGATTTTTTTGTTTTCGGGAGCGAATAGCGCTCTCGCCGCGGGGGTCGGAATTGTTCTGTTCCTGCTCATCCTGCTCGTTCGTCGCCTGGATCTATCGGCGATCGCCGCCGCTGTACTGTCGATCGCTGCCCTGCTGGGCACAGCGATTGTTCTGACCTATGCGTTCGAGAGGAGCTCCGGGGCCGCCCTCTTGCGACTTGTTTTTGAGTTCCCCGATGCGGCGAAGGCCACCCTCGAACGAATGCTGGCCGATACGCGCTGGCTAGGTGCAGGCGCCGGAACGTTCTCTGCAATTGCAAGGATCTATCAAAGCGATGCGAAGGAGTGGGTCGCTCCGTCAGCGGCAATCTCGATCTTCATCGATGCCGGCTGGATCGGCCTCGTTGCCGCGTTGACCGCCTCGGTTGCCCTGTTGCTGCGCTTGTTCTCCGGAAGTCTCAGTCGCGGCCGCGACTCGTTCTTTCCCGCCGCCTCGGCAGCCTGTATTTGTTTTTCGCTCGTCGAGGCCTTCGCAGGTCCCGGATTGCTGCAGCCGGCTGCCATCCTTTGCCTGTCGGCGATCGTGGGGCTCGGGCTTTCGCAGAGCGTCAGCCAATCCCCACGCACCGGAAACTGATCGCTTAAGCGTTGCGCTGGCCCAGGGATGCCCAATAGGTGGGATTCCTGGGCGTCTGGATGCGAACCCAACGATAGGACTTTTTCGACCAAGGCAGGATCTGCTCGGTAAGATTGTCGAGCACGAGATCGCCAGAGAAGGTTCGCACGACGACGACGAGGTGGTGCTCCCCCCCTGCGATCACGACTTCGCTGAGCAGAACCGAGTGAGGTGGCCACCCCTTCGCAATCAGCTCGTGACGTTTTGTCACGGCGTAATCATTGCAGTCGCCACTCGCCGGATGCAACAGCCACTTCTCACCTCGCAGGCCCTCCAGATTGGGCTGCGGACGGATCGATGCGTTGACGCCCTGGTTGACCTCCTGCAGTTGTGCCACGCGTTCTGGCGTCAATTTCACGCGCCCCCCCTGAACACGGTCCGGCGCGGCTTGCACTCGTTCTGGTATTTCAGGCAAAAGATCGTGAACGCCATGGGCGGCAGCGTGGGTTGATCGAATTTGATGTATTGAATGGCACCCCGCAGGCCCTTCGGCTCACCAAGGAAAGCGGCGTCCGCACCTTGCTGGAGGCCGAACCCCAAAACCGCCACCGCGACGCCCAGGATTTTTGCAACTTTGCGCATCTTGCGCTCCCCGTTCTTGTTACGGAGAAACTACGAATGGCGCGTTGAGATCCGGCTCACTGGCTAAAGGACGATTGAATCAATAACGTATCTTTCTTTTGAGAGATATTTAACAATACCGATCTGTAAGTTGTTCCGTTAAGAGCGATGAGACTCTTGGCCGAGCCCAGACAGCAAGGAATTCGACCGAAATATGGGCCTCCCCGGACGTTTTCGTAAGAAGACCAAACCTCGGCTTCCCGACGGCGTTCGCATCTACGCGATTGGCGATGTGCACGGCCGTGCCGATTTGCTTCAGTCGATGTTAACCGTCATCGACGCTGATCTGGCGCGCTCGCCGGTCAAACGAGCGATCCAGGTGTTTCTTGGCGACTACATCGACCGTGGCCCTGACTCCCGCGCCGTGCTCGATCTCTTGATCGCTCGATCCAAATCGCACGAAATTGTCTGTCTGAAAGGCAATCACGAGGTCTTCTTGCTCGAGGTTCTAAAAGATCCTGGGCGCCTTCAGGAATGGCGTCATTTTGGGGGGCTGCTCACGCTGGTCTCCTACGGCATCGCACCAACCATGAATCCCACTGCGGAAGAGCAGATCGAATTGATCGAGGGGTTGGCGCGGGCGCTTCCGGCCGAGCATCTCAAGTTCCTGGAGCAACTGCCCTCCTCCTTCACCTGTGGTGACTTCTTCTTCGTCCATGCAGGCGTGAAGCCCGGGATTCCGCTCGAACGACAGCAAGACCAGGACCTGCTCTGGATACGGGAGGAATTTCTCAATTCAGAAAGGCGCTTCGGCAAATATATCGTTCATGGTCATACGCCGGTGAGGACGCCCGATATCCGTCCCAATCGCATCAATATCGATACCGGCGCTTACGCCACCGGCAACTTGACCCTGCTCACGATCCAGGGCGATAGTCTGCTCGCGATCTGAAAGTCGGCAAACGCGGCCGGTCGCGCCTCATCGAAAATCCAACCGTTAACGCCCGCCCATGAATCAGACGAACAGGTTTGGCACGTTCGGCACCTGCATCGCGGTGGCACTGGCCGTTTATGCCGCAATCGCCTCCTTGGCCGAACTCGCCCGGCCGGACTATCGCACAACGGATGTATTTCTAAACAGATCTCCGCCGGTCGGAGGAAACGTGTCGTTGGCCAGGGTCGCAGCGTCGATTTCGTTCGACGGAGACCTGCTTGCGAACTACGCGGCCACGAAAGCTGCGGAGGCCTTCCAGCGTCCGGCCTTGGATGCAAAGAGCCGTATGGAACAATTCAAGAAGGCCGAGGGCGCAGGAATTACGGCCCTCAAGGTATCGCCGATCAGACCCGCCCTGTGGCTCGCGCTTGGCACGCTGAGGGCCCAGTCGAACGAGCCCGTCGCACCGGTATTGAAGATGTCGTACCTGAGCGGATGGGTGCCGACCGACCTAGCCTTTTTCAGGGTTCAAGCTGCAACCTCGACCTCGGCCGCCTCCGACGAGGAGATCAGGCTTTTGGCTCAGTCTGACATTCGCTCGGTGCTTGCAAATCGGTCTCGTTTCGAGGCGTCCTTGATTGCGGCTTACGTTCAGGCGACCCCGCAGGGACGATCTCTTCTTCTGGAGGCGACCCAAGTCATCGATCCGAAATTCAACGAGATGCTCCGGCGCTATTGATCGTCCAGTTGGGCGGCGGATTGATATTTAAGGCCATCGACTCATAGGCGCGCAGCCAACGGGGACCAAGCGTTTCTTCCAAGGCGAAACCCCATTTAGAGAAGGTGATCCTGCCAATTGCGCCATCCAGGACTTATCCGGCACGGTCGCGATCATCCGCAAGGCGAATGGCTCGGAAATCGTTCTCGGACGGGTTCGGACAGGTCGGCAGCCGAGATGGCGTTTTCGCAGGCAGCCCTCGTCGCAGCGCAAGTGCCCGCGCGGTCGGCGAAGTCGAAGCGGAGATCATGAGCGTCGAAAACTTTCTCGATGAGGTGACTCGCACACCGAGCCTTGCGCGTGAGTTGATCTTTCGGCTCAGTCAGCGCCTGCACGCCGAAGACCGCATCGTTCGTAACGAGCAGTAGCAGGGCAGCCGGAGGCTTCGCGAAAGCCTAGGCCTCGAGGATCAGGCTGCAATCGAGCGCGTCGTCGTGAGCGCGAGGACTTTGGCGCGGCCCCAACAGTTTCAGGAGCACATCACGGCCTCCTTTGTAGTCGGCCGTGCACCCTTGAGCCACGAGCCGGCGGACCCGTTGGCAGCGGACCTCCTGCTGTGTGATCTTGAACCCATCCGCCTGTCGCGCGGCCATTTTGCAATCGTCCAGACGACGGGGCCTGTTCGTGCGCGACTTCCGGAGCAATCTCGGCACCACAGTCAACGGCGCTCCGATCGGCTGGCATTTCGTGGCGGTGAAGCGCCACTGCAGGCCGGAGACATTGAGATCGTCGCCGGCGGCGCGGGCTCACCCTTTCTTCAAGGTCGAAGCGAATGATGGAGGGCCTACAAACCGCACCTTGGCTGGTTCGTCGACTTGCCCAGGCGTTGAATGACCGAGCACTCATCGGCTCAATCGCAAAATCGGCGGCACTGTCGGAGACGAAAATCGGACTTCGTTAACCATAACCGCAGAACGGCGGCCGACCCTGTAGAACTTTTCGGGAACGACGTGCATATAGGCGGGGCGCTATTTGCGCAAAGGCGGCCAGCGGCCGGTGCTTCCAACACCGGCCGCGGCCTAACCACAAACCGACTATGATGGAGTCAGCCATGGCTAAGAGCCACTACTATCCCGATTCGCCGCACTTTTTCCCCTCATCTTTGATGCTCCCGAAAAGCTCCGATGTGACCGGCGCCGGCGGCCTCGCGCGCGTGCCCGCAGGCTCGCCCGCGGCATCCCGCACGTCCTTCCCCCCCACCATCACCCCGGCCATCGGCTAACGGCGATCGCAAGGCGCGACACCCTGGGACGCCTAAGACGTCCCCAGGGAGGTCGGCCGGTAGCCTGCGCGTGCGTTCACGGTTTTTCCGGTTCTCTTTCCGGGGGCGATCTGCCTCCGGAAGGGACCACGTGACCGCACGGTAGCCATGGCATCTGCCGCCTGCGGTCGTTTCACGCAGGACGGCAAGCTGCCATTCCGGTCCGCCACGTCGGCCTTTGCGATCGCTCATCAGGAGCGATCATGGATAACAATTCGTCTACCCCTGAGACCCCCGCCGCGCAGGAGCCCTCCACGCACACCGTTCACCGCCCCTACGGCGGTATCGAGGGCTTGCGCGAGATCAGCGATCCGGCTGGCCGCCTCGTGGTCACCGTCATCCCGTTCGGCCTGGCCGACCGCTACACGGTGCTCCGCGAGAGCCTTGCCGCCTGCTACGTGATCGTGGCCGAGGGTGAGGTCGATATCGGCCACATCCCGCGGATAGATAACGCCGGCATCCGGCAGGCCGTGGCCGCTGCGCAGGGCGCCCCGGGCGAGGTTTACCTCATTCACGCCCAGCGCGAGAATTGGCTGTTTCGTGCGGCGTTGCCGTACCTCGAAGACCGCCTGACCGAGCTCGCCGAGGAGGCCGGTCTGGTCGAGGTCACCCACTGTGCGAGCGCGCGGACCTGGGACAGCGAGGACCACGCGATCTTCGACCGCTACGTCGACGAGAGCCTGCGCCTGCTGTTTGACGCCGGCTGCCGCGTCTTTCACGCGACGCCGGCGAGCCGCCCCGCGGCCGCGGCCGAAGCCGATCGCGGCGTCGCCCCGGCCGAGGAAGAGACGGCGGCGATCGACGTGGACGCCGTGCCGACCGCTGGCGGCGAGCTCGCGCTTGCCGACGCCGGTCTTTGGGCGCGCGGTTACTACGGCGCCGACGGCTTCGTCGTGCTGGCCGGCTCCGAGGTCCGCACCGTCGCGGATCCCAGCGCCGACCTCAAAAAGCTCCGCGAGCAGCTCGCGGAGATCATGGTGCCGATTCCCGGCGTCGACGACCGCCTGCGCCTCGAGGCGGCCGTCGGTTTCTCCTCCGCCGCCATCGCCGCCAAGGTTCTGACCGGCGCCAAGATGGGCGACACCGACTGGGTGCGCCCGCGCTACGCCGAGCAGATCATGGTTGCCGAGTAGGGAGAGAGCTCATGTCGAACCTCCCCACGACGCCGGGGCGCACGCCCCGGCAGGCAGCTGACGCCGATCACACGGTGCTGGATCCTGCTGCCTCTCCGGTGCTGGGCGCGCTGCGCGTCGGCAGTAATCCGCTCGGCTGGTGGCGCATGCTGCCGGCCGACGCCTTTCGCGCCGCCGACCATCTTCGCATTGGCGCCGCGCTCGATGAGGTCGCAATCGCGCTGGCCAACAGCCGCATCGTGCCGGCGCTCAAAGGCGATCCGGATGCGGCGATCGCGCTCGTCCTGTCGCTGATGCCGATCAAAACGCGCTCGCCGGCCGTCGACCTCGCCATGGCAGCGGTGCTGCGCTGCGCGCTCGATGGCGAGCTCAGGTGCGCGCTCGTGCTCGGCCACGTCATCGACCGCGCCGGCCTCGATCCGGTCCACGCCGCCAACCTTTGTGCGTCCTGGTTCGAATTCCATCTGCACCACTCGCCCTCGCGCGTAGGCTTCACCGCCGCCGAGAAGCAGGTGCTGAAGGCGCTGCACGCGTTCGACGCGCGCGCGTCCGAGGACGCCCGCGGATGATCCGTAAGGTCCTCAGCGACCTTGCCGATGCGATGCCGATCCACCCGATCGGCATCGCTCTGGTTGTCCCGCGGTTGCGAGCGAAGTCTTGACCGCGCCCCCTGCCCCAGCGCCCAACACACCGGCCAAGAGGAGAGTTGCCCAACATATGCGAAACGTCTGCGAACTGAACACCACCACGCCCATCCGCCGCCATCCCGGGCCATACGCCCCAGAGAACCCGCTCGCCTGGTGGCGGATGCTGCCGCCCCATCGCTTCCGCGCCCGAGAACGCCGCCTCGTGCGCGCCACGCTGGAGAATCTTGCCGTCCTCGACGGCGGGAAGGATGTTGCGGCCGCGCTGGCGGGCGATCCCGCGGCCGCGGTCACGGTCGCGCTTTCCCTGGTTCCGCTGCGCGAACTGACGCTTCCGGCCGACGTCAGCATGACTGCTCTCTTGTGCTCCACCCTCGATGGCGATGCCGCGTCTGGGTTAGTGCTGAGCCACATCCTTGGCCGCGCCCAGTGGGGAGACGCGCGCGCAGAGAAGCTGGGTCTCGCCTGGCTCGACCGTCATATCGCCCATCCGGTCGAACGCTTTGCTGCGATCGAAGCTGCACTTGCGGCGGCTTTTGCGCGGGGGGCCCCCCAAGCATGAGGGTCCAGATATTTTCCAATTCTCCAGTGCGACGCGGCTCCTGATCAAGTCCGTGACGGTTTGCGGACGATGTCGATCTCGTCAGCATCGCCGGCGACACCGCCGACGGCGCCTCGCGCGCCTTCGGACAATTCCGCGGGATCGTGCTGACGCAAGTGCTCATGGACGCGGTGATGGGCAACGAAGTCGAAGAAGCTGCGTATCTCGGCATCGAGCAGCCAGTTTGACCGATGGCACTTCGATGCCGCAGGTGGACGCCGTCCGCAGCATCAAAATGCGCAGAGCTTCATTTTCTCGCTTGCAGTCGGGAGCAATGCCCCTCGCCTAGCGAAGCTATGATCCTGGCTCCGAGCCAGGCAACGACAGGGGACCGAACCTGTGCCCGCTCAAGTCAATTCACTTCGGAACGACAGGCACGAAATCCTGCGCGTCCCGCGGCTTGTCCGAACGTCCCAAGACGACAAACATGCCGTTCGTCGTCGACGATATCGCCGCGCTGCAGCGTCTCGTCTCCGAGGACGCGCCGACTTGCAACAGCCTCGGCATCCTCCGGGATGGGGACGTAGTTCTCAGGATGCAGGCGGCGATCCAGCAGATGCTTCTGCAGCCCTCAGAGCGAAGTTTTCAGCACCCACTTTTTCGCTACGAAAGCTCGGTGAAGTTCCGCCAGCCGTGCAAATACGAAACTTCTTCGCATTTGGCCCTCGCCGGAATTCAGCGTACCGATATCGTCCTTGCTTAGCGATATCGAACGTTGTTCGGGCCTACGGAAATGCAAAACGAAACAGCCGAACAATCCCGATTGGATTTTGTTCGGCTGTTTCACTGTATCAGAGACAACGCAAATTCCAGGTAGGCATTTCGCGCACGAGCTTCAGAGCTTGCCGCCGTCCTCCTAGCGAGGCTTTTTGCCAAACTCACTGGCGAGGAGAGAGCGAAGGCTTTTCATGAAGCGCTGGTCCTGCGATTTGGGCTTCCCACGCAAAGACTGCCACAACGACTCCCTCTGAGCGGGTTGGAGCGCCTGCAAGAACGTAGCGACTGAGGATTCGGAATCAGACGCCGCTTCGTCGGCCGCGCTTTCGGCCTCGTTCTCCGTCTCGGACTTGGTCTCGCTCTTCTTGCGCCCGAGGAAATCTTCCACGAACTTGACCTTCAACCACTCGTTCATCGCGCGCGATAGGATCTCCTTCACGTCCGATTTGTCGACGCTGCGCTCAGCAAGTTGAAGGGCAGCGCTCGGGCAGAGGCGGCACAAAGCCTCCTGGTCGCTGGGGCTGAGGCCGCGATTGAGTTTGGCTAGGTTCATGTACTGCTGCACTCGGCGGTGCGAATAGTTCGTGTTGGCGGTGCACCAACCCAAGAACATTCCGTGCGGCAGCCATTCCTTCGCCTGCAGAAAGTCTTCACCGAAGACGATTGCAGCCTTCGTATGCCCTTTCGTCCCCGCATTGA
>JAEWFG010000069.1 GCA_023388935.1 Pseudomonadota bacterium | reverse complement strand
CCGGATTCCAGGTGGCCACGTGGCCCGCCGGGTCGAGCTGAAAAATCGCGTAATCAACCACGGATTCGATGAGGCGGCGATACCGCCTTTCGCTGTCCAGAAGTTCTTGATGGGCTTGTTGGCGCTCGGTGATATCGCGCGTCACCTTGGCAAAGCCTATCAGCTGGCCGTGGTCGTCGCGGATCGCATCCAGTACGACGAGCGCCCAGAAGCGGGTGCCGCCTTTACGGACTCGCCATCCTTCCGAGTGCAGGCGTCCTGCTTCTCTCGCCGCCACCAGCGCCTTCTGCGGCAGACCTTTCTCGCGGTCCTCCGGCGTGTAGAACACGGAGAACGATTGCCCGATGATTTCTTTCGCGGAATAGCCCTTGAGACGCTCAGCTCCCGAGTTCCAGCTTCGCACAACACCTTCAGTGTCCAGCATGAAGATGGCGTAGTCGACAATCGAATTTAGGAGCAATTCCCGGCGGCGGGCATCCTCGATACTGTCGACCAGCGTTTGGCTCATCGTCTTCCTGAGAACGGGGGCGAATGGGACACAACGGGCCAAAAGAACCCTTGTTCCTGCGCAACTCTCTTCATAGTAACAAGCGTTTCAAGTTCGGACGACCGGCACGCCGGAGACGCTCATCCGGAGCCGGCGCGCCGTGTGATGACCGGTCGTGGGCAAGATGCCGCCGGCGCTTAATCCTTCGGCTTTCTAATCGGACCCGCGACCAAGCGATAGGAAGGCACCCACGCTGTGTTTCAGCTCTCCATCGTAGCGCCGCAAACGGCGCACTCGAAGCTGCTGATCTGACGGCTAGGAGCCATGGATTCCGTACGTGCGTAAACCGCACCGCAACTGCACGTCCTGTGATACGTATCGAGCATACGCGTTTATGCGTTCGGCGGGACACGATTGACAGCCCTCCAAAGGGAGCGGTGTCGCTGCGCTTGTAATTGCGCAGAAAGAGTATATATTTGACTCGTTCGATCAGCCGCTGTGCCTTGTTGAATGCGCCCGCGGGCTCCTTTTCCAAAGACATCGACGAAGTTGGATTAATTCGCGCGATCGCCGCGCGGAACTGCGTATGTGCGCTTTGGAGAAGACAATGACGACAGGTACTGTGAAGTGGTTCAATGGTCAAAAGGGCTTCGGATTCATTCAACCGAACGACGGCAGCAATGATGTGTTTGTGCACATCAGCGCGGTCGAGCGCGCCGGGCTTGCGGGTCTGGCGGAGGGACAGAAGGTGATGTTCGAGATTCAGACCGACCGTATGCGCGGTAAGGTCAGTGCCGCCAATCTGTCGCTGGCCTAAAACGAGAAGCGTCTTTCACGGATGTACTGGAAGGCGCGATGCCCGCTCAACCTCTTGGTTGGGCGGGTTTCTTGTTTTCACAACCAGCGTTGTGCCAATTGGCGTTTCCACGCGACGCCACGCATCGCGGTGAGAAGTCGATTGCGACGTTTGTCGCTTGCGGCGGGTCTAACTCGCATTGAGTAATGCGGCCAGCTGTCCGCATTCTCGGATAGTGCGCCAAGTGAAACGTTTTGTAGCGAACGTTACCCGTTTAAGCCATTTGGCACGAGGTGTTGGGCCTCTGATGATGGAGGGGATCGCCGAGAGCTAAAGGGCCTGTCGGCCCCGATCGCTTCCCGCAACGGCCGCTCGAGCTATTTTCCCCGCCGCCGGGGCTCCTCGCACAAGTCAAAATAGCCCTCCCGTCGCCGTCCTCCGCTGCGCTCCAGTCTCCAGTGCAGATCGATCGCCTCCCGGCGCAATCACCGCCATCGGGGCAGCAATCACGCGGGCCGACGGCAAACGGAGAGATGATCATGGTGACCAACCGTCGAGCCTATGTTTCAAGAGCCGCTGGTGCGTTTTCGCCGTCAGACACGGCGGACTATTCAACCTAATCAAAATCTCTCAGCGATTCTTCTTCGATTGAGGAACGCGGCCTCAGCGGTACGGACGGTACCCTTGAGGGGCTGTCTAATTAGGAAATTAGGACACCGGAGACACTGGAAGTTTGCCGGGATTGCAGAAGCAAAAGCGCCGCCCGCTTAAAACCAGCGCAGGCGGCGGCCTTTCCAGCCCCGGGAGGGAGATTGTAAAATCCCGATCTTATGTGTCTGTGCGGGGCGCTGAAAGGTTCAACGCGACACCGAGGCGGCCTTAATTCCTCTCGCGATTTAGCTCGTTGATCAACTTGCGCTGCCCTCGCGAACCGTCCGGCGGAGTTTTGCACCTGGTTGCGGGATCGGCTCTGCCAGCTCTCGACGTATGTGGTCGCGGTGTTAAATATGTTGAAATTGGACCCGTCGTGCTTGGGCCTACCAACATGAGACTACGCCGCCCGCCTGTTCCGGCGTCAGGAGTTCCGCAAGCACGGTTGGGAAGTGCGCTCGCCAAGCAGACCGCCGCCTGCGGTTCAAACGCCCCCGAGCAACTCGCTACGGTCGCTGCTCCCCTGCATTGGCCTCGCGCGCCAGCCGCTGGGCCTTTAAGCGCTCGCGATTTTCCTGGAAGGACCGCTGCGCCATTGCGTAATCGGTCGTCGGGGTCTGCGGCTCTGGGGCCTTAAACGCTTTGTTGGCCTCCCGAATGGCCCGATCACGGGCAAACTCTCTTGCTCTCATCATCTCTCAAAACTCCAAATTGAGCGGCGGCTCATTAGGCGCCATTCACGCTCGGTTATCGCTCGCCGCGGTCAGCAGATCGATTTGCCTTTCGGCGGTCAATGCGAACGCGGCTAAACTCTTCATGCCCGTCAAGCAGGCGCCGCTTGCGCGCAGCTTTGTTGTCGGCGGTCATGTTGGCATTGATCATATCGTCAATCGTCTCGCCGGCCATCTTGCGCGCGCGCCGCCCTTGCCTGTGCCCGGATGGGCCCGCTTCCTTTACCCTAAGACCGCTTTCGACCAGCTGACACACCGCCTGCGACAAGGTGAGCCTCTCGCCTTGGCGCTCCGCCCACTTGACGATCGCCGCCCGCAGCAGAGGTGTCGGCCGAAAGCCCATTGACGCATCGCGATTGTTACGGCTCTTCGATTTCGCGTTCATCTGCTCTGCAGGTTTGTGGTGGGGACGGGAAGGTCGGCGTCGCATTCCGCACCGGGGATAACAGGCGGCGCCTGCACCCGATGTTCGGGAGTCTTGCCCGCCACCTCGAGTAGGAGCTTGGCCCGGATCGCTTCCTTGAACTTTTCGCGATCCTTGATTGCCACCACAAACGAGCCGGGTCCACCGGTGACGCAGTCCTCGTAGTACCAGTCAAGTTCTCAATATCCATCGAGGAATAGGACGGCTCGTTCACCATGATCGGCAGGCCGTTGATGACGATGCCCTTTGCCAGGGCCTCGTCGCGGGCGGGCGTGACCGTCGGTCCGTTGTTGTTGGGCCCGTCGCCTGAGATATCGATGACGCGCCGGAAGCCGCGGTTCGGGTTCTCGTCGAAGAGAGGCATCGCGTACTGGATGGCGCCCGAGATCGATGTGCGCGACCCCTGTCGGACGGGCGTCTGCACGATTTCACTGGCGACAGCATCGGCTGTCTCGGGCCCGTCGATCACCCGCCAGGGAATGATCAGCCTCTGGTCACTGGACGCCGACCACTCGAAATACGTGATCGAGATCTTGCCATTCGGACCGCCCCTCAGCGCCTGCAGGAATTCCTTCGATACGATCGCCTGGCCATAGCCCTCCCGCTGGATCGCCAGCTCGTCGAGATCCATCGAGTAGGAGACGTCAACCGCGATGACGAGCTCGACATCGACCGACGGCGCAGCCTGCTTGTCCGCGACCTCTTGCCGTCCGCCGACACCCGCGGCACTGCCGCCTGCGAGCAGACCCGCAAGGAAAAAAGATCCAATGGAGACGCCCCACCGAACCTGCATGAATGGACCTCCGCGTCGCACGAGCGATGGTGACATGCACCGAACCTCGCGGAAAGCAGAAAGACAGCTCTCACCAATTCACGTTCGCGGGATAGATTTTCGCCGGGCACGTGAGGGTGGCCGTCCGGGGGTAGGCATCGCGGGCTCGCCATGCCAGGGCCAGCTCTCGCAAACTGGGCAAACCGTTATCGCGACGGAGGCCCGATGGTGATGCTTCGGACGATCAACCTGGCCATTCATAGGCGACACCCGACTTCAGCCATCAAGCTGATCCGATTCACAGAACCCCATCGCACGGTACCCGCCTCGAACCACTCGCTATTTACGCGCGGCGCAGCGCCTTCGATAGCCGCTCCTTCTCGCTCACCCATCTGCCGTCTCGGCCTCGATCCGCTTCTCGATTTCAGCCCGCTCGGCTCCGAGAGATTCCGCCCGCCTGCTCGCGTTGCGCGTTGTCGAGCGCCGCCTGGCCTTTGCGACCAGCTTCTCGCGCTTGGCGCGCTCCTTCTCCCGCGCCGCCTCTTCCTTGCGGCGTTCGGCGTCGCGCCGCTTCTGCTCGCGCTGGAAATCCGCAGCGGCCTTCCGGGCGTTCTCGTTGCTGATCGTGGGGGCCATCTCCGTCGATGCGGAGCTGTATGCGATAGGCCGCCAAGGCGCCGCAGCCCTCGCCGAGGGACGGATTGCAGATGCGGCTGTCCGACCACAAGCATTTCGGCGCCACGCTTCTGTTCGCCACGGGCTCTACCGTACACATCGAGCAGCTTCAGGCGTTGGCCGCCGAGAAGGGAATGCGGTTGGAAGCCGACGGCCTGCACAAGGGCCGGACCCTGATCGCAGGCGACGAGGCCGAGATCTATCGTGCCCTCGGTCTGCCCTTCATCGACCCTGAGCTCCGGGAGGGGAAAGGCGAGATCGAGATCGCTCTGAAGGGCAAATTGCCGAAGCTCGTCACCGACCAGGACTTGCGCGGTATCCTTCACTGCCACACGGAGGCCTCCGATGGCACCGAAACCTTGGAGACCATGGCCAAGGCGGCGCGCCAGCGAGGCTTTGATTATTTCGGCGTCGCCGATCATTCCAAGTCCGCGCACTACGCTGGAGGCCTCTCGGTCGAGGAGATTGCGCAGCAGCATCAGGAAGCCGACCACCTGAACAAGCGCTTCGGGAAGGATTTCCGGATCCTCAAAGGCATCGAGTCCGACATTGTGGCCGATGGCTCGCTCGACTATCCGGACGACGTGCTCGAGCGCTTCGACTTCGTCGTCGCCAGCATCCACGGTCGCTTCAAGTTGGACCGCAAGGCGCAGACGCAGCGCCTGCTTCGGGCCATTTCCGATCCTCACACGACCTTCATCGGCCACATGGGGCGGCAGCTCCAGCGGCGGCCGGGCTACGAAATCGACGTTGAGAAGGTGCTGCGGGCCTGCGCGAAGCACGACGTCGAGATCAATGCCCACCCATGGCGGCTGGACCTGGACTGGCGCTGGCATCAGGCGGCCCTCAACTTCGGATGCATGTTGAGCATCAATCCGAACGCGCACTCGATCCCGGAACTCGACCACATGCACTGGGGCGTCGAGATGGCCCGGAAGCGCGGCGTACCTGCCGATCGGATCCTGAACGCGATGACGCTTCCCGAGATAACGCGCTACTTCCGCCAGAAGCGGCGCACGCTCGCCCGCGCCGCCTGATGCCGCAGGCGCACGATCTGGCGCTCGAGGGAAGAGTCGTGGCGGTCGCCGCCGACCCTGGGCACCACTTCAGCAAACCGACTCAGGACCGCATAACTCTGGTGGAAGACAATGGCGTCGAAGGCGACGCCCACGCCGGCCCGTTCGTCCGGCACCGCTATTTGGCACGCCGCCGGCCCCGCCTGCCGAACCTCCGACAGGTCCACCTGATCCGGTGCGAGCTCTTCCCAACGTTCCTCAAAGCTGGCTTCGAGGTCGGCGCCGGCGACCCCGGCGAGAACATCACCACTGCACCTACCGCCAGCCTGTGGCCGGCAGCAAATTGCCAAAAATGCTCCGATGAGGTTTCCTTTTCGTCCACTTTCCTCCATAGTTCAGCATGGCAAAAACAAAAGTGAGCTTCAAACCAGTTCGCAAATCCGAGGGCGACTGGACTATCATCGCCGAGTACCCGGGCGCGGAAACGCGAGAGATAACCGGCTTCGCGAGCAAAGCCGACATCGACGATTGGATGAATGGAGAGCGTCGGATCGCTTGGCTGCGATCACAGGGCTATGCGAAGTGACTCGATAACTTCCTCTCCAGTGATCGCATCCGTATAACTTGGGACGCGCCTAGTCGTCGGGCGGAGGCTCTCTCGCGCAAGAGGGTGCTAAACGTTGTGCCCGTGGAGACCTCTCGCTGCGCGTCAAAAGATGGCACCAGCTATTGAAAACCATCGGCGTTGTAAGTCGATGCAGCCAGAATCAAGGGGCAAAGGGCGCTACGCAAACGGCGGTACCTCGACCAGCGTTCCGATCAATCGCAACAGTGCTTGCTGTTCGGGTCCCTTCCCGTCACGCAAGAACTCGCCCAGCTCCACGTGAGATAGCCGGCCACCAGAGGGCGCATTGGGCTGGTGGATGATGAATGCGCAACCGTTGGTGGGCTCGCGTGCGATGAACCACGCGTCGCCATTTGGACTGCGGTAGAGCTCCCGCCGGTCTGACATTTTTCCTCCTTGCTGCCTCCGGACACTGTGGAGGCCCGTGGATGCTTGCGGAACTGATACGGGAGATCACTGAAAATACGAAAGCTGATCTTCCGTAACGACGCGCTCGATCTTCTTGGCCTTGCACCTGATACGATACCTCACTCGTCCATCGGACTCGATGGGCATGTGCTGTACGATCGTGTAAATCATCGGCGGCTCAGTTGCGGCGCGTCCTTGCGGACCTTGAGGCTGGTGGCGAACGTCTTCATTCAGCTTGTAGGCATATGGCATATGTCTTCCTCAACGTTACGGCTTTATCTAGCTCCCTCCTCTTCCAAGGCGGAAACTCAATCCTCCAGAATGGACTTTGTGGCCTCGAATATCTGTTCTGCTGTTCCCTTGATCGTGCCCTTCGCCCAAGCTTGAAACACGGTGACGTAGGCGTTCTTGTAAGCCAGTTCGTCTGCAGAGAAGTAGACTTCGTCTGTGGCGGTATCCAAGACAAGCGCCCCCGTATCGATGCAAATTTCCTCAATTAGCACCAGGCGTTCTTCTTGCTCGGCTAGATGACGTTTTAAGATGCTCATTGAATCTCCCGCTTTGCACCGACCATACCACGTTTCAAATGCACTCACGCCTAGCGCCGGCGGCTTCGGCAGAACGTTCAACCATCTTACCGGGGCAGCCTGTCAACATCGCTCAGCTTGAGGCTTAGCTCTTCGAAAGTCGCTCAGCTTGAGGCTTAGCTCTTCGAAAGAGCCTTTGCTCCTCCTAGGCCGAACTGCGAGTTCAACCGTCCAACCTTCGGGGACTGCTCCGAGCGCCCACGTCAATGGACAACGTGGCTTATCCAACGCGATGCAAAGCTTCTTGTCGGATCGTGCAATGACAAATCGTCGGCCCGCTGTAGCGAGCTTGGAGTTCCAGCGTCGGCAGGATGCCTCGCAGCTGACTTGCCTCTCGGCTCACTTCGCGCGATCAGCCCCGTTGCGCCCGAGCCGTTTAGCTCACTAGGGTTCGCGCCTTTGTAGCGGCATCGTAGATCGCGACCTGAAGCATCGGAAAAGCTGACTTCAGCTTCCGGCTCGCCTCCTCGGCGGCAGCGCGCGTCTCAAACTCTGACTTAA
>JAEWFG010000038.1 GCA_023388935.1 Pseudomonadota bacterium | reverse complement strand
GAATGAAAACGATAACGATCCGACATTTCTAACGGCGCGCAGACGCGAATACCCTCATCATACATCACATCGATACCTGGTGGCAGCACGAGTAGCCAATCGATCACAACGCGGTCGATCCGCCGCTCGTGTGCGCAGGCCCCACTCTCGAAACTCGATCGAGCAGCCCAGCATGCAGGAGTTACGCCATGTCCTTTCGCTTCATCACAAACTCTATCCGCACCTACCTAATCGACTATCCTGTCGCCATCGTTTTGATGGTCGCGCCATTTCTGCTGAAGCTAGGCAAGAGCTGTCCTGTCGCGCTGTGGCTTTCGAT
This sequence comes from Pseudomonadota bacterium, assembly GCA_023388935.1. Lineage (GTDB taxonomy): Bacteria > Pseudomonadota > Alphaproteobacteria > Rhizobiales > Xanthobacteraceae > Bradyrhizobium. The sequence goes on along the minus strand of JAEWFG010000038.1, from coordinate 8,786 downwards.
GGTGACCCGTGTTACGGCACTGCTGCTGCCGGCACTCACGGACCACCTGACGGGGCTCGTCCGGGTCATCAGTTACTGGCTGCATCTCTGGGTGGACCGCGCATTAGGTGTGGTCTCCATCACTGCCACCTCCGCTTTCCATTTCATTGGGCTTGACGCCCGGTACCACTGGGTTCTCGCCGTTGCGGTTTTGCTGACGACCTCAGTTCTCAACACGCCCGAGGTGAGCGTCGCCCAGCGAGCGAACCTCGACACGCGGACTACCATGTAAGGATCGGTTCGATTTTAGCGCGCGGAAAGGAGCAAACCCATGACCGACGATGTTCGATTCTCGATGCTGCGACGCAAGCTACTTGTGGCCCTCGGAGATGCCGCAATTGGCGGGGTGACGGCGAGTGCTGTCGGGCGGGCTGCACCCGCAGGCGCTCAAGAAAGCAACAGTGGCGCTGTGCTGCCGTCGATCCTCTCATTCGACGTCAATGATTCGCTGCTCAACATCCGGCACTTGGCGCCGCTGTTTGAACGGCTATTCGGCGACGGGAAGTTGGTGAACGAACGGTATACGCAGCTGATCCTCTACCCGGAAGCAATAACGTCGGCAGGGGGCCCTACACACCATTCTTCAATTTATCGGACGCCGTGCTGAAATCGATGGGCTCGATTCACGGCATCCCGATCCAGCACGCCGACCTCGTCGAACTGGAAATGCGATCCGCTACCTCGATGCCGGGCGGGCTGAAGCAATTGATGGACGCCGGTTTCCGGCTTGTCACGCTTTCGAACTCGCCGCAGGGCGCGCAGATCATACGGCTACGGCACGCCGGCATCGATGGTTACTTTGAAAGATTGCTGAGTGTTGATCTGGTGCGTCGATATAAGCCTGCGCCGCAGGTGTATCACATGGCCGCAGAGGAGCTATATGCGTCGACGTCTGAGATTTGCATAGTGTCGACCCCTGTGTGGGATACTCTCGGGGGCGCAGAACGTTGGTTGTCCAGCAGCGCTTATTGCCGGACCCGGCAATTCGACGTCGCCCCAGCTGGCGGTGCATGGCTGGTCGGCAGCGCCAGTAGCTGCCGGGTCAGATCTTCCGCGCGTGGCTGCGCAGCTGATCAAACTCTGGCGTTGACGACGTTCGGGGCGACACTCGGCGGCTACACCAAGCCCTTCCCTACCTCCGCAGCCAGACGCCGTCGTGTCATGCGGCTGAAGTTCGCTCCGCCCCTGGAGTGGCGGTCGACGCTCACGTGCCTTTCGCCGCGGGCCATCCCCGGAATCGCGGAGCGACGTCGTCTTCGACTACGACCAGCACAAGCGCGGAGGACCTGGTTCCGGTGCTTTATAGCCTGAGCGGCTCCACGCCGACGCCACACTACCCGCTTCCCATGGCGCAGGCGAGTGGAATGGAAACCATAACGACCGGACATTTCTAATGGCTGGCGTGCCGGCGTAGCGTTTCTGGGCATCTAACCGGGCTGACTTGTGACGGTTGTGCGGAGTGCTTGCCAGCATAGGGCAGCGTGATCGTCCTCTTGGGTGGCTGGGCTCTCCGCGTCGCAAGAACCCGTTCGAGCAACCAAGCACGCAGGGGTCACTGATGTCGTTCCGCTTCATTACCAAATCTATCCACGCCTACCTGATCGATTATCCCGTCGCGATCGTCCTGATCGCAGCGCCGTTCGTGCTGAAGCTCGGCCAGAGCGGAACGGTCGCGATGTGGCTTTCGGTTGTTGTCGGTGTCGCCGCGTTGCTCTTGGCCACTGTCACCGACCATCCCACCGGTCTCGTCCGCATCATCCCCTACTGGCTGCACCTTTGGGTCGATCGCGCCGTCGGGGTGGTGTTTGTCATCGCACCCTTTGCCTTCAAATTCGGTGGGCTCGACGCCTCGTACTGGGTCCTCGCTGCCGCTGTCCTGCTCACGACGTCCGTCTTTAACGCGCCCGAGAAGCCAGTCGCGACGCGTTCGGGATTGGACACGCGCACAGTGGGTTAGCCATGACGGCCCCACGCACGGCGCACCAAACCTCGAGCGCAATTTGAGTGCGAGCACAGAGTGCTGCACCAGCGCCGGCTTGATAGACCGTCGAGCTCTTCGGCCCTGTGAAGAGGCATGCATCGACCGCAACCCCCTTTAGGGCCGAGCCGCGTCAAGCATGGCTGATCGTCGTGGTCGCTGGGGGCGTTCTTCCGCTGAGGAGATGGTCGCTGCTTCTTGGGAATTGGCCTCACGCCGGAAGCTATCCATCTTTATTTTGAAATTGCCGTCGCGCTCGTCGAAACCGCCCGATCGGTGGCTATAAATCGCGCCAACATCGGAGCGACGAAAGAGTTCAGATCAATTGTATGACCACCCTCTTGTTCTAGCACTTCGGCATAGACTCTTAGATCATGGTAAATCGCAGGCAGCTTTATCGTCATTGTGACCGGCTTATCATCCTCGATGGCGCCTATCTTCAGTTTGCTCACGTCGGTCGCCCCCCGATTGACGATCACGTTCACGGGAAAGCCTGGCCCGATTGTCAATGTGGGTTGAAGAGTGCCGGACGCTCGGACGCTGATTGAGGACCCTGGGCATTGGGTTTGTCATAAGGTAAAGTTGAGCGCCGGGGAACCGGCGAGCTTACTAAGCGCTCAAATTTCTGGCGACGCGCCGCCACAGTTCATCGACGGCTGCGGCGGGCTTAAGATCGGAGTTAGGTAATCGGTTTGCGCAGCACTTCCTCTCGCTACGGCGCGGGCGCCCAGGCCCTCCATTGGCTGACCGTCGTGCTGGTTCTCGCCGCCTTTGTGCTGAGCAAGGGTGACGGCTATTCGCTCTATTCCGCCGCCGCGGATGGGCTCCGTAGGATTCACGAGACGCTCGGGGTGCTCGTCTTCATTGTCGTCGTGCTGCGGCTGCTATGGCGGCTGATCGACAGCGCGCCCGCGAAGCAGCCGATGCCGCGATGGATGGCTGCGGCTGCGAAGGTCGTCCACTTCGCGCTTTATGCACTCCTCATCGCGATTCCAGCAACGGCGGTGCTCGGTACCTGGCTCGAGGGGATTCCCGTCACCCTTCCCGGATTCGACATCGCCCCCCAGATCACGAAGGCGCATGGACTGGGGCAACTGATCATGGAAATACACACCGCCCTCGGAAGCGCCATCCTCTGGGTTGCCGGTGTGCATGCGGCCGCGGCTCTCTTCCATCACTTCTATCTGCGTGACGGAGTCTTTCAGTCGATGGCTCCGGGCGCATGAATGATTAGTCTTACTGCGAACATCCACTGCTTCCAGGCATCGCAGATTGTTCCTGCGATGCTGGGACCCATCGGCTCATATCGCGAGTTTGAGGATACTTGGAAATCAGCTCCCGCCCTTGCTTACCAAGTCGGCCTAACTCCCTTTGCCGGCAATCGGGTACGAATGACCGTCGCGGAGCGCAACTTCCAGCAATACTGGATGGCCGTCACCGGCTTCTCACTCGCTCCGGACGATCAAACGTTCAGAAGATTACTGCATTGGAATCTGCGCTCGATTTGCTCAACGGCCTCTGCTTCGTCGCCGTTAACTTTACTCTTGATGCAAGAGCTGACACGCGCAAGACGACAACTCTCGACATGACATCGTTCAACCTAGTGCTCAATCAGACCGATCGGATGAGTTCAAACTAGAACAATTGGCAAAAGGTCACTGACAAGCCGGGATTGAAGATCTACCGATTTCAGCTTCGGAAGACGATTGACGGATTAGCCGCGATCAAGTGCGTCGGCTGCGCTAAAGATTGCAAATCCGAAGATGCGAGGGTCGTGGGTGACGACGATAATGGTTCGATCCGAGCGCCTAGCGGCGCCGCGAAGGACTTCCATCATGGTCTGCCTGTTCTCGTGATCGAGATTGCTAGTCGGCTCATCACAGACGATCAACGCCGGATCATGCGCCAACGCCCTGGCGATCGCCACTCCTTGCTGTTGGCCGCCGCTAAGCTCGGTCGGCGAGGCAGAGGACCGCTCGCCAAGTCCGATTGCCTCAAGCAACTCCTTGGCGCGGGTCGTCGCGCCCTCCCACGGAATACTCTCGATCAACAAGGGAACCGCGACATTTTCGGCCGCGGTCAGCGCAGGAAGCAAATTAAATAGTTGAAATACGAAGCCAACGATTTGCGCCGAAAATAAGCGCGTTCCCTTTCATCCATGCCCTGCAAGTCATGGCCGAGAACGCGACACTGTCCAGCATCATGACCGAGGATTGTCGTGATGATTGAGATAAGCGTAGTCTTGCCGCAACCCGACGGGCCGACGACCATGAGCAACTCGCCGCGCCTGACGTCAAGATCAACCGCACGGAGCGCGGCAACTCTGGCCTCGCCGCTTCCGTAGCTTTTTGTCAAACCTCGGCAGGAAACGGCTATCTCATTCAACAATGCTGACAACAATGCTGAAGCAATTGCGGAGCCCATCTCTCACTGACATCAGGCCGTAGTTTGGACTTTTAGCCGCGGTTCTGGGTGCGGCGCAACAGAATATATGGCCCCACCTCTTTGCATGTTGGTCAAGGAACTGTCCCGCTCTAACCCGCCACAACGGCGTGGTCGCTGCGCACCTGCGCGGTCAGCCGCATCAGCCCACCGGTTATCGCGATAACGGCAAGATAGACCAAAAGCTGCATTTGCGTCGGCTGATCGGTATAGCCGATCAGCGTGTGCAAGGCGCGTCCGGGGATGCTGGCTTCAGACAACAGCCAGCCCGAGTCCCACACGACGGTATCGAGCGACGTTAGCCAGTTGGCGCGCTCCAGGAAAGCAACGGCCTGCGCTGCCATTCCCGCCGCGAGGAGCGTGATCAGAACCGTCGTCGTTGCGAACAGCGCGCGCGGCGGAATCCGCACCAGGCCCAAATAGGTCACGAGACAAACCGCGGCACCGAGCAAGAGGCCGAGGCCGCCGCCGATGGTCAGACCCAGGGCCGAACCGCCGTCGGAGGCCGCGACGCCATAGAGAAACAGTGCAACCTCGCTGCCTTCGCGCAGCACGGCGACGCCGACCACGACGGCCAGCGCCAATAGCGGCTTGCTGCCCTCGGCCACCGCCCGGCCGATCGCGCGCATCTCGCCGGCAATCTCCCGGCCGTGGCGCGCCATCCAGACATTGTGCCAGGTCAGCATCACAACGGCGACCCCGAGGACGGCGGCATTGAACAGTTCCTGGCCCATGCCTTCGAACAGCTGCGACAGGCCGCCGGCAAACGCCGCGACCACGCATGCGCCCGCAACGCCCGCGAGCACGCCGCCGACAATCCAGCGATTGCGATGCTTAACGGAGCGCGTCACCGCGAGCACGATGCCGATGATTAGACCGGCCTCGAAGACTTCGCGGAAGACTATGATGAGCGCGGCGAGCACGAAACGAGGACCTTATTCGACGACCAGGGCGCCACGCGCTTTCTCGTTGAAGTCATCATAGAACTCATAGCGCCCAGCCTTGAGAGCGCGGACGTTGATCACACCCTGGCTCTTGGCGGCCACGACCTTTTCCACTCTGAGCGAAGTGCTTTCGAACTCCATCGCCTTGCCGTCGAGATTCCTGATCCGGAACACGACCGGCTTGTCCGCCGGCGCACGTACCTCGCGCGGCTGAAACTGCCCGTTGGAGTAGCTGATCTGAATTTCCGTCGCCTGCTGGGCCGATGCTGTTGGCAGTGGCAGCATCGCCGTGCAAAGCGCTGCGAGAGCGAGCTTCCTGGTCATGGTCAAAACGTACATCTCTGGGCCTTCGCATTTGAGGGATGTCAGAACTCGACGGCGAATTTGAGTTTGGCGCGGTTGCGCTGGAACTCGGCGAGATTGAGCGAGAACGGGGTTCCGACTTCGCGACCCCATACCTGCGTGTTCCAGGCCGCCGTCATAAACATCTTCGGCGTGAATCGGACATAGAGCGTCGGACCGAGCATCACGGCATCGCCGGTAAAGGCCGAGAGCGCGAAGTCGTCGTAGTGGCGCAGATACCAGACTTCGCCTCCGATCACGACATTGGGCGTGACGCGGAACGACAGCGCCGCGGAGCCGCCGAGCTTGGTTTCCCGAATGGTCTCGTCCAACAACGTGTGGGTATATTCGGGCTCGTATAGTAGGTTGAACCCGGCAAACAGCCGGTTTCTCACGAGCTCGAGGTCGGCATTGAGCGTGGTCTCGAATTCATAGTTGTGAACTCGCTCGCCGCTTGTCTCATCGACGAGCCGGACCGTCGGCTCGAATGCCAGCGTTACCGACAGCGGATTGTTCGACGTCCGCTCGAGGGCGAGGTAGCGGAATTCGCCGAACCCGCCGCTGAACGCCACCTGGCGACGGTCGTCGAGATCGGTCACGTTCCGGATATCGTGGGTCGATCCAAGCGCCCCAAACTCGATCTGCACGAATTGAGACGGAGTGAATTCGAACTCGTACTTGGTCTCGGTCGCACCATAGCGGCCGTCGCGCTTGCCGAACCGACCGATCGTGTCGGTCGTGGATTCCTTTTCGCCTTCGATGCCGATACCCGAACCGGTGGTGAACCCGAAAATGTATTTTGTCTCGATCTCGCGCCAGGAGCTTGCGTCCCAGGTGGTTGCGTCGTCAGCGCGCGCAACTCCGCCGAGACAAAGCGGCGCAATGAACGCGCACATCAGCGCACTGGAATGCCGCGCACGGATCGTTTCGCGCATGCCGCCGACCTCTTGCCCATTCGACGGTATTGACTAAAGCGGCTTGCAGCCTAACAGCCAAAAAGATTCACTCTAAGCTAGAACGATTCTAAGTGGAGCGTCACAGTGCGCAAGTCCACCTCTCCTCGATCGCGCTCCACGTGATCCTCTTGGTCCTTCTCGGTCGCGCCCGGCTCGCCGCCAACAAGAGATGAAAAAGGTCGGGCACCCCGACAGGTCCGGTTATCGGCTCCATCGCGGACAAGTCCCGATGAGTTCCGCTTTCAGCGGGCCGAGCCGACTGGATTTGCTCGTCGTGAGAGCCTGAGCGATCCTATCAGGGGGCGAAATTCAGGTCTGCATCTATGACCAGAAGCGCGGGAAATCGACTTGAGGCGAGGTGGCTCAGGTTATGGCGAGCGAGAAACGATTGCTTGAAGAAGCCGCCGCACCTGCGGTCGCCTTATCAAGGGTTAATCGCCTGTTTACTTGGAGCGTGCTTATTTCAAACTAATTTGTTGCGTCGAGTAAATAACCATGTCGGATGCTCCGTTACTTCGCTCGCGTGGCATGACCCAGGTCGTAGTGCTCACGCTGATCTCATTCGGCCTTGCTGGTTGCAGCGCCGACATGTCGACGCGCTTCTCGCAAAACTCCTATTCCGGCGATCCCCTTGCCTTCGACCCGCAGCCGACCGGCTCGGTGCAGTCGGACGCGGCGGAGCGCCGTGAGCTGCCGCAGTATGCACCGCCGCAATCGCCATATCCGCAGTGGCAGCTCTATCAGTCTCAGCCCCTGTCGCCGCCGACTGCTGCACCGCAGCCCTCCCCGATGATAAGCTCCGGCCGCAGTTGAGATCAGATGGTAAAGGTAAACACGGTTTACAGACCAATGGCTGGGCGTGGAGCTGCGGTTTCTATCCGGGCATGGACAAGTGCGCAACGTTCAAGCACGGCCGAGACCTTTGAGGCCGCGTGCCCGAGGCGACATGGTCCGAACTGCTGCCAACCATTCCCGACGGCGCCTTCGACGAGTGGCACCACGATCGCGACTGGCGCGCCGAGATGGCAGACAAACGCGCGTGGGGCGAGAAGCTCGACAGCGAGATCCGGAGTACCCTGATGCGCTGCGTCTGCGGTACCGCCTTTGACAGCTGGAAGCCCGACGAGAGCTATTCGCACGGGGAGCACATTTACGCCGCGCAGGCAGCCGGCAGTGGCAGCCGATGAAGCACGTCGAGGCCCGTCCCTACGCAGATCCGGAAGCCGCAGCGCGCAAGCTCCTTGAGCTCGCCGCCAGCATCGAGTCCGTCCAGGATGGCCGCATTCACATCGAGAAGATCAACGCGCCGTTTCTCTACAGGCTCAAAGCCAGCGGGCCGGAGTTCGGGCCCGGGCTTCGGTACGCTGTTGAGCACGGCTGGCTTGAACCGCACGAAAGCGGGACCTATGTGCGGCTCAAGGCGATCGGCGAGGATCGGCTGGCGCGCTAAGGCACTTGCGCGCTTTCCCTGGTGTGAATGCTGACGGAAAAATGGGACTGACTCACTTCCGATGATATTCACTGGCGACCTCGGATTCTCCAATGGGGAATCAATGCCATGCGAACTCGCTTTCGAATTTCATCGCTTGTGCCTCGTGGGTTGGCGTTTGACAGCGTAAGTGATTCAACTGACTCGATAATTCTGACCGCACGCTCGAACATGGCGTCGGCCGATTGTCCGTTGTGTGGGATGGTCTCGCACCGGATTCACAGTCGCTACTTTCGCCTGGTGGCCGATCTGCCCTTCGCCGGTAGGGAGGTCCGCATCCGGATGATCACGCGGCGGTTCGTTTGTGAGATGCCGCATTGCCGCCGGCGGATTTTCGCAGAGCGGTTCGGGGATGATGTTGTCCCGATCCGGGCGCGTCGTACGGCGCGGCTGGAGGGCATTGTCCATCATCTTGGCCTCGCACTCGGCGGAAGACCGGCAGCAGGCTTTGCCCGGCGGCTCTTGCTGCCCGTCAGTAACGACACGCTGCTACGGGTCGTGCGACGACGGGCAGTGATGCCTTCCGATCCGCTGATCGTTGTGGGTATCGACGACTGGGCTTTCCGAAGGAACCACCGTTACGGGACCATCGTGTG
>JAEWFG010000036.1 GCA_023388935.1 Pseudomonadota bacterium | reverse complement strand
GTTATGGAGCACCCGCGATCCCCGAATAGAGATCGTTCCAGTCCGGATTGTCTTTCTCGATCAGCGCGATCTTCCAGGCGCGCTTCCATTTCTTTAATCGCTTCTCTCGCTTGATCGCATTCTCGGGGTCGTCGAACTGCTCGAAGTAGACGAGCTTCACGACGCCATAGTCTTTCGTGAAGCTCTCGATGAGCTTCAGCTTATGTTCCGCCACCCGGCGGATGATGTCGTTCGTCACGCCGATGTACAACGTGCCTCCGACCTTGCTGGCGAGAATGTAGACGTAGTAGCAGCGTCTGCCCATTTGCCGTCTCTGGGATACTGGGTCGCCCGGTCAAGCCGGGCGACGACACCGGTATAAAGGCGGCAGGTTACTGCATCCCAGTGCAGTCTCACTCCCCCGCCTGAAGCTTCCTTGGAAACAGTTCGGGCGCCCCCGTCGCCACCAGCCGCGGGCCCTCCGCGGGCGCATCCGCTTTGCTGAAATCGAGCTCCTCGATCCGCCCGGCGCGCTTCTCGATCTTGTCGGCAGAGATCAGCACTTGCCGCACGTCCTCGTTCACATCGGCAAAATGCTTCTGGAGCTTCAGGACGCGGTCGCGCAGGCGTCCCAAATCATCGCCGAGCTTGATCACCTCGGTGCGGATCAGGTCGGCGGCATCGCGCATGCGCGCGTCCTTCATGATCTGCTGCATGACCTGGATCGCGAGCATCAGGAGCGAAGGCGACACCAGCACGACACGGGCGCGATAGGCCTTCTGGATCACGTCGTCGAAGCCGTCATGGATCTCGGCGTAGACCGATTCCGACGGCACGAACATCAACGCCATCTCCTGGGTCTCGCCGGTGACGAGATATTTTTCGGCGATGTCGCTGACATGCTTCATCACGTCGCCGCGCAGCCGCTGCGTGGCAATTCGCCGCTCCTCGTCGCTGCGGGCGTCGTGCAGCGCGGTCATCGCTTCCAGCGGGAATTTGGCGTCGATGCAGAGCGGACGCTGATCGGGCAGGAACACGACGCAGTCGGGCCGCTTGCCCGTGGAGAGCGTGAACTGGAACTCGTAGGAGCCTTTTGGCAGACCGTCCTGGACGATCGCCTCCATCCGCGCCTGGCCGAAGGCGCCGCGCGATTGCTTGTTGGCGAGCACGTCGCGCAAGGTGGTCACCTGCGTGGTGAGGTCGGTGAGGTTCTTGTGCGCGCTGTCGATGATGCCGAGCCGCTCGTGCAGCGCGCGCAGGCTCTCCATCGTGTTTCGGGTCGAATGCTCCATGGACTGGCCGACGCGATGGGTCACCGAATCCAGCCGCTCGTTGACGGCGCGCGCCATCTCGGCTTGGCGGCCGGCCAGCGCCTGGGTCATGGCGTCGACCCGGCCCGAAGCCTCGCTCTGGGCGTGCAGCACCTGGCTCAGCCGCTCCTCAAGCTCGTCGGCCCGGATCGCATGCGCCATCGCCAGTTCCGCGCCGCGCCGCCCCGAGCGCGCGATCACCATCGCAATCACAACCAGCAGGATGAGGACCAGGACGCCGAAGCCGATCAGCGCATCGATGGTGCGCATCGGCCAGTCGCCAGCCAGGAAAATGATCTCGTTCATGCCGCCCTTCTAACCGATTCGCGAGAGTGCGCGAACGAAGAGGGAACGCTTATGGTTAATGGCCCCCTAATTTTTATGGTTAACAAAACCCTAAGTTTTATGGTTAGCGGACCGTTAATGGGTTCCTGCCCGCATTGACCGCATCAGGCATGCGGCTTAAATCGCCCGCCATGGCCCTAAGAGAAATCATCATCCTGCCCGACAAGCAGTTGCGTCTGGTCTCCAAGCCGATCGAGAAGGTTACGGCTGAGATCCGCAAGCTTGCCGACGACATGTTCGAGACCATGTACGACGCGCCCGGCATCGGGCTCGCGGCGATCCAGATCGCGCAGCCCTTGCGCCTCATCACCATGGACCTCGCCAAGCGCGACGAGAACGGCGAGACCAAGCCGGAGCCGCGCGTCTTCATCAATCCCGAGATCGTCGCTTCCTCTGAGGAGCTGTCGGTTTATGAGGAAGGCTGCCTCTCGATCCCCGAATATTACGAGGAGGTCGAACGGCCCGCGAAAGTCCGCGTACGCTTCACCGATCTCGACGGCAAGGTGCACGAAGAGGACGCCGAAGGCCTCTACGCCACCTGTATCCAGCATGAGATCGACCATCTCAACGGCGTGCTGTTCGTCGACTATCTGTCGAAGCTCAAGCGCGACCGCGTGATGAAGAAGTTCGAGAAAGCCGCCAAGCGCGCGGAGTAGCCCTCATCCTCCGCCGTCATGCCCGGCCTTGTGCCGGGCATCCACGTTCTCTGCCGCCGCGAGCAGGAAGAACGTGGATGGCCGGGACAAGCCCGGCCATGACGAGTACCTTGCTCGTCTCCGAGGATTGTCTGGTCACATGCCTCTCCGCCTGATCTTCATGGGTACGCCCGATTTCTCCGTGCCGACGTTGCTCGAACTCGTCGCGCATGGTCACGAGATCGTGGCCGTTTACACCCGCGCGCCGAAGCCGGGCGGGCGGCGCGGTCTGCAACTGCAGCCGACGCCGGTCGAAGAGGCGGCGCGCAAGCTTGGCGTTCCCGTGCTGACGCCGAAGACGCTGAAGACGCCGGAGGCGCTCGACGAGTTTCGTGCGTTCGACGCCGACGCCGCCGTCGTCGTCGCCTACGGCATGATCCTGCCGCAGGCGATCCTCGATGCGCCAAAGCTCGGCTGCTACAATCTGCACGCTTCGCTGCTGCCGCGCTGGCGCGGTGCAGCCCCGATCAACCGCGCGATCATGGCCGGCGATGCCGAGAGTGGCGTGATGGTGATGAAGATGGATGTCGGCCTCGACACCGGCGACGTCGCCATGGCCGAGCGTCTTGCGATCACGGACAACATGACCGCGGTCGATCTGCACGATCGCCTCTCCCGGCTCGGTGCCGATCTGATGGTGCGCGCGATGGCCGCGCTCGCCCGCGGCGGGCTCCAGCTCAAAAAGCAGAGCGAAGACGGCGTCACCTATGCCGCCAAGATCGACAAGGCGGAGGCGCGGATCGACTGGACCAGGCCCGCGCGCGAGGTGTTGCGCCACATCCACGGCCTGTCGCCGTTTCCCGGTGCCTGGGCCGAGCTTGCCGGCGTCAGCGAGAATGCCCGCGTGAAAATCCTGCGCTGCGAGCTCGCGAAGGGCAGGGGTGCCCCGGGTGAGGTGCTCGACGACCAGCTCACCATCGCCTGCGGCGAGGGCGCGATCCGCATCCTCGAGCTGCAGCGCGAGGGAAAAGCGCGGATGCAGGCGTCGGATTTCCTCCGCGGTGTGCCCGTGAAGCCGCCGATGCGGCTAACTTGATGCCCCGCTACAAGCTCACCATCGAATATGACGGCGCGCCGTTCTATGGCTGGCAGGTGCAGGAAACGCTGCCGTCGGTGCAGGGTGCGTTGGAAGCTGCCGTGAAGGCGATGATCGGCACCGATGCGCGGGTGCACGGCGCCGGCCGCACCGATGCCGGCGTGCATGCGCGCGGCCAGGTGGCGCATGTCGACATCGAGAAGCAGTTTCCGCCGGGCCGTTTTCGTGACGGATTGAATGCGCATCTGCGCCCGCATCCGATTGCGGTGCTGGAGGCCGAGATCGTGGCCGACACCTTCGAGGCGCGCTTCTCTGCCGTGAAGCGCCACTACCGCTACCGCATCGTCAACACCCGCGCCAATCTCGCGCTCGATGTCGGCCACGCCTGGCGCGTGCCGCGCCGGCTCGATGCCGATGCGATGCATGCGGCGGCGCAACGCCTGCTCGGCAAGCACGATTTCACGACGTTCCGCGATACCGAGTGCCAGGCCAAATCGCCGGAGAAGACGCTCGATCAGCTCGACGTATTGCGCGATGGACGCGAGCTAACCATTGTCACTTCGGCGCGTTCGTTCCTGCACAGCCAGGTGCGCTCGATGGTCGGTTCGCTGGTCTGGGTCGGAGAGGGCCGCTGGACCGCCGACGATCTCTCCGCAGCGCTCAAAGCCCGCAACCGCGCCGCCTGCGGCATCGTCGCCCCACCAGAGGGGCTGTATCTGATGAAGGTGGACTATTGAGCTGCGCGAGGGCGCGTGCCCTCGCCAGCAGCGCCTCATCCAAAATACCGCGTCAAAATCCCGCGATACACCTTCGTCAGCTTTTCCAGATCCACCACCGGCACACGTTCATCGACTTGATGCATGGTCTGGCCGACCAGACCGAACTCGATCACCGGGCAGTAGCTGGAGATGAAGCGCGCATCCGAGGTGCCGCCTGACGTTGACAACTCGGGCTTGCGTCCCGTCACTTCTTCGATCGCCGACACCGCGAGATCGGTGAACGGGCCGGGCTTGGTAACGAACACATTGGAGTTCGAGGGCTCCCAGACGATGCGGGCGCGGATGCGGTTGCCGCACGCTTTTGCCAGGCGCGCCTCGACCAGCTCGCGCAGGCTCGCCTGCGTGTGGTTGTCATTGTAGCGGATGTTGAATTTGGCGCGGGCCTGGCCGGGGATGACGTTGCTGGCTGTGTTGCCGACGTCGACCGAGGTGAATTCGAGATTGGAGGCCTGGAATTGCGCGCTGCCATGGTCGAGCGGCTCGTCCGAGATCGCAATGATCAATCGCGAAATATCCGGCACCGGATTGGCGGCGCGGTGCGGATAGGCGACATGCCCCTGCACGCCGTCGACATAGAGGGTGCCGGATTGCGAGCCGCGGCGGCCGACCTTGATGGTGTCGCCGAGCGTCTCGACATTGGAGGGTTCGCCGAGCACGCAATGGTCGAACTTCTCGCCGCGCTCGGCGGCCCACTTCAATAGCTTGATCGTGCCGTTGATGGAGACGTCTTCCTCATCACCGGTGATCAGGAAGGAAATCGAACCCTTGCCATCGGCACGCGGCTTGCCGCCATTCGCGGCGAGATGCTCCAGCACCGCCGCGACCGAGCAGGCAATGCCGCCCTTCATGTCGACGGCGCCGCGACCGTGAAGAAACCCGTCCTTCACCTCACCCGAGAACGCACCGACGCTCCAGGCGCTCTCGTCACCGGGCGGCACCACGTCGGTGTGGCCGGCAAAGCTGATGTGCGGCCCGTCGCTGCCGATCCGCGCATAGAGATTGTCGACGTCGGCGGTGCCGGCTTCGGAGAACGTCACGCGGTGACAGGTAAAGCCGGCTGCGTTGAGAGCTTTTTCGAGCACCCCGAGCGCACCGGCATCAGCCGGAGTTACCGAGGGGCAGCGGATGAGATCGCGGGCAATCGACAGGGCATCGGTCATGAGCCCCGCTTAACATGCATGCCGCCGGATGGGCTAGCACCGGGCGGGACAAATTCGCTCTCGCTTTGCTGGCTCCAGCTTTTCGCAGGGCGTGAGGACGAGCCGTCTTCGGCTTTGGCCAGCGGATCGGGACCGAACCGCTTGTCGCCGGAATGGCGAGGAGCGAATAGCGAGTGGGGCATAGCCCCATTCGCCACCTGCCATTCGCCTTGCATCAGTCCCGCAGCAGCTCGTTGATGCTAGTCTTCGATCGCGTGCGCTCGTCGACGCGCTTGACGATGACCGCGCAGGCGGGATTCGGGCCGGGCTGGCCATTCTTCATGGGCTTGCCGGGCAGCGTGCCGGGCACGACCACCGAATATTCCGGCACTTCGCCGATGAAGATCTCGCCGGTCTCGCGGTCGACGATCTTGGTCGAGGCGCCCAGGAACACGCCCATGGCCAGCACCGCGCCCTTGCGTACGATCACGCCTTCGGCGACCTCCGAGCGCGCGCCGATGAAGCAATCGTCCTCGACGATCACGGGTTCGGCCTGGAGCGGCTCGAGCACGCCGCCGATGCCGACACCGCCCGAGATATGCACGCGCTTGCCGATCTGCGCGCAGGAGCCGACCGTCGACCAGGTGTCGATCATGGTCGATTCATCGACATAGGCACCGAGATTGACGAAGGACGGCATCAACACGACGTTGCGGGCGATAAAGGCCGAGCGGCGCACGATCGCTCCGGGGACTGCGCGAAACCCCGCGTCGCGAAACCGGTTCTCGCCCCAGCCTTCGAACTTCGAGGGCACCTTGTCCCACCAGTTCGCCTGGCCCGGGCCGCCGGGAATGGTGCTCATGTCGTTGAGGCGGAAGGAGAGCAGCACCGCCTTCTTCAGCCACTGATTGACCTTCCACTTGCCGCTGGTCTCGCGCTCCGCGACGCGCGCCTCGCCCTTGTCCAGAATCTCCAGCGCATGATCCACGGCCTCGCGCACTTCGCCCTTGGTCGAGGTCGAGATGCCGTCGCGGGCGTCGAAGGCGCTGTTGATAGTGGATTCGAGGGCTTGGAGCGACATCGGGATTTCCTCTTCGGAACGAGAATTTTGGCGGATTGGGGCGCTTTTTCGGGATTTGGAGCGGTGGAGTCAAGCTTGGTTCGCCGTCATCACCCGCGAAAGCCGTGCTACGGGATGGGCGTCATTTCGTCCCGCCGACCACAACGCCCGCCTTCTTCTCGATCGGCTTGATCGCCGCCGTGAAATCGGAATCGGCGCCCTCCGCGCTGATAACCGTCTCCCACAGCCGCCCGACGGCGTCCGCGACTTCCATCGACAGGCCGAGCTGCTTCATCTCCTCCAGCGCCAGCCGCACGTCCTTCACCATCAGCCCCGTGGCGAAGCCGAAGTCGAAGGTGCGCGGCAGCACCGAACGCGGAAATTTGTCGCGGCTCGCGGTGTTCATGCCCGAGCCGGCATTGATGACGTCAACCATCACGGCGGGGTCGAGCCCGGCTTTCACGCCCATCACGACGGCTTCCGAGGTCGCGACCATCGCGGTGGCCGAGAGGAAATTATTGGCGAGCTTCATGGTCTGCGCCGCACCGGGCTTCTCGCCGATGAAGAACACTTTTCCGATCACGTCGAGCGCGGGCTTCAACAGCTCGAACTCCGCTTTCGGCCCGGATACCATCACCGCCAGCGTGCCCTTCTCTGCGCCGCCGACGCCACCGGACACCGGGCAGTCGATCTGCACGATGTTGCGCTCGGCCAGGAGGCCGTGAATCTTCGACGCCATCTGCGAGCCGACGGTCGACAGATCGATGAAGCGCTTCGCGCGCTTGCCCTCGATCACGCCGTTCGCTTCCGTCGCGACTTCGAGCGACGCCTGCAACGAGGGCAGGCTCGCCATCACGGTCTCGACCTGATCGGCGACGTCCTTCGGCGAGGTCGCCGCCGTCGCGCCGCGCGCCACCAGCCTGTCGACGACCTCCTTGCGCGTATCGAACACGACGAGCCGGTGTCCAGCCTCGATCAGCCGCCGCGCCATCGGGAAACCCATGTTCCCGAGGCCGATGAATCCGATGTCCATGGTGTTTCCCTGTGCTTGTTGTTGTGCGTGAGAGCGGAGTCACGTTTTCCGCTCGTCGTCCCGGGC
>JAEWFG010000432.1 GCA_023388935.1 Pseudomonadota bacterium | reverse complement strand
GCGCTGTTGAGCTGTTCGAAGATGCGCGAGACTCGCGCCAGCATCTTCATCGCTGACGCGACCTCGTTCTTTGCAATCGCGTGGCGCGCAGCGGTGAGTTCATGGATCGCAAGCCGCATCCATAGCTCGGTGGTCTGATGCTGGATGATGAACAACATCTCGTCATGCGCCTCGGATAGTGGATGCTGCGCACCGAGGATCGCATCCAGCGCCAGATAGTCGCCATAGGACATACGCCGGGCGAAATCGGTTTCGGCGCCTTCGCTTGTGGGATCGTAATCGCTGGACGTCATGACAGGCCCTTTCGATCGATCATCCCTGGCCTTGCTCAGTCGAGGCCTATCATGCGCGCGGTGATCGACGACGAGGGATCCTTCAGGGCGTCAATCACGGTAAAATGGTTGAGCCCGGGATCGACGACAAGGCGTGTCGACACGTCGAAGCCGGTCCAGACGTTGGCCAAAAGATCGGACTGGCGGATGAATTCGGGCCGTTCGCCGCCGCCGACCCAGGCGGTAATAGGCGAATGTCCGCGTGGCAGGTGCAGCGCCGCACTTTCGAGCGTCGCCTCCTCCATGGTCATGCGCAGCGTCTCGTTCATCTTCGTCTTGAGCAGCGGGCGCAGATCGTGCAGGCCGCTGATCGAAAGCGTGCCGGCGATGCGGTTATAGACGGCGGGTTCGAGCCGGCTGTCGTCGCAGAGCATGCGCGTGACCAGATGGCCGCCGGCGGAGTGGCCCGCGAGCCGGATCGGGCCGGAGACCAGAGAGGCCGCCTTGGCGATCGCGGCGGTGATCTCGGCGGTGATGTCGGAGATGCGCGCGGCCGGCGTCAGCGTGTAGCTTGGCAGCGCCACCGTCCAGCCATAGTGCCGCGCGCCTTCGGCGAGATCGGTCCACGTGGACTTGTCGAAGCGCATCCAGTAGCCGCCGTGCACGAACACGACGAGGCCCTTGCTGTCACCATCGGGCAGGATCAGGTCGAAGCGCTGGCGCTCACCGGCCCCATAGGCGATGTCGGCACGAAAGTCCCTCAGCCCGGCACGGTAAGCCGCCGCCCTCTCCGCCCACAGCGCCGGCAGCTTGTCCGAGCCCGGGATATGGGCCGAATTGGCATAAGCATCATCCCAATCGCGCATCGTTGCTCCCTCGGACTCAAGGCCCAGCGAACCGGACGCCACTTTGCCACCGGCGCGGCCGCCGTCCTAGTCTTTCTTTTAAGCTTAAAGCATTTGAACGCCCCCTGTTTCGGGCTCGGCAAGATATTTCCCCTCAACCTGAGGAGCTTGCGGCACATTCCGTCATTGCGAGCGCAGCGAAGCAATCCAGAATCCTTCTGCAAGGCGACTGGATCGCTTCGTCGCGGAGCCTGTCATCGAGCCGCGCTTCGCGCGGACCCGTTGGCTCCTCGCAATGACGGAGGAGAGAATGGAGCGCGGGTCGCTACGCCCTCTCCACGCCGCACCATTCCGCGATGAACAGCGCCATCGCTTTGGTCGTCTTCTTCAGCGAGTCCAGATCGACGAATTCGTTGAAGCCGTGCATCTCGCCGCCGCTCGCCCCGAAGCACAGGCTCGGGATGCCGTGGTTGAGGCCGTAAAAGCGGGTGTCGGTGAGCGCGGTGAAGACGAGGTCCTCGACCGCGCCGCCATAGACCTTGTTGAAGGCCTTGCCGAACGCGGCTTCCGGCGCAGCGGAGTCGGTCAGCTCATAGCCTTCCGAGAGGAAACCGGACCACTCGATCTCCGGCGGATTGTTGGCGAGGAAGCGGTGGTTGCGCGCGGCGGCGGTGACGCAGGCGATGATCTCCTTCTGGTGATCGGCGATCGACCAGCCCGGCAACACGGCAATGCGGCAATCGACGTCGCACCAGGCCGGTACGCTGGAGGCCCAGTCGCCGCCCTTGATGATCCCAGGGTTGAAATTGATGGGATGGTTGAGCGTCTTGAAATGGCGATCGCTCTTCGCGCGTTCGTTCCACTCGATCTCGAGCTTCTGGATCGCCTGGATCAGATGATAGGCTGCCATGATCGCATTGGCGCCGGAGCCAGCATGGGCGACGTGGACGGGATGGCCCTTCACGCGCAGGCGAAACCAGATCACGCCGACCTGCGAGCGCACCATCTTGCCGCCGGTCGGCTCCGGAATGAAGCAGGCGTCCGCCCGATAGCCGCGCTGCAGGGTCGAGAGCGCGCCGACGCCGGTGCTCTCTTCCTCGATCACTGACTGGAAGTGAATTCGCGCCGTTGGCTTGAACCCCGCCGCCTTGATCGCATCCAGCGCCGAGAGTGCGCCGATGGTGCCGGACTTCATGTCGCAGGCACCCCGGCCGAACATCTTGCCGTCCTTGACGACGGGCGAGAATGGCGGCGTATCCCACAATTCCAGCGGCCCCGCGGGCACCACGTCGCAATGGCCCTGGAGGATCAGCGATTTTCCGCCGTTCGTTTGCGGACGATAGGTCCCCACTACCGAGCGGGCCTTGGAGAAATCGTGCTCAATCGGGCCGAAGCCGCGCAGGTCCCTCAAATCGTCGACATTGATGTGCCAGTCGTCGACCTCGTAGCCGCGCTCGCGCAGGAGGTCGCCGATCATGTCCTGGCACGGCCCCTCCGCGCCGCGGGTCGAAGGGATCGCGACGAAATCACGTGTGGTCGCAAGCTGGGCTTCGAAGCCGGCATCGACGGCATCGAGAATCCTCTGCTGCGTTTCGGCATTCATCAGACTACTCCAATAGGGCATTCAGATCATCGATGGAGCGTAAGCTAGCCGATTTCAGCCGTTCGGGTACTGTACAAAATAGGCCGTGGTTACCGCCTATGAGCGCCAGATCCCCGACGCTTTGCCGAGGCAACCGTTGGCTCCGGCACCTTCATCGCCACGCGCATCCGCGCAGCCGAACCGAAGAAGCCAAAAGCTGTGGTCGAAGCGCAGCGGCGAGGCGTTTTCGCTCAGCTGCACCCACATCGACGAGCGCGCAATGCAGCGCTTTCGAGGCCCCTGCCCGGGTTCGTGCTGGGATTTTCGGGGCACGCAATTCCACAACTCGTGGCGTCAGCCGAACGGCTGGCGCGGGAATCGCGCACCGCCCTGCGCGCGAGGGGCAATCGGCGCGGCGGCGTTGACGAAGGTTCCCTGTCAGAATCGCCAGTTCCTTCCTACATTGCGGCATCGATGCCGGGACCGTTCATCATGTTTATGTTTCTCCGCCGCGCAGCCAGCCTTTCGCTTCTGATCTCCTTCGCCCTCGCGTCGACGGCGCGCGCAGGAACGGTCGGACGCGAACAGGACATCGTCGATTTGAAGCTCGGCCAGCGCGTGCTCGTGGATGACGGAACCTGCCCCGCCGGGCAGGTCAAGGAAGTGCGCGGCGCGAAGATGACCGACAAGGGTGTAGCGCGTACGAGCGCCTGTGTGCCGCGGTACGGTCCAAAATCGAAATGATGGTTTGAGGCGTTACTTCGCCGGATCGAACATGCACTGCAAAGCGGGCTTGGCGATCTTGGTGAAGGTCGCGCCGATCTCGCTCTGCTTGGACGACGGCACCCAATCGGTCTCGATTGTCGGCACGCCGGTCTCGCTGATGCCACGCAGCAGCGCGTCGCGCAAATCACGGTCCTCTACGACAGCAGCGGCATGATCATGCAGGCAGCCGCAAACTTCCTCCGGGTGCTCCCAGCGCCCGAGCATGTGCGGCGCGCACTGGCGCACGAATTCGCTTCGCGGATCCGGTAACCTGGAGGGCCCGCGCACCTGCGCCTGTACGGAATTGATCGTCAGAAGGGAAATAAACGCTGCGGCGCAGAGACGAAGGAACATGATGGCCTTTGCCTGCTGATTTTTCTTGTTCGAGATCAGAAGCGCACGGCGACCATAACCGGCTGCGGTGCCATGGTGGTGACCGCCGAGCCGTAATAGTGGAAGGTGCCTACACCGGGGAGATTGCCGTCCGGCGAACCTGCGAACGAGGAGCCAGCGAGCACGAAGCTGAAAGCAAGGATGAAGCTGAGCGCGCGCATGGGCTGGTCTCCGAATTCCGTGGCCGGCAGTGCGCCGTCGTCAGGACGCTCATAGTCATGGGCGGTTTCGCGCGTGATGCGCCAAAGTCGCAAAATGGTTTCATCCCCGTGAAAATTGTTTCGTCCCGTCCGGAACGACGAAACATTCGGCGAAAAATCCCAATCATTTCAGATGAGCCGCATTGCCGCCTAGAGTAGCTCGGAAAGCGCTGTTCGCGCGCTCGGAAGCATGCCCGCGCAGGGCATCGTCGCGTGCTTCACATGCACTTTACGTTTTTCTGCTGAAATGAAGCCCAAGCGAATCATCGGGCGCATTCGCGTAAGGGATGGCCATCATGACGGCACGACATCGCACAACGACCGCGCTGTCGTCACGGAGTGAAGAAGTCGCCACACTTCTGGACGTTTGCGTCAGCCGGTCCCCACGGCATGATTGGCACTGCCGAGGTCGCGTTCTTCGGCGACCCCTCGATCAGCTTGTCCGAGTAGACCATGTAGACGAGCACGTTGCGCTTGGCGTCACAGCCGCGCACGATCTGCATCCTCTTGAAGAACAGCGAGCGACGTCGGCGGAACATGTCATCGCCCTGCTCCATCTTGTTCTTGAACTTGATCGGACCAATCTGGCTGCAGGCGAGCGAGATGTCCGAGACCTCCTCGGCAAGGCCGAGCCAGCCCTTGAAGCCGCCCCTCTCTGGCACCGTGAAATGACAGGCGACGCCCTCTACTTCGGGATCATCCAGCCCGTAGCTCGCGAGCTTGTCGTTCGGGCTCATCAACTTGAAGACGGTCGAGCGGCGGAAGATCAGATCCGGTTCGTCGGCAGCCGTTGCAGAAGTCGCCGGCAGAGCCAGCAGCAACAGGAATAAAGCTAGGCCTTTCAAGTGGATGCAGGAAAGACCGGGGAAACGAGATGACATGAAGTTCTCCGGGAACAAGTCGCTGCAATGTAGGCATACAACAGCCGATCAGGAAGACGAACCGGCAGCGAGGGCGCTGCCGCCGTTTACCGCTCCGTGAGGCTTTTTTGCTACGCCTCGGACAAAAGTAGCTGATCGCTGAACCGCCAAGCTGGTGAACGCGTATCCCCTCTGCGAGACTAACGTCTAGTTTGGACTGTGGATTCGAGGAATGAGTAGCGTGAACGGGTCCCGTCTTGCTCCCGCACCGGCACGGCTGTGGCAGGTCGCCATTTTGACGGCGGCCAGTGCAATCGGCACGACCAGCCAAGCAGAAGCAGCGTTCTATTATTGGACGGATTATTCGGACGGGTCCTATTACGCCCGGCAGGAGCGGCATCCCGAAATCCCGCGCCAGAAGCCGCAGAAGCACGGCGCAGCGGGCAAGAAAGCGGTCGTCGCCGAAAAGGATAGCGGGACCAAGCCGCAAGGACCGCTCGTCATCGTTGTCTCGATCGACCGGCAGAAGGTCACGATTTACGACTCCAACGGCGTTTTCGCGGAGTCTCCGGTGTCGACCGGCATGAAGGGCCATTCGACCCCGATGGGCGTGTTCAGCGTGATCCAGAAACACAAATTCCACCGCTCCAACATCTATAGCGACGCGCCGATGCCGTACATGCAGCGGATCACCTGGTCCGGTATCGCCATGCATGCCGGAGTGCTGCCGGGTTATCCTGCCTCGCATGGCTGCATCCGCATGCCGATGGCGTTCGCGGTGAAGATGTGGAACTGGACCAGGATGGGCGCGCGCGTGATCGTCGCGCCCGGCCAGATATCGCCGCACAACTTCTCACATCCCCTGCTCGCCTCCGTGCGCGTGCCGCCGCAGCCCGCCGCCGGCCTCGAGCCGCAGACCAATGTCGGTGACAAGGGCGCGGCAGAAGCCAAGTCTGCTGAAGTCAAGTCTGCTGAAGTCAAGCCGGTCGAGACGAAGACTGCGAGCGCGGACAGCATGCTCGATCTGCGCTCGTCGGTCGGCCACAGCGTGATGTCGGGCATGACGATCGGCAATGCGCCGGCCCGCGAGGAAGCGGCCGCGCCGGCCGACAAGGTTGAGGCTCCTGCCAAGCCCGAGAAGAAGACCGCCGAGGCGGCTGACGCCGTCAAGGCGACCTCGGCCACCGACGACAAGTCCACCGACAAGGTCGAGGCCGCCAAGATCGAACCGGCGGATGCGCCGAAGCCCGAAGCCGCGAAGACGGAAGTGGCCCAACCTGAGCCGGCAAAGTCTGAAACCGCAAAGTCGGTGCCCGCGAAATCCGAACCGGCCAAGGCTGAAGCCGCCGACGCGATGAAGAAGCCTGACGCGGCTACGACGGCGATATCACCTGCACCGGACGCCAAGAAGGACGAGAGCCAGGGCGCCGGTCCCGCGGCTGCCGCAAAGCCGGAAGTGCCCAAGCGGGCCGGCCAGATCGCCGCCTTCATCAGCCGCAAGGATTCCAAGCTCTACGTGCGGCAGAATCTCGCGCCACTGTTCGAGATCCCCGTCACGATCGCCGCGAGCGACCGGCCGCTCGGCACGCACGTGTTCACCGCCGAAGTCGACAAGACCGATTCCAACGTGCTGCATTGGTCGGTGGTGTCGCTGCCGGTCTCCGTCCGCGCCGTCGCGCACGACGACGCCCGCGTCACACACCGCCATCGCAACGCCGCCGCGATCCCCGTTTCTGCAAAGCCGGTGGTCACGCCGGACAGCCCGGCTGAGGCGCTCGACCGTATCTCGATCCCTGCCGACACCATGGCGAAGATCAACGAGATGCTGACCTCTGGCGGATCGATCATCGTCTCCGACCAGGGCATCAATCAGGGCGAGACCGGCGAAGGCACGGACTTCATCGTCCGCCTTTATTAATTGGTTAATTGGCTTCTCGCTGCTCTCGATAACGCGGTGTTGACGAGGCCAATCGCTCCGGCGGAGTAACATGCGCTCCGGATCATCTCGGGGGACGCCGTCATGATGAACCGCAGAAACATGCTCATCGCGACGCTTGCTGGCACGTTCGCGCCGGCTACGCTCGCGTTTGCCGATGGTGGCATGAGCCGGGTCTCGGCCTACGCCTTCTCCTTTCCTGCATTGTCTGGTGACGACATTCGCCTTGCCGCCTTCACCGGCCGACCGTTGCTGGTGGTCAACACCGCTTCGCTCTGCGGCTACACTCCGCAATATGCTGGCCTGCAAGAGATCTGGAGCGAGTTTCGCGAGCGCGGACTGACCGTGATCGGCGTGCCCTCCAACGACTTCGGTGGCCAGGAGCCCGGTGGCACCAGCGAAATCTCGGAGACCGCGCATCACCAATACGGCGTTACCTTCCCGATCACGGCGAAAGCGGTGGTGGTCGGTCCGAAAGCGCAGCCATTCTACAGATGGGCGGCAGAAGCGCGCCCCAAGGAAGTTCCGCGCTGGAACTTTCACAAATATCTTATCGGGCGCGACGGCTATATCGCCGAGGTCTATCCATCCGCGATCGAACCGGCCGACACGCGAATCAAGACGGCCATTGCCAAGGCGCTAGCCGACAGTTGATGCAACGCGCCCTAACACTGTTGGGCACAATCCTGGCGGGGCACCAAACAGCCGTTGCAATGGCGACGGCCCACCATCTAGGCTAGGATCATCAAGGGGCAGGATGGTTTGCCGGAGGCGAAAAGCCACGGTGGAACAACGGGATCAATCTCGAGGACAGCACCATGCGTATGGCGGCAGGACTGGTTTTAGCAAGCGCGATGGCTCTGGCGATGACGGGCGCAGCATGGTCGCAGACCCCGGCTACGAAGCCTGCAGCCGCCACGCAGGCCGCACCGGCGGCGACGCCGGCCGCTTCAGGGCCCGCCGCGGCACCAGCGCCAGCCGGCTTCGTCAATCCGCCTCCGCCTAAACAGGCGCCGCAGCCCGCGCGTGCGGCCTGCAACACGCCGGGCGCGCTCGGGGTTGCCCGCACCGTCGAGATCGACACCACGGGCGGCCCCGGCTTCGGCTTCGAGCATTTCAAGGAACTCGATTTCCTGCGTGACCACGAGGTGGTGCTGACCTTCGACGACGGTCCCTGGCCGCGCAATACGCCCGCCGTGTTGAAGGCGCTCGCCGATGAATGCACCACCGGCATCTTTTTCTCCATCGGCAAGCACGCGACCTATGAGCCGGAGATCCTGAAACAGGTCTACGCCGCGGGCCATACCGTTGGCGCCCACACCTGGTCGCACGCCAACCTCAACAATAAGAAGCTCACGGAGCAGCAGCGCAAGGACGAGATCGAGAAGGGGTTTTCGGCGGTGAAGTGGGCGCTCGGCGGCATCTCGCCCTCGCCGTTCTTCCGCTTCCCGGCGCTCCAGCATCCGCCGGAGATGGTCACCTATCTCGGCAACCGCAACGTCGCGATCTTCTCCTGCGACATCGACTCCTTCGACTTCAAGGCATCCAAGCCCGAGAAGGTGATCGAGAACGTGATGAAGAAGCTCGATGCCAAAGGCAAGGGCATCATCCTGATGCACGACTTCCAGAAGCACACCGCCGAAGCCCTGCCCGAGCTGCTCAAGCGCCTGAAGGCCGGCGGCTACAAGGTGGTGGCGATGCGCGCCAAGTTCCCGGCGTCAACGCTGCCCGAATACGACCAGGAGCTGCTCAAGGACGTCAAGCTGCCGACGGTGAGCCAGCGCCCGGTCAATTCCGTCGTGACGACCGTTTCCGAATAGCCGGCAATTGTCTTTCCGTTTCGAAGGCTACGTCATCGTCTCCGCGGACGGCATGCTCGCGGACGCGACGAACGTCATGCCTGACAGCCTGAAGTTCGAAGGTGACAAGCTGTTCTTCGAGCAGGCACTCGACCGCGCCGCGCTGATCGTGCACGGCCGGCACTCGCATGAGCAGCAGCCGAATTCGCCGCAGCGCAAGCGGCTGATCCTGACCCGCAAGATCAAGTCGCTCACCGTCGATCCCGAGATGCCGAACGCGACGCTGTGGAATCCGGATCACTCTAGCTTCGAGGACGCCTGCGCCTTCGCCGACGTCGCCTCCGGCATGGTCGCGATCATCGGCGGCCCCGTCGTGTTCGACATGTTCATGGATCGCTACGACACGTTCTGGCTGTCGGAGGCTCCGCACCTGCGGCTGCCCGGCGGCGAAGGCTGCTTTGTCGGCGTGCCCGAACGAACGCCGCACGAGGTGCTGGCGTCGCACGGAATGGCGCCGGGCGCGCCGTACATGCTCGATGCCGCGCATGACGTGACCGTCACGCCGTGGCGGCCCGCCTGAGATTCGAAAACAACCCCTTGCACAGTACCGGCCTTATCATACCGCTCTCTACCCTGCTCATTCGCCGGGCATAACGGCAGGTCGAATCGAGCTGCATGTCTCGAGTTCAGCGCGCACATTCTGGAGCACGCTGGACCAGTCGCCGGGCTGAGGCTGCCGGAATTGCCGCAGCGTCGGATACCAGGGGCTGTCGTCGCGGTTCACCAGCCAGCGCCAGCACCGATTGAAGCGATTGAGCAGCCATACGGGGCGGCCAAGCGCTCCTGCCAGATGCACCACCGACGTATCGACGCTGATGACCAGATCCAGCGCCTCGATGAGTGCGGCGGTGTCGCCGAAGTCGTGGAGCTCTTCGGTCCAGTCGTGCAGGGAAAGGCCTTGCGCCAGCGACTGGCCGGCCGCCGGACCTTTCTGGAGTGAGACGAAACTCACCCCCCGGATGTCCGCCAGCTGTGAAAATCGTTCGAGCGGAATGGATCGGCGCCGGTCGCCGACCATCGCCTGATTGCCGGCCCAGACGAGGCCGACCCGCAGGCCGTCGAGCTGCTGGACCCGCTGTCGCCAGGCCGCCACGCGTTGCGGATCGGCCCGGAGATATGGCTGCTGCGGGATCGTTTCGAGTGTGATGCCGAGGGCCCGCGGCAGGCTTAGCAATGGACAATGCAGATCGAATGGTGGCAGCGGGTCATGGCGGGCGATGATGCGCTCGATCCCCGGCAGCCCCGCGAGGAGCGGCACCAGCGCCTGCTGAACCTCGAGAATGACGCGCCGCCCGGCCGCAACTGCCGGCACGAAGCGGCAGAACTGAAGCGTGTCGCCGAAGCCCTGCTCCGCATGCAGCAGCAGGACCCGATCGCCGATATCTCCTCCATCCCAGAGAGGCTGGCTGAAGCCGCGGGGACTCGGCTTGTTCGTGCCCCGCTTCCACCGCCACTCATGTTGCCGCCATCCTTCGTCGAACTGGCCAGCCAACAACAGCGCGACCGCAAGGTTGGCATGCGCTTCGGCATAATCCGGCCTCTGCGACAGCGCCGCTCGAAAACTCTCGATGGCTTCATCGGCTCGCCCAAGATCCACCAGCACGGTGCCGAGATTGTTGAGCGCCTCCGGCCAATTCGGATTGCGGTCGAGAGCTGTCCGAAAGCAGGCCTCCGCTTCGTGGAAGCGATCGGAATCGCGAAGGGCGCTGCCCAGGGTCAGATGCGCGGGAACATAGTCCGGACTCTCACGCAAAGCTTCCCTGCAGCAGATTTCCGCCTCTTCCGGCCGCCCCCGGATTCGCAGCAACTGACCGAGATTGTTCAAGGCCTCGGCGAAACCCGACCTGAGTTTGCAGGCTTGGCGAAGGTTGATCTCCCCCTCGTCGAGCCGATCCAATTTGACGAGCAGGCCCCCAAGATTACAATAGGCCTCCGCATATGCCGGATCGAGGCGCAAGGCCTCACGATAGCAACGCTCGGATTCCTCGAACGCGGACAGTTCGAACAGCACTGCCCCAAGGTGCAGATGGGCCGCCGCGAAATCCGGCTTTTGCCGCAGCACCTGCCGAAACTCGCTGATCGCGTCATCCAAATGCTTTCGTCTCACCAGCAGATTGGCAAGTCTGAAGCGGGCATCGACTTGAACGCGCGCCACGTCGGGGTCGGCACCGGGAGCATGTCGCAGCACGAGCCGGTATTGGGCCTCCTCAGCCGCGACGTCGCCGCATTCCCCCAGCAGGACAGCAAGCTGAATGCGCACATCGAGATTGCCGGGCTGATGCAGCAGGGCTTCCCGGTAGCTCGCGATGGCCTCGTCCCGTCGTCCGAGAGCGTGCAGAGCGGCAGCCATGCTGCTGTGATAGGTGCCGTTGCGAGGTTGGAGCTCGACGAGGCGAATGAAGAGATCGAGCGCCCTGTCCGGCTGACCAGTCTGGAGCGAAGCAATCCCCAGGAGGAAGATACAGTCGGTATGGTTCGGCTCGGATGCCAGTACCTGTCGATAAATCGCCTCTGCTTGCGGCAAGCGGCCTGCGCGATGATGCGCAACACCGGCCGCGAATGACGCAGAACCTGTCGACTCCTGAGCGTACATTACGATAGACCCATCATAGATGCGACGACGTAAGGCGCTAGATGCCCCTTCTTGCGCCTGCCACTCGCGCAGACTCTCTGACGCGGGCCTGCCCCCGCCCGATCAGTATGCGGCAACGATCTTGCGCGAAGCTGGACACACCGAGAGCGTCCACACCTCGGCAATAATTCATCCGAGATTTCTGCTGTGACGAAGTTCGTGGGTTCCGCCGGCGGACTGCGCGGCGCGCAGCCGCGGGCGAACCCAGTCTCGAAGCCTACACGTCCCCGTAGGCCGCCTCGACCGGACGCGTGGCGCGGCCGTAGCCGACAATCATGAACAGCGCGCCGATGATCGACAGGTTCTTGAGCGCGTCGACCAGCATCTTGGCGTTGTCAGGCGGCACCTGGTTCCAGAAATCGTAGAACAGGACGGTTGCGACCGCGACGTAGATGATCAGCAGCATTGCAAAGAACCGCGCGCCGAAATTCAACGCGATCATCAGCCCCGCGATGATCTCGAGCGCACCGACCGCGATCGCCAGCAGCTGCGGCGTGGTCATTGCGGTCGCCGTCTCGACCTGTTTGGCGTAGGGCTCGATGACCTCAGGCACCACGACCTTGGTGGCGATGAAATCGGCGGTCGCCTGGATGGCAAAGAGCTTGGTCGCGCCCGTGTAGATGAACAGCACGGCGAACAGGATCCGCCCGAAAGTCACGAACGCTGGCATGGTCGGCCTCTTGGCAAAGCTCAAAGCGCTGGACGCTTGGGGGATTATGAAGAGTCCGCTTGCGGTTTTCAAACGGGGAAACGGCAAATTGTGAGCAATTCAAAGTTGGCGGCGTGGCCAATTTCCCCTCTCCCCAGCCAAGGTCCAGCCAAGGGGAGAAGGGATGGCACGACCCGCGGCGCTGCAGCTCGCCTCAGGTGAACAACGTCGGCTGCTGCCGCGCCGCGCGCTCCTGCGCCTCCACGACCGCCACCGCGGTCATGTTGAGGATACCGCGCGCGGTCACGCCGGGCGTCAGGATGTGCGCCGGGCGCGCCGGGCCGATCAGGATCGGGCCAACGGGAAGCGCATCCGCCAGCGCCTTGATCATCTGGTAGGCGACGTTGGCGGTGTCGAGGTTCGGCATGATCAGGATGTTGGCCTCGCCCTCGAGCTTGGAGTGCGGCAGCACCAGCTTGCGCGCCGCCGCCGACAGCGCGGTGTCGCCCTGCATCTCGCCGTCGGCCTCGATCTCCGGGTGCTTCTCCTTCAGAAGCTGGGTGGCCCGGCGCATCTTGCGCGAGGAGTCCGTATCATAGCTGCCGAAATCGGAATGTGACACGAAGGCGATCTTCGGCTTCAGCGTGAAGCGCTGGACGTGGAGCGCCGCGAGCGCCGCGATCTCGGCCAGCTCTTCCGCGCTCGGATTGGGCCGCACCTGAGTATCGGTGAGGAAATAGGCGCCCTTGCGCGTGATCATCAACGCGAGCGCCGCATAGTCGCTGATCCCCGGCGAGAAGCCGACGATCTCGCGGACATGGCGCAGGTGGCTCATGTAGCGCCCCTCGACGCCGCAGAGCATCGCATCCGCCTCCCCGCGCACCACGGCAAGCGCCGCGATCACGGTGTTGTTGGTGCGCACGACCGTACGCGCCGCATCCGGCGTGACGCCGCGGCGACCGGCGACCTCGACATAGGACTGCACATAGGAGCGGTAACGCGGATCGTCCTCGGGGTTGACGAGGTCAAAGTCCTTGCCGGCCCGGATCGAGAGGCCGAAGCGCTTGATGCGCGCCTCCACGACGGAAGGACGTCCGACCAGGATCGGCCGCGCCAGCTTCTCCTCGAGCACGACCTGGGTGGCCCGCAGCACGCGCTCGTCCTCGCCTTCGGCATAGATCACACGCACCGGCTGAGTCTTGGCCTTGGCGAACATCGGCTTCATGACGAGGCCGGAGCGGAAGGCGAAGCGTTCGAGCAGTGCGGCGTATTCGTCGAAATTGGTGATGGGGCGCGTCGCCACGCCCGACTCGATCGCGGCCTTGGCGACTGCCGGCGCGATACGCAGGATCAGGCGCGGATCGAACGGGCTCGGGATCAGCGAGCCCGGCCCGAAGCCTTGCGTCTCGCCGCTGTCAAAACCGTGCGCGACCGCATCGGACGGCGCCTCGCGCGCGAGCTGCGCGATGGCCTCGACGGCGGCGTGCTTCATCTCCTCGTTGATGGCACTGGCGCCGACGTCGAGCGCGCCGCGGAAGATGAAGGGGAAGCAGAGGACGTTGTTGACCTGGTTCGGATAGTCGGAGCGCCCGGTGCAGATCATGGCGTCGGGGCGGACCTTCCGCGCCTCCTCCGGCATGATCTCGGGCGTCGGATTGGCGAGCGCCATGATCAGGGGCTTGTCGCCCATCGCCTTGGCCATCTCCGGCTTGAGCACGCCCGGTGCCGACAGACCGATGAAGATGTCGGCGCCGCCGATGACGTCGGCCAGCGTGCGCTTGTCGGTCTTCTGCGCATAGACCGCCTTCCAGCGGTCCATCGAGGTGTTGCGGCCCTCATGCACGAGACCGTCGATGTCGCAGACCCAGATGTTCTTGCGCTGCGCGCCCATCGAGACCAGGAGGTTCAGCGTAGCGATGGCTGCGGCCCCTGCCCCCGACGCCACGATCTTGACGTCCGACAGTTTCTTGCCGCTCAGCCGCAGGCCGTTGGTGATGGCGGCGGCCACGATGATCGCGGTGCCGTGCTGGTCGTCATGGAAGACCGGGATCTTCATGCGCTCCTTCAGCCGGCTCTCGATCTCGAAGCATTCCGGTCCGCGGATGTCTTCCAGATTGATGCCGCCGAAAGTCGGCTCAAGCGCCGCCACGGTTTCGACGACGCGGTCGATGGTGTCGGCCGCGATCTCGATGTCGAACACGTCGATGCCGGCGAATTTCTTGAACAGGACCGCCTTGCCCTCCATCACGGGCTTGGAGGCGAGCGGGCCGATATTGCCGAGGCCGAGTACGGCGGTGCCGTTGGAGACCACGGCAACCAGATTGGCGCGGGTCGTCAGGGTCGCAGCTTCCGCCGGGTTCTTGGCGATCTCGGTGCAGGCGGCGGCAACGCCCGGAGAATAGGCAAGAGCGAGGTCGCGCTGGTTAGCGAGCGGCTTGCTCGCCTGGATCTCGAGCTTTCCGGGGCGCGGCAGACGGTGATAGGCCAGCGCCGCCTGGTGGAGATCATCAGAATAGGACGACATGCGGTGTCTCGCCTCGCGTTACCGGCCTCGAAATCAATGTCCTGACTGGACCGCCGCGGGGGCGGCATTCCGGGTCACGGAAACCGGATGAAGCACGGCCGGCGCCTCGGTGGCAACATCCGATTGCAACCTTACTCTTTCGCCTGACGAATGGCCGGGCTGCATGCGGCCATCAACGTTCTTTTACGCAAAGGCTCCAAAATGAGGATGCCCGGGGGCGAGCCCGGGCATCCCGAATTCGTGGCACGCCGTCTTGTCACGAGACAGCGTCAGGCAAATCACTTTTGCGGCAGGTTCACGCGGACATGCAGCTCGCGGAGCTGCTTGGTCGTGGCTTCCGAGGGTGCGCCCATCAGCAGGTCCATGGCCTGCTGGTTCATCGGGAACAGCGAGATCTCGCGCAAATTCGTGGTGCCACAGAGCAGCATCACGATGCGGTCGACGCCCGCGGCCATGCCGCCATGCGGCGGCGCGCCGTACTGGAAGGCGCGGTACATGCCGCCGAAACGATCGACCACTTCCTGCTCGCCATAGCCGGCGATCTCGAACGCCTTCACCATCGCTTCCGGCACGTGGTTGCGGATGCCGCCCGAGGCGATCTCGTAGCCGTTGCAGGTGATGTCGTACTGGAACGCCTTGATGGTCAGCGGGTCCTGCGACTTCAGCGCGTCGAGGCCGCCCTGCGGCATCGAGAACGGGTTGTGCGAGAAGTCGACCTTCTTGTCGTCCTCGTTGTACTCGTACATCGGGAAGTCGACGATCCAGGCGAGCTCGAACCGCTCCTTGTCGGTGAGGTTCAATTCCTCGCCGACCTTGTTGCGGGCAAGGCCCGAAAACTTCCAGAACTTGTCGGGATCTCCGGCGACGAAGAAGGCGGCATCGCCTTCCTTCACGCCGAGCTGCGCGCGGATCGCGGCGGTGCGCTCAGGCCCGATGTTGTTCGCAAGCGGACCAGCGCCCTCGCCGCCCTCGCGCCACATGATGTAGCCGAGACCGGGCTGCCCTTCTCCTTGCGCCCACGAGTTCATGCGGTCGCAGAACGCGCGCGAGCCGCCGCCTGCGGCCGGGATCGCCCAGACCTGGTTCTTGGGGTCTTCGAGCATGCGCGCGAAGACCTTGAAGCCGGAGCCGCGGAAGTGCTCGGAGACGTCCTGCATCTCGATCGGGTTGCGCAGGTCCGGCTTGTCGCTGCCGTATTTGCGCAAGGCTTCGGCGAACGGAATCCGCCGCCAGCCTTTTGTCACCGGCTTGCCCTTGGCAAACTCCTCGAACACGCCGGTGATGACCGGCTCCATCGCCGCGAATACGTCGTCTTGCGTAACGAAGCTCATCTCGACGTCGAGCTGATAGAACTCGCCGGGCAGACGATCGGCGCGCGGATCCTCGTCACGGAAGCAGGGCGCGATCTGGAAGTAGCGGTCGAAGCCCGACATCATCAAGAGCTGCTTGTACTGCTGCGGCGCCTGCGGCAACGCATAGAACTTGCCGGGATGGATGCGCGACGGCACCAGGAAGTCGCGCGCTCCTTCCGGCGAGGACGCGGTCAAGATCGGGGTGTTGAACTCGAAGAAGCCCTGCCCCTTCATGCGGCTGCGCATGGAGTCGATGATCGCGACGCGCGTCATGATGTTCTGGTGCAGCTTCTCGCGGCGCAAATCGAGGAAGCGGTACTTCAGGCGGATGTCCTCAGGATATTCCTGGTCGCCGAACACCGGCAGCGGCAGGTCGCCGGCCGGGCCCAGCACCTCGATCTCGCTGACATAGATCTCGATCTTGCCGGTCGGCAGGTCGTCATTGTCGGTACCCTCAGGACGGCGGCGGGCCTTGCCGTCCATCCGCACCACGAATTCCGAGCGCAGCTTCTCGGCCAGCGAGAACGCCGGCGAGTCCGGATCGACCACGCACTGGGTCAGGCCGTAGTGGTCGCGCAGGTCGATGAACAGCACGCCGCCATGGTCGCGAACGCGATGGACCCAGCCTGAAAGGCGGACCGTCTCGCCGATGTTGCTCTCGCGGAGCGCGCCGCATGTGTGTGACCGGTAGCGATGCATGGTCGTCCCAAAATCAATGTCGGAGGAAGAGAATCGGACGGCCGAAACGGCCGGTCCGAAGTTGCGGCAGGGTTTACCCCGGGAGGACGGAGGCGGCAACCAAGGGAACGGGCTGTTTTGGGCCGGAGGTACCCATTTTTGGCCAATTGGGGCTCAAGCCTTTGCCATTAGGCGTTCCCCGCCTATCTTTAGGCCATGACGGTCCATTTCCCCTTCGAGAACTCCTATTCGGCGCTTCCGGACAGTTTCTTTGCTCGCGTCGCACCGACTCCCGTCGCCGCGCCCCGGCTGATCAAGCTGAACCGGTCGCTGGCGGTCCAGCTCGGGCTCGATCCCGACCTGCTGGAGACCCCGGAAGGCGCCGCAATCCTGGCCGGCAAGACGGTTCCTGATGGAGCCGACCCCATCGCGATGGCCTATGCCGGCCACCAGTTCGGACATTTCGTGCCGCAGCTCGGCGACGGCCGGGCGATCCTGCTCGGCGAGGTCATCGACCAGGACGGCGCCCGCCGCGACATTCAGCTCAAGGGCTCGGGTCCCACCCCATTCTCCCGCCGCGGCGACGGCCGCGCCGCGCTCGGCCCGGTGCTGCGCGAATACATTGTCAGCGAAGCGATGTACGCGCTGGGGATTCCGACCACACGCTCGCTTGCCGCCGTCGTCACCGGCGAGCACGTCATCCGCGAGACCGCGCTGCCCGGCGCAGTGCTGACACGCGTCGCCTCGAGCCATATCCGCGTCGGTACCTTCCAATTCTTCGCCGTCCGCCGCGACACCGATGCGATCCGCCGGCTCGCCGACCACGTCATCACCCGTCATTACCCCGAGCTGCTCACCGCCGAGCGGCCCTATCACGCGCTGCTCGCCGGCGTCGTCGTGCGTCAGGCCGACCTCGTCGCGCGCTGGCTGCTGGTCGGCTTCATCCACGGCGTGATGAACACCGACAACACCTCGATCTCCGGCGAGACCATCGATTACGGCCCCTGCGCCTTCATGGATGCCTACAATCCGGCGCAGGTGTTCTCCTCGATCGACGAGATGGGCCGCTACGCCTATGCCAACCAGCCGCGTATCGCGCTGTGGAATCTGACCCGGCTCGCCGAATGCCTGCTGCCGCTGCTTTCCGACGACCAGGAAAAGGCGGTCGCGGAAGCCCAGGACATCCTCGCCGCATTCGCCGAGACGTTCACCGAGGCCTATCAGGCGGGCCTGCGCAAGAAGGTCGGCCTGTTCACGGTGCACGACGGCGACGAGGCGCTGATCCAGGACCTGCTCGACGCCATGGCGAAGAACCAGGCCGACTTTACGCTCACCTTCCGCAAACTGGGTGACGCCGCAGACGATGAGGCCGGCGTTGCCGACGTCCGCGCACAATTCATGGACCCCTCAGCCTTCGACGATTGGGCCAGGCGCTGGCGCGAGCGTACCGCGCTGGAGCCGCAGACCGCGGCCGAGCGGCAGGCCGCGATGCACGCCGTCAACCCGATATTCATCCCGCGCAATCATCGCGTCGAGGCCGTGATCCAGGCTGCGGTCAACAATGACGACTACGCGCCGTTCGAAGAGTTGGTGAAGGTCCTGGCCAAGCCATTCGAGGACCAGCCGGACCATGCGGCTTATGGCGATCCGCCGCTGCCGGATCAGCGGGTGTTGCAGACGTTCTGCGGGACGTGAGGCGAGTTCATCTTCGTAGGGTGGATTAGCCGAAGGCGTAATCCACCAACCGCTTCATTCCCGCTCACCAAACTTGCCTGCCATCGTGGCGTCACCGCCCCAATCCTCCGGAAACAATCCGGCACGGACATCGCGGTGAAACGACGAATGCGCGGCGATAGTCGGACATCGACGGCGACTAACACAACTTCAAGTTGGTTCACAGTGGTGGACTACGCCTTCGGCTAATCCACCCTACGCAGCGGGTGTTGTGGACACCGGAACCGCTGTCATCAAACTGAAACAAACGCACTCTAACCGCCTGTCAGGGCCGTCTTGCCGGAGGCGCCCATCCTCCAACAGTCCTGACAAGCGCATGCCCTTCAAATTCATCCATCTCACTGACACGCATCTGGCGAACCCGGGGCTGAAGCTCTACGGGCTCGATCCGCGCGCCCGGCTGGACGCCGCCATCTCCGACATCAACGAACACCACGCCGATGCCGCCTTCGCGGTCGTGACCGGCGACCTCACCCATTGGGGCGAGCCGCAATCCTACGCTAATTTCGCAGACGCGATGGCTGCGCTGAAGATGCCTTACGTCGCCATGGTCGGTAATCACGACCGCCGCGTCGCCTGCCTCGACGGCCTAAACGCCGCGCCGCGCGATCCCAACGGCTTCGTGCAGGGCACGCGGACAACCGAGCACGGCCTGTTCGTCTTCCTCGACACGCTGGACGAAACCAGCCATGCCGGTGAGATGTGCGCCAAGCGCCTCGACTGGCTTGCGAATACGCTCGCGGCCGCGCCGGCCGACATGCCTTTCGTCGTCTTCATGCACCATCCGCCCTTCCCGGTCGGCGTGCACGCGATGGACGAGATCGCACTGGCGCAGAGCGACGAGTTCGCCGAGGTGATCGCGCCCTACCGTTCGCGCATCCGCCACCTCTTCTTCGGTCATGTGCACCGGCCGATCTTCGGCAGCTACGGCAGGATCCCCTTCTCCACCCTGCGCGGCACCAACCACCAGGTCTGGTTCGAGCTCGACGCCAATGCTCCACACCTGGCGAGCCACGAGCCGCCGGCTTATGGCGTGGTGCTGATCGACGGGGAGAACCTGGTCGTGCACAGCCACGACTTCCTCGACACTAGTCTGCGCTTCCCCTTCGCCGCACCGGCGGGAATGGACGACCGCGACTATGCGCTCAACTTCCCGGCGCGGTGAGATGAGCCTCGCTGAACCCGCGGCTCTCCCGGTCGCGACTTCGGCGGCACCGCGTCTGCAAGTCCTGAAGCGTTTCTCAAGCCGCTTCAGAGCTTCGCTGCCTGCCTATCTGCTGCTGCTGCCCTCGCTGGTGTTCCTGGCGCTGTTCACCTATGGCGCTATGGGACGCGTGTTCGTCGATGCGCTCTATCAGCGCGCCACGCCGAAGGCGCCGCTCCGTTTCGTTGGCCTCGACAATATCAGCGCCGTGCTCGCCGACCCTTACTTCACCGGCGCCGTCGTCAACAATCTCGTCTATGCCGTCGGCACGGCGATTCCAAGCATCGCCCTCGCGCTCATGTTCGCGCTGGCGCTCTCGCGCACCAACGCCGTGAGCAGCGTGCTACGTGCCGCGCTGTTCCTTCCGGTGCTGATCCCGATGGTCGCGGCGTCCGCGCTGTTCCCGTTCATCTTCCTGCCCAATGTCGGGCTGCTCGACTACTATATCGGCCGCCTGCTCCCGGTGCTGCCGAACTGGCTCGGCGATCCCGATATCGCGCTCTACGCGATCATGGTGATCACCATCTGGAAGAACGCCGGCTACTACATGCTGTTCTTCCTAGCTGGCCTCCAGGCCGTGCCGGAGGACGTCATGGAAGCGGCGCATCTCGACGGCGCCGGGCCGTTCCAGCGACTGCGCTACATCATCCTGCCGGAGCTTAAGCCCACCTTCCTGTTCGTCATCGTGATCGCCACGCTCAACGCAGTCACCCAGGTCGACCACGTCTTCGTCATGACCAAGGGCGGACCGTCGAACGCCACCAATCTCGTGCTGTTCTACATCTACCAGCAGGCGGTCGAGCATTACGACATCGGCAAGGCCTCGGCGGCAACGCTGCTGACGCTCGCGGCGCTGATGGCCCTCACCGCGCTCTCGTTCCGCACGATGGCCAACCGCGAGGGCGGGCCATGACACTGATCGACCGCCTGTTCAAGGACGGCCCGCTCGCCACCCGCCGCGAGATTACGCCAAAACTCGGCTTCGCGCTGACCGTGCTGCTCGCACTCGTTTGGCTGATTCCGTTCCTCTGGATGGGCGTGGCGACGCTGCGCCCCGCCTCGGACGGCATCAACCTCATGGCCGAGCTGATGCCGAGCCTGAAGCCGACACTGGACAACATCAGGGATGCCTGGGAGATCGGCGATTTCCCGCGCTACTTCCTCAACACCACGATCATCTGCGCCGGAATCCTGCTGGTGCAGTTCGTCACGATCACGCTGGCGGGCTTCGCCTTTGCACGGCTCGCCTTCGCCGGCAAGACGCTGATCTTCTATCTGTTCCTGATGCAGTTGATGCTGGTGCCAGTGCTGCTGATCGTGCCGAACTTGAAGCTCGTGGCGCAGCTCGGCCTCTACGATACGCTCGCCGGCGTGATGATGCCGTTCTTTGCTTCCGCCTTCGGCACGTTCCTGATGCGCCAGGCGTTCGAGGCCATTCCGACTGAACTCGAGGACGCTGCACTGATCGACGGCGCCGGGCTGTTCCAGCGCATCCGCCACATCTACGTGCCGCTGTCGCTACCGAGCTTTTCCGCCTTCGCCATCATCTCCGTGACCAGCCATTGGAACGACTTCCTGTGGCCGCTGATGGTGATCAATTCGCCGGACAAGCGGCCGCTCACGGTCGGCCTGTCCGTCTTCACCGCCACGGCCGAAGGCACGCAGGCCTGGGGCACGATTGCCGCCGGCACGCTGATGGTGATCGCGCCGCTGCTCATCACCTTCCTGATCTTCCAGAAGCGCTTCATCAGTTCTTTCGTCACCTCAGGCATCAAATAGGAGAAGTTCCGATGCTGTTTTCCCGCAGGCTCATGCTTGGCCTCGCCATGGCAGGCACTTTGGCAGGCGCCCTCGCCTTCCCGGCGATGGCCGAAGGTCCGACCGAGATCGACCTGTTCTTCCCTGTGCCCGTCGACGGCAAGCTCGCCCGCGACATGGGCACCTTGATCAAGGAGTTCAACGACGGTCATCCCAGCATCAAGGCGACCGCCGTCTACACCGGCTCCTATGACGATACGCTGATCAAGACGCGCGCCGCGATCAAGGCCGGCAAGCCGCCGTCCGCTGTGATCATGTCGGCCAACTTCCTCCTCGACATGCAGATCGAGAACGAGCTCACCAATCTCGATTCCCTGATTGCCGCCGACGGCACCACAAAGGATCAGTTCCTCGATCAGTTCTTCCCTGCGCTCCGGGGCAACGCGGTGATCAACCGCTCGGTCTACGGCGTTCCGTTCCACAACTCGACGCCGCTACTCTACATCAACGCCGATCAGGCCAAGGAAGTCGGCCTCGATCCGAACAAGCCGCCGCAGACCTGGGCCGAGCTCACCGACTGGGCCAAGAATCTGACCAAGCGCGAGGGCGACAAGGTGACCCGCTGGGGCATCGCGATCCCCTGTGCCTATGACTATTGCGGCTGGATGATGGAAACGCTCACCATGACCAATGGCGGACGCTACTACAACGAGGAGTTCGGCGGCGAGGTGTATTACGACACGCCCTCGATGCTCGGCGCGCTGACCTGGTGGAACGACCTCATCGCCAAGCACAAGGTGCATGCCCCGGGTGCAACGCCTGGTCCGGCAGTTAGCACCTCCTTCATCTCCGGCAATGCCGCGATGATGATGCTGTCCACGGGCTCGCTGACCTATGTGCGCGACAACGCCAAGTTCAACTATAAGGTCGCCTTCATCCCGCGCAACGTCCGCAACGCCGTGCCGATCGGCGGCGCCTCGCTGATCATTCCGGCAGGCTTGGAGGCCGATAAGCAGAAGGCAGCCTGGACGCTGATCAAGTGGATGACCTCGCCCGAGAAGAGCGCCTGGTGGAGCCGCGCTACCGGCTACTTCGCGCCCAACATGGCCGCCTACAAGACGCCTGACATGGCCGACTTCCTGAACAAGCACCCGGACGCCAAGACCGCCGTCGAGCAGCTCGACGTCGCCAAGCCCTGGTTCGCGACCTACAAGACCGTGCCGGTGCGCAAGACGCTGGAGGACGAGGTGATGCTGGTCCTCAACGGCAAGAAGCAGCCGAAGGAGGCGCTCGTCGCCGCCCAGAAGGCCGCCGACGAGACGCTCAAGCCGTACAACGCGGAGACGTCGCTGAAGCTGCCCTGAGGTCAGCAGCCCAGGGGAAACGAACGTCGGCGCTCCGCCCCGCGGGGCGCCGAAATCGTTTGAGCGGTCGCAAGCGCCGTTAACCCCTTGTCCACCATCTCGCCCACGCCGCCGCCGGTAACCACGAGAATTAACAGACCGTCAATTCCACCCAGACAAGTTTCACAATGTTTCTGGGGGATCTTACCGTGGATCTGTTGGTATTCGAGTTTTTGGGACTGGCGCTGGTCGCCATGTGCGTGGTCGTGGTGGCGCTGCCCTGCGCGCGAAAACCCTCCCAGCGCATCCGCTACGAATAGGATTTTCGTCGGAAAAGAGCGATTCCGGCCCAAATGCAGGGCTCGAATTCGCTACGAGCCCCTTGACATCACAGCGCTTTCGGCAGAACGGCTGATGATCTCGTCATGGGCCGTTCATGGATTTGATTACCACCACCGCTGACCTCGCGGCTGCCTGCAGCCGACTGGCCAAGCACCCGGTTATTACCGTCGATACCGAGTTCCTGCGCGAAACCACCTATTACCCGCTGTTGTGCGTGGTGCAGATGGCCAGCGCCGAGGAAGCCATCGTCATCGACGCCCTGGCCGAGGGCATCGACCTCAAGCCGTTCTTCGAGCTGATGGGCAACGAGGGCGTGCTGAAGGTATTCCATGCCGCCCGGCAGGACATCGAGATCATCTGGCACCAGGCCAACATCATCCCGCATCCGGTGTTCGACACCCAGGTCGCGGCGATGGTGCTCGGCTACGGCGACAGCATCGCCTACGACCAGCTCGTCGAGAAGGTCACCGGCCATCGCCCGGACAAGACCCACCGCTTCACCGACTGGTCGCGCCGGCCGCTGACCAAGGAGCAGATGCATTACGCCGTGTCCGACGTCACGCATCTGCGCGATGTGTTCGCGGCGCTCGACGCCGACCTGAGGAAGCGCCGCCGCAGCGAATGGGTCTCGATCGAGATGGAGATCCTGACCTCGCCCAAGACCTACGACTTCCACCCCGAGCGCGCCTGGGAGCGGCTGAAGACGCGGGTGCGCAAGCCGAAGGATCTCGCCGTCCTGATGGAGGTCGCGGCCTGGCGCGAGCAGGAGGCGCAGAGCCGCGACGTGCCGCGCGGCCGCGTGCTGCGCGACGAAGCGATCAGCGACATCGCGACTCATGCGCCGAACACGGTCGAAAAGCTCGCTCATCTGCGCTCGGTGCCGAAGGGCTTTGAGAAGTCGAAATGGGGCGCAGATATCGTCGCCGCGGTCGAGCGCGGGCTGGCACGGGATTTCTCGGCGCTGCCGAAGCTGGAGAAGCCGCGCAACAACTCCAACGGCGCGGCCATCGTCGAGCTGTTGAAGGTGCTGCTGCGAATGACGGCTGAGCGCCATGCGGTGGCCAGCAAGGTGATCGCCACCGTCGATGATCTCGAAGAGATCGCAGCCGACGACGAGGCCGACGTGCCCGCCTTGCACGGCTGGCGCCGCGAACTGTTCGGCGATGCCGCGCTGAAGCTCAAGCACGGCGAGCTGGCCCTGGCGATCGAGAAAGGTCGCGTGATTGGAGTGAACCGGGCGTAGGCGGTCACGAGCGCAGGTCCGTAGCTGGCGCACTGCCAGCCACATCGTCATTACGAGCGCCGGGAAGCAATCCAGAACCTCTCCGCGGATCCAGTCTGGATTGCTTCGTCGCATCAGCGCAAAATTACTACGCAATTTTGTCACGAGCTCCTCGCAATGACGAGGAGAGACCTTACGCCGGCGTCAGCTTCGCCGCTTCCGCCTTCATGTCGTCGAGCACACCAGCAATGGTCGCAACCAGCTCGTCAATCTGCGTCTTGTTGACGATCAGCGGCGGGCAGATGGCGATGGCATCCAACATGTTGCGCGAGATCACGCCGCGCTCCTGGAGCATGCGGCTGGCGATGCCGCCGACCGCACCGGGCGTGGCCGCTGCCGTCTTGCGTCCCTTGTCGAGCACGAGCTCGAGCGCTGCGATCATGCCGACGCCGCGCACTTCGCCGACGAGCGGATGGCTGGAGAGCTCGCGCAGCTTGCTCTGCATGTAGGCGCCGAGCTCGGCGGCATGAGCGACCAGGCCGCGCTCCTCGATGATCTTCAAATTCTCCAGCGCAATCGCCGAGCCGACGGGATGGCCGCCAGCGGTAAAGCCGTGGCCGAGCACGCCGATCTTGTTGCTCTCGTCCGCGATCGGCTCGAACATGCGGTCGTTCAGCATGATCGCCGACAGTGGGAAATAACTCGACGTGATCTGCTTGGAGACCACCATCGCGTCCGGCTTGATGCCATAGGTCTCGCAGCCGAACATCTTGCCGGTACGGCCGAAGCCGCAGATCACCTCGTCGGCGACGAGCAGGATGTCGTACGTCTTCAAAACCTTCTGGATCTTGTCCCAATAGGTCGCCGGCGGCACGATGACGCCGCCCGCACCCATCACCGGCTCACCGAAGAAGGCCGCGATCGTGTCAGGTCCTTCCTTCTGGATCAGCGCGTCGAGCTCCTCGGCCCGACGCGTCGCAAACGCCTCCTCGCTCTCGCCGGGCGCGCCGTCCTTGTAGAAATGCGGCGAGCCAGTGTGCAGGATATTCGGCAGCGGCAGGTCGAACGAGCGGTGATTGTTTGGCAGGCCGGTGAGGCTGGCGGACGCGATCGTGACGCCGTGGTAGGCGCGCATACGGCTTATCACCTTCTTGCGCTGCGGCTGGCCGATCGCGTTGGAGCGATAGGCGATCAGCTTCAACACGGTGTCGTTCGCTTCCGAACCGGAATTGGTGAAGAACACCTTGCTCATCGGCACCGGCGCGAGCGCCACAAGCTTCTCGGCGAGATCGATCGAGGGCCCGTGCGATTTGGCGGAGAACGTATGATAGAACGGCAGCGCCTGCATCTGCTTGTGCGCGGCCTCGACCAGCCGCTTCTCGTTGAAGCCGAGCCCAACGCTCCACAGGCCCGCCATCGCCTCAAAATAGCGCTTGCCGGACGCGTCGAACACGTAAGGCCCCTCGCCGCGTTCGATCACCAGGGGACCGGCCTGCTGATGGGTGCGCGCGTTGGTGTAGGGATGGAGCTGGTAGGCCACATCCCGGGCCTCTTGCGAATTGGGCAGCATTGACATTTGCGGGGATCCCTTAAGTCGTCACGTCGCTGGCGCGGCCAGCGTCATCACTTGGCTATTGCGACGGGACAAAACTTGCAACGCCAATTCGGCGGCAGCAAGCGCTCAACAGCGTTGCACAAAGCCGCACACACGGGGCAGCTCTCAGGTCGCGCCGTCGTCGTCCCCATCGCCGGCGGCAGCAGCGGCTTCCCTCACCTCCACAAGTGCCATCGAGAGCAGATAGACCGTTGTGGGCAAGCCGATGCGGCGCGCCGTCTCAGCGGCACGCGACAGATCGCTCGCCAGCTCCTTGAGCTGTTCACCCCGTGACAATGTCCCACCCCATTCATCCGCCGATCGCGGCCGTCTACACTGCGACGGCGCCGCTTGTTCTGATCAGTTCGGCGCTAGACTGGACTGTAGCAAAATTGCCGAGGACATTCACCATCGCATGCTTGTAGGCGGCGGCATCGCCCGTACCCGGATGCCGGCAGGCCACGGCGTCGCCGACCAATCGGTAACGATGGCTGCGATGAAACCCCTCAATGGCGGTGGCCAGGATGGTTTCATCCAGGGAGAAGCCGATCAGCACGCAGCACACATTGCGGATACTGGACATGTGGTCCACAAACCGCGCCGAGCTGTAGGCCGAGGGCAGCGGGTGCTCGAAGGTCATTTCGCCGGGCCGCGGCTTGGTCTCGGCGATCCAATCGGTCAGCCTGGATGCCGGATTGAACCACGCCGCCTGGGCGATGCGCTTTAAATGCATCACCGGCCAGAGATTATCGCGCCATAGCGTCAAGAGTTCCAGACAGCGCGCAGTGGCGGCATCGCCGTCGAGGATCACGTGGCGACGCCCGGGGGTCAAATATTCGACCTGAAGATCCGCACAGACCAGGATCGGCAGATCGTCGTGGTTGGAAACCAGCATTGTCTTGCGCGCAGCTGCACCAGTTTCAATGGCCTGCGAGCGCGAGGTCTCGCAGCGGCGAAG
Organism: Pseudomonadota bacterium; assembly: GCA_023388935.1. Classification (GTDB taxonomy): domain Bacteria; phylum Pseudomonadota; class Alphaproteobacteria; order Rhizobiales; family Xanthobacteraceae; genus Bradyrhizobium. The sequence goes on along the minus strand of JAEWFG010000432.1, from coordinate 11,349 downwards.
TCACCGACCGTCCCGCCGACGCATCGAGCACGCCCGGCCGGTCCCAATCGCCCTCGGGGCGGATGATCACATAGGGATCGCTGTCCAGCGTGATGGCATCCGGCCCCGGCTCGATCTCCAGCAGCATTTCCGTGTAGGAGAAATCCGAGAAGGTGATCTTGCGATTGTGGCCTAGCGGCTTGGCGCCGAAATGGGCCCAAAAATCGACCAACCGGTCCTGCGCCTGACCGTAGATCTTGCGAAAGCCCTTGCGCTTCACATAGTCGACGCTCGCCTGCACCAGCTTGAACGAGACGCGCGAGCGTCGATATTGGTGTCGTACCGCGAGCCGCTCCACCTTGGCGAAATCGCCGAAGAAGCGCACCCGCAGGCAACCGGCAGGCTCGTTGCCGACGAAGCCGATGAAATGTGCGGCGACCATGTCGTTGCCGTCGAACTCCTCCTCGAACGGACAATCCTGCTCGGCGAGATAGACCGCGGAGCGAATGGCGGTGACCAGCATGAGGTCGCTGGGATCACGCGCGAGGCGGATGGTGATGGCGCGGGAGTCGGGCTTGGCGAGGGGAATTCTAGTACCGTGCATCTGCAAAACTCCTTGCTTGAATGATCGCGCCCGGCATGCGCATAGGTTGCCGATGCCAGGGACGCTCGTAACACCAGAGGTCGGGTTGGAAGCTTGGAACGGGCGCGAAGCCGGTCGCCCTCATGATGTCTCGTCCGGCCACGGTTGACGGCTGCGCATAGCAATCCGCGCCGCGAAATCGTATCTGTCGCAGATGAGCCGCGGCCTTGCCGAGACCGGCGATGCCTCGCCCTGTCGCCGCAATCGCCCAGATGTAGATGGCAGTAACATCTTGCTTCGCGGAAGCGAGATAGTGCGTCTCAGGCGCGGTGAGGCAAATCTCGTCGAGCAGCAGCGCATCGTGCCCGCGGTCGTTGAGAAACAGGAAGGCCATACCGCCGAGCAAATTTCCCTTCCGGCTGAAAGTCAGGATGCACTGGGGATCCAAACTGAAGTATCTCGCAAGCTCGCTCGCTCCGATCTGCACGCCGGGCACCAGCTGACGCGCCATATCGGAAAGCGCCGCAATTTCGGAAAATTGTGCGCAACGAACTTCGACGTCCGGACTCTGCGGCAAGGCATCGAAATCATGCCTTGTGGCAAACGAGCCCCTTTCCATACTCATGTCACCCCTCTATCGTTCGAGGCTTTAGTGCCCCGCTACGACATTGAGCTTAGCGGTTGGGGATCAGGCGTATGCAGCAAGTATTGCACCGGGGTGCTGCCATGATGCAGCACCGTGAAGAAGCCGTCGATGCATCCTGGGACGATTTGAAGCTATTTTTAGCGTGCGCAAAATATAAAAGTTTCCGCAACGCCGCCGAGGAACTCGGACTGACCTCAACCACCCTGATGCGCCGGATCGATCGGCTCGAAGAAAGCATCGGCTGCAAGCTGTTCCTGCGCGACCAGAGCGGTCTCACGCTCAGCGATGAAGGCACTGCAATGATCGCCGACGTCGCGCATATGGAGCGGCATGCCTTCAACGTGTTTCGTCGCGCCTCGCGATCGTCGAACGACACTGCCGGCACCGTGCGTGTTGCGGTGACGGAAGGCCCCGGCAATTTCTGGATCCTGCCGCGGTTGATTGATTTCCAGAAAACTTATCGCAAAATCACCGTCGATCTGCGCTGCGCGATGGAGCAGGCCGACGTCGCACGGCTTGAATCCGACATCGCGATCCAGCTCGAGCCGCCGACCAATCCCGATCTGATCGTCGCAAAGCTCGGCCGTCTCCACATCTATCCCTTCGTCTCCAAGGAGTACGAGAATCTCTACGGCCTGCCGTCAACGCTGGCCGAACTGAAGGACCACCGCATCATCAAGCAGACCGCGCCTCAGGTCGACGACGGCGCCTATGCCCGCGTCCTCGGGCTGACGTCGCTCGAGGGCATCGTCGGGATCAAGACCAACTCGTCGGTCGGCGCGCTCTATGCAGTGGAGCGTGGCGCGGGCATTGGCTTCCTGCCGACCGTGTCGATCGCGCTCGGCGCGCCGCTCGTTGCCGTTGATCTCGGCGTGAGCCACCACGCCGATCTCTGGCTCACCTATCACAAGGAATTCCGCGCTTCCGAGCGCCACAGGATCGTGGTCGACTGGCTGAAGAAGATCTTCGATCCCAAGACCTATCCCTGCTTCCGCGACGAGTTCATCCATCCGAACGCACTGGTGCCGATGATGACGTCTGCTCGAGAAGGCTTTGGGCTGACGGGGTATGTCGCGGCGACGCCGATATAGGCGCGGGCGTTTATTCGAGGATGATCTTGTCGGAAAACCGCTGCGCACTTTTCCGGATCATGCCGGCGCGTCACCATCTGTATTCGAAGCCGACCGTGCCCTGGTGCGAGGTGATCTCGTTGCGGAACTTGCCGTCGTAGTTGACGTAGAGCCGCGCGGTATTTGTTAGGCTGAGCGATGCCGCGGCGCCGGCATCCATACCGTAACGGCTCTCGCCGATACCGGGGACGACGATGCTCTGGGTTCCCAGGCTGACCTGCACCGATCCCAGGTTCTGGTAAAAATTGTCGACGAACTTGCCGTAGGCCGACAGGTCCAGGATCTTCTGGCCGAGGATAAAGTAGCGCCCGATCTCGGCGCCGATCAAGACGCGCGCGCGAGAGAGCGCCGTCGAGCCGACATCGAGCGGATCGAGACCGCCGACCTCCTGGAACGCCGCGCTGGTAGCGCGCACATATTCGAGCGCCCCCTTGGGCACGATGCGGATCTGATCCTCGGTCCAGTAGTAACTGATCTCGGTCAGCGCACCGTCGACCGCGGAGCGATAGCCAGCGGTCGCGAGGCCGAAGCCGGTATCCCGGCTGGAATGGACCTTGCCGAGACCGTGCACCACCGCGAAGGCCCACGTCCATGGGCCCTTGTCGACCGAGCCGTTGAAGCCAAGTTGCGTCAGGTCGAGCGCCGCCGACTGGAGTGCCAGTGGCACGTCGATATCAGTATGGCTCTGGTCGACGGAGAAACCGAGATTGACGCCCGGTGCGAGCCGCGCGCCGGATCCGGCGACGCCGCCAAACGTCTTGCGCTTGTCGCCAACGAAATCACCTTGCGCATCGGTCCGGATCGAGATGCCGTAGCCCTCGAACCAGGTGCGGTAGCGCGGATCTTCCGCGCTCTCGGACCCACCGCCGCCGCTGGGATTGGTCCGGAACGCGCGGTTGATGCCACCCGACGCCTGGTCGCCAAGCCGCTCAAGGAACCTCGAGCCGAGATAAAGTGCACTGTTGCCGGCCGACCGATCGTAATTGATCGACGTCGATGACGGCGTGGGAGGCGGCAGCAGCGGCGGCAGCGGCGGGGCGACCTGGGCGAACCCGGGAGTAGCCGTCATCATCAAGCCAAACACGACGGCACTCGCAACCGTGCCCCTCGTCTGACGAACCCGGCCCACCCCAATAGCCTGCCGTGTCCCCGAAAGCTGCAATATGCAGCGCATGACGACAAATCCCGAAAAAAATGGCGGCTCGCAAAAATGCAACACAATCGGCGAAGCTGGGGCGATTTGTGCTGAACTGCTCCAGCAGCGTCAATCGGCTGAAGCGATTGGGCAGCGGCTATTACCTTCGATTGTGGTTCCGCTGCCACAGGTCGCGAACAGGCAGCTTGACCCGACCCAGTCTTGAAATCCGCGTGTGGCTTGCTAACGCGTGATTTTCATGTTGCAATATTCGACACAATCGGAATTGGCCGCTCGACTGTGCGTTTCGCGACATTGAGACTCAAGACTCGAACAGACTTCCGGAAGCCGTTTGTGGCGTGGCACGCGAAAAGCGGCCGCGTCTTTTTCGTATCTAGTGGAGGAGACTAGCGATGCCGCAAAAGGGCACCGTCAAATGGTTCAACCCGACCAAGGGCTATGGGTTCATCAAGCCGAATGGCAGCGACAAGGACGTTTTCGTCCACATCTCGGCCGTCGAGCGTGCCGGACTCTCCACCCTCAATGAGAACCAGGTGGTTGAATTCGACCTCGTGGAGAACCGCGGCAAATCGTCCGCGGAGAACCTCAAGGTCTCCTGATTTCTCTCGACCTGACACGCGAGAGATCGTGACGTTGCCCCCGGCCCTGCCGGGGGATTTTGTTTGTGAAGACAAACACGCGTGACAGCGCGTCAGCTCGCTACGGGCGAGACCAGAAAATTTTCCGACGGCCCGCTTCCCGAGGTCTTGCACACGTCGCCCTCAATCCGGACCTTTCCGGCCGCGAGCAGCCGCAGCGCATCGGGATAGATTCGGTGCTCGACTTCGAGGATGCGCTCCGACAGCGTATCCGCTGTGTCATGGTCGCTGACGGGCACCGCGCCCTGCATCACGATCGGGCCGGCATCGGTCTCGGGAATCACGAAATGCACTGTCGCGCCGGACAGCTTGACCCCGGCGCGCAAGGCTTGGCCGTGTGGGTCGAGACCGGGGAAAGACGGCAACAGGGATGGATGGATGTTGAGCATCCGCCCGTACCAGGCCTTGGTAAATTCCGCCGTGAACAGGCGCATGAAGCCGCCGAGACAGATCAGCTCGATGCCATGCTGGTCGAGCGCTGCTTGCAGCACCGCCTCGAAACCGGCGCGATCCTTGCCGAACGGCTTGCTCTCGATCACCTGTGTCTTCACGCCGCTCGCATTGGCCCGTTCGAGCCCCGGCGCGTCGGCCTTGTTCGAGATCACGAGCGAAATCTCCGCCGGAAAATCCGGCGCGGCTGCGGCCCTGATCAGCGCGGCCATGTTCGAGCCGCGACCGGAGATCAGGATGGCGACGCGGCGCTTCATCACAGCGCCAGATCGAGGTGGCCGTTATAGACGACGCGGTGCTCGCCCTCGGCCGGGATCACGGTGCCGAGCTGCGCCACGGTCTCACCGGCGTCGGTCAAGACTGCCACGACCTGGTCGACCTTGTCAGGCTCGACGATCGCAATCATGCCGATACCGCAGTTGAAGGTCCGCAGCATTTCGAGCTCGGCGATGCCTGCCTGCGCCGCCAGCCATTTGAACACCGGCAGCACCGGCAGGCGTGCGAGATCGATGCCGACCCCGAGATGCTTTGGCAGCACCCGCGGGATGTTGTCGGTGAAGCCGCCGCCGGTGATGTGGGCGAACCCCTTCACTGCGCCGGTCTCGCGGATCGCGCGCAGGCAGGATTTGACGTAGAGTCGCGTCGGCGTCAGCAGCGCGCCGCCGAGCGTCATGACCGGCGAGAACGGCGCCTGCGCCTCAAAGCTCAGGCCGGATTGTTACACGATCTTGCGCACCAGCGAGAAGCCGTTGGAGTGTACGCCCGACGAGGCGAGGCCAATCACGGCATCGCCCGCCACAATGTCCTTGCGCGGCAGCAACGTGCCCCGCTCGGCGGCGCCAACGGCAAAGCCGCCGAGGTCATAGTCGCCCTCCTTGTAGAGGCCGGGCATCTCGGCGGTCTCGCCGCCGATCAGGGCGCAGCCGGATTCGCGGCAGCCTTCTGCGACACCCGCGACGATCGCGGCCGTCGCCTCCGGGTCGAGCTTGCCACAGGCGAAATAGTCCAGGAAGAACAGCGGCTCGGCGCCCTGCACAACGAGGTCGTTGACGCTCATGGCGACGAGGTCGATGCCGATGCCGCCATGCAAGCCGGTCTCGATCGCGATCTTGACCTTGGTGCCGACGCCGTCAGTGGCGGCAACCAGGACGGGGTCCTTGAAGCCCGCCGCCTTGAGGTCGAACAGGCCACCGAATCCGCCGATCTCGGCGTCGGCGCCGGGCCGTGCGGTGGCGCGCACCATCGGCTTGATCAAGTCGACCAAGCGGTTGCCCGCGTCGATATCAACGCCTGAATCGGCGTATGTGAGGCCGTTTTTGCGGTCGGTCATGCCCGATTTCCAGTGGGTTTGCGGCTGGTTACGTCGAATTCCGGGGACACGCAATGGCTCGCATGGCGCCCCGCCCTATACTATGTAGATATCAACCGGTTCAGCCTCCAAGGGGCCGGATTCGAGGTCAGACAGGGTGCCGGGAAGCGCCGCGTGAGTATTCCGAACATCATTACCCTGGGCCGCATCATGCTGGTCCCGATCATCGTCTGGGCGATCGTGTCGAGCCAAATGGAGGTGGCGTTTGCCATCTTCCTGATCGCCGGCATCAGCGACGCGGTCGACGGCTTCCTGGCCAAGCGCTTCAACATGCGGAGCGAACTCGGCGCCCTGCTCGACCCGCTCGCCGACAAGGCGCTGCTGGTCTCGATCTACTTGGCGCTCGGCATCTGGGGCGACATCCCGCGCTGGATCGTGATCCTGGTGGTGTCGCGCGACATCATGATCGTTGCCGCTGTGATCGTCTCCTGGCTATTCGACAAGCCGGTCGAGATGAAGCCGTCGAAAGTGTCGAAGCTCAACACCGCGGCCCAGGTCGCGTATGCGGCACTGGTGCTGGCCTCCCTCGCCTTTGGCTTCAAGCCGAGTCCCTATGATATAGTCCTGATGGGCCTGGTCACAGTCTTCACGCTTTCCTCCGTATCGCTCTATCTCGTCGAGTGGCTGCGACACATGAGCACGATCGAGGCCAAATGAGCAGGGATGCGGCCCCGCAAAAGGCCAAGTCGCGCTCGATACGTCGAATCCTTCAAGCAAGCTGGTCCGTCCGGCATGGAGTAAAGCAAGCGTGGCAGGCCGCGTTCATCCCAGACAATTGGCGTTTTCGCTTCCCCATGCGGAAAGCCTGAGCAGGGATAATTTTCTCGAAGGCCCCGCCAACGCCGCCGGCCTCGCTTTGATCGACGCCTGGCCGGAATGGCCGAACCGGATCATGTGGCTGACCGGCCCCGAAGGAAGCGGCAAGAGCCATCTCGCTGCGATCTGGGCGCAGGACGCTGGCGCCCGCTCGACCACAGCCAATGCCCTGTCCGCCACAGCCGTCCCCGGCGCGCTCGCCACCGGTGCGCTGGTGATCGAGGATCTCAGGGCGAAGGATTTCGACGAGCGCGCCCTCTTCCACCTGATGAACCTGGCCCGCGAGGACGGCGCCTACGTCCTCTTCACCGGACGCGAAGTGCCCGCGTCGCTGGAGATCGAGCTCCGCGACCTGCGCTCACGGCTGCGCGCCGTGCCGGTGGTCTCATTGTTGCCGCCCGACGACCAGCTCCTCCGTGGCCTGATCGTCAAATTCTGCGCTGATCGCCAGCTCACCATCGACGAGACAGTAGTCAGCTACCTCGCCACCCGCCTGGAGCGGTCCTCGACCGCAGCACGGCAGGCCGTGGAACTGCTCGACAGCGAGGCCCTCCGGCTCGGCCGCCCCGTCACCCGGGCGCTGGCAGCCGAGTTGCTGCGGAACGCCTGACGGGTGCGCCGGACGCCCCGAGACCGCTTGACGCGGCGAAGCGGCGGAACATCAATGTCATCGAAACGTCATCGCATTAACACATGCTCCCGCCGGTTTTGCGCGTAAGTCGCAAATCAGGGCGAACAGGATGGACCGGCTTCTCATGGACTCCGCGCAAGCTATTGAAATCAAAGAACAAGCCACGGAGACCGAGGGCCTGCCGGCGATCGCATCGAGCCCCGAACGGTTTATCAACCGCGAACTTTCATGGCTGCATTTCAACCGCCGCGTCCTCGAAGAATCGGTCAATCCCAGCCACCCCATCCTGGAGCGGGTGCGCTTCCTTTCGATTTCGGCGAATAACCTCGACGAGTTCTTCATGGTCCGCGTCGCCGGCATCAAGGCCCAGGTGCGCGAGGGCATTGCCGAGCGCAGCCCCGACGGCCTGACGCCGTCCGAGCAGCTCGCGCTGATCAACCGCACCGTCTCCCAGCTTGCCTCCGACCAGCAGGCGATCTGGCGCGACCTGCGCAGCACGCTGGCTGACGTCGGCATCGTGCTGGTGGACGGCAAGGAGATCACCAAGGCGGAGCGGGCCTGGATCGAGGACTACTTCCTCAACAACGTATTCCCGCTGCTGACGCCGCTCGCGATCGATCCGGCCCACCCCTTCCCGTTCATTCCGAGCCTCGGCTTCACGATCGCGCTCCAGCTCACGCGCGCCGCCGACGGCAAGCAGATGAATGCGCTGATCCGAATGCCCGGCAAGATCGACCGCTTCATCCGCCTGCCGGCCGACGGCAAGGTGCGGCTGCTCTCGCTGGAACAGGCGACCGCCCTGTTCATCAATCGGCTGTTCCCCGGCTACAATCTGCACGGCCAGGGCGCCTTCCGCATCATCCGCGACTCCGAGCTCGAAATCGAGGAAGAGGCCGAGGACCTCGTCCGCCTGTTCGAGACCGCGTTGAAGCGGCGCCGCCGCGGGTCGGTGATCCGGCTCGAGATCGACGCCAAGATGCCGGAGGAGCTGCGCAGCTTCGTGCAGCACGCGCTCTCGGCTACCGACGACGAGGTGTTCCTGGTCGACGGCGTACTCGCCATGAACGAGCTCTCGCAACTCACCCGACTCGACCGCCCGGACCTCGAGTTCCCCCCTTACGTGCCGCGCCATCCCGAGCGCGTGCGCGAACATGGCGGCGACATCTTTGCCGCTATCCGGCAGAAGGACCTCGTCGTCCATCACCCCTACGAATCCTTCGACGTGGTTGTGCAGTTCCTCCAGCAGGCTGCACGCGACCCTGACGTCGTCGCGATCAAGCAGACGCTCTACCGCACCTCCAACAACTCGCCGATCGTGCGCGCGCTCGCAGAAGCCGCCGAGGCCGGCAAATCCGTCACCGCGCTAATCGAGCTGAAGGCGCGCTTCGACGAAGAGGCCAACATCCGCTGGGCGCGCGACCTCGAACGCGCCGGCGTGCAGGTCGTCTACGGTTTCCTGGAACTGAAGACGCATGCAAAACTCTCGATGGTGGTGCGCCGCGAAGGCGGCAGCCTCACAACTTACGTCCATACCGGCACCGGCAATTATCACCCGGTGACTGCGCGCATCTACACCGACCTCTCCTATTTCACCTCGGACCCGACCATCGGCCGCGACGCTGCGCGCGTGTTCAACTTCATCACCGGCTATGCCGCGCCGAGCGATCTTGAAAAGATGGCGGTGTCGCCGCTGACGTTGCGCAAGCGCATCATCGAGCACATCCAGGGCGAGACCACGCATGCGCGACACGGCCGGCCCGGTGCGGTCTGGATGAAGATGAATGCGCTGGTCGACCCCGACATCATCGACGCGCTCTACGAAGCATCACAGGCCGGCGTGCAGGTCGAGCTCGTGGTGCGCGGCATCTGCTGCCTCAGACCCGGCATCCCCGGCCTTTCGGAGAATATCCGCGTCAAGTCGATCATCGGACGCTTCCTGGAACACGGCCGAATCTACTGCTTCGGCATGGGCCAGGGCCTGCCGAGCGCGAAAGCGGCTGTGTATATCTCCTCGGCCGACATGATGCCGCGCAACCTCGACCGCCGCGTCGAGGTGCTGTGTCCGCTGCAAAATCCCACGGTGCATCAGCAGGTTCTCGAACAGATCATGGTCGCCAACCTGAAGGACAATGAGCAGAGCTGGCAATTGTTGCCCGACGGGTCCTCAACGCGTATGAAGGCCGCGAAGGGCGAGGAGCCTTTCAACGTCCACAACTACTTCATGACAAATCCGAGTCTGTCTGGCCGTGGAAAGTCGCTCAAGGAATCCTCGCCGCGCCGTCTCACGCGCCGTAATGAACGTCATCAATCCTGATCGGGGATCACTCACGTGAAGCGGCCGCGCAAGCGCAACTCGAGCGTCGCGGTCATCGACATCGGCTCCAACTCGGTCCGTCTCGTCGTCTACGAGGGACTGGCGCGGAGCCTCATTCCGATATTCAACGAGAAGACACTGTGCGGCCTCGGGCGCGAGGTGCAGAGCACCGGCCTGCTCGCGCCGGACGCTGTCGACAAGGCGCTGACCTCGCTGAGGCGATTCCGCGCGCTGTGCCGCGTGATGCAAGTCGGACGCGTGTTCGCGATCGCGACGGCGGCGTGCCGCGATGCCTCCAACGGTCCGGACTTCATTGCGAAAGCCGAACGCATCTGCGCGGTCAAGATCGAGATCCTGTCGGGCCAGCGTGAGGCGAGGCTGTCGGCGCTCGGCGTGATCTCCGGCATCCACGATCCAGACGGCGTCGTCGGCGATCTCGGCGGCGGCTCGCTCGAGCTGATCGACGTGCGCAGGAACAGTGTGCGCAGCGGCGTGACGCTGCCGCTCGGCGGGCTCGCGCTCCAGGACCTCGCCCACAAATCGCTCAAGCGCGCCGATCGCATCGTGCGCGAGGAACTCGACGAGGTGCCGCAGCTCACCGCGGGCCTCGGCCGCACCTTCTACGCGGTCGGCGGCACCTGGCGTGCGCTCGCGCGAATCCACATCATCCAGAGCGGCTATCCGCTCCAGGTGATGCACGGTTACTCCATTTCCGCGGCTGAAGCGCTCGACTTCTCTCGCAGGTTACGGCGGCTCGCGGCCGCCGACATGCTCGCCGACATCGAGATCGTCGCCGATGCGCGGCGCCCGCTCCTGACCTATGCGGCGCTGGTGCTCGAACACATCATCCGGGTGGCCCAGCCGAAGACCATCGTGTTCTCGACCTTCGGCGTGCGCGAAGGTCTGCTGCACGAGAAGCTGCCGCAGTCCGAACGCAACAAGGACGGACTGATCTGCGCCGCCGAAGAGCTGAACCAGTTGCTGTCACGCTCGGCGAAACACGCCCGAGAGCTGATCGCCTGGACCGACCGCCTGGTACGCGTGGTGAAGCTGCGCGAGACGGAAGAGGATCGCCGGCTGCGCCATACCGCGTGCCTGCTCTCCGACATCGGCTGGCGCGTGCATCCCGACCATCGCGGCGAGCAGACGCTGAGCCTCGTCGTCAACGGAAACTTCGGTGCGATCACCCACACCGAGCGCGCCTTCGTCGGCCTGTCGGTGTTCTATCGCTATGCGGGCCTAAGCGAAGAAAACCAGCCGCCGGCCAACATGCAGGGGTTGCTGACGCCGGCGCAGCTCGAACGCGCCCGCCTGCTGGGTGCGGCGTTCCGCGTCGCGCATCTGATCTCGGCGGCGCGGCCGGGCGTGCTGCCGGCCACGCATTTCCGCAGCCAGGGACGCAAATTGATGCTGGTCTTCGAGCACCGCCTCGGCGACCTCGTCGCCGACCGCGTCGGCAGCCGCTTCCGCCAGCTCGCTCGCCTGATCGGGCGATCCGGTTCGATCGTCCGGCGCTAGAGCATTTGGCGGCTGAGTTGAATCGATTGTGATGGCCGGGGGGATTCCCGAACGGCTGCGAATATGAGTCGCTGGGCTCCATCAGCTTTGGGGGGCTCAGATGAAGGGAAAGGCCTATT
>JAEWFG010000118.1 GCA_023388935.1 Pseudomonadota bacterium | reverse complement strand
TGCGCGTTCCAGCCGATCGTGATCACCGATTCCAGGCCATCGTGATCACCCATTCCAGAGCATCGTGATCACCATTTCCAGCCGATCGTGATCGCTATTTCCAGCGATCGCGATCGGGGCAACCAGGAGGCGCGCACTGCTGACAGTCTGCAACCCGGGTAGCTTGATCTTTTGCCCAACCGCAGAGGATCGAGATGCCGACCGAGAGACTGTCCATGCGCCACATTCGCGAAGTTCTACGCCTGCACTACAGCGTCGGCATGTCGCAACGCGCCGTTGCCCGCAGCCTGGGCTTGGCCCAAGGCACGGTCAGCAAGTACCTCAACCGAACCCGCCGCGCCGGCCTGACCTGGCCGTTGCCGCCGGAGCTGGATGACGATGTCCGGCTCGAGAACCGCCTATATCCGCCACCATCCGATCGACCCAGCGACGAGCGTCCGCATCCGGACTGGGCGCTTGTGCATCGCGAGCTGCGGCGCCCGAACGTCACGCTGATGCTGTTGTGGGAGGAGTATTGCGACGCAAACTCCGACAGCTTCAGCTACGCGTGGTTCTGCGAACGCTACAGGGAGTGGGCCGGCCGTCTCAAGCCAACCCTGCGCCAAGTTCATGTCGCCGGCGAGAAGCTGTTCGTCGACTATTCCGGCCACACCATGGAGGTGGTTGACGGGCTCAGCGGCGAGGTGCGCAGCGTGCAGATCTTCGTCGCCGTGCTCGGCGCCTCGAACTACACCTACGCCGAGGCCAGCCTCAGCCAGAGCCTGCCGGACTGGATCGCCTCGCACGTTCGGGCATTTGCCTATTTCAGCGGCGTGGCCCGGCAGACGGTGAGCGACAATCTGAAGGCCGGCATCACCCGGGCCTGCTTTCACGAGCCGATGGTCAACCGGACCTATGCCGATCTCGCCCGCCATTATCGCACCGCCATCGTGCCGGCACGGCCGTATCGGCCGCGCGACAAAGCCAAGGTCGAAGTCGGCGTCCAAATCGTCGGGCGATGGATTCTGGCGCGCCTGCGCAACCGCCGCTTCTTCTCGCTCGCCGCCCTCAACGAGGCGATCCACGGGCTTCTTGTCGAGCTGAACGATCGACCGCTGCGCAGCTGGGGACGAAGTCGGCGCGACCTGTTCGAAGAGCTCGATCGGCGGGCACTCACCCCCTTGCCGGATGAACCGTACGAGTATGCCGAGTGGAAGCGCTGCCGGGTCAATCTCGATTATCACGTCGAGATCACCAAGCATTACTACAGCGTCCCTTACAACCTCGTGCATCAGGAGGTTGAGGCTCGCATCACCCAAAAGACCGTCGAGATATTCCTCCGTGGCAAGCGGGTGTCGTCGCATCTGCGCAGCACCCTGCCGCATCGCCCGACCACGATTCCCGAGCACATGCCTAGCTCACATCGCCGCTATCGCGACTGGACCCATGAGCGCATTCGTTCCGAAGCCGCCAAGGTCGGTCCCGATGCCGAGACGCTGATCGACGTCATCCTGCGGTCGCGGCCGCATCCGGAACAGGGCTTCCGCTCGGCGATCGGCATTCTCGGGCTGGTCAAGCGCTACGGCCAGGAACGCGTCGACGCCGCCTGCGCCCGTGCCCTTCTGCTCAACGCCCGTTCGTACAAATCGGTCGCCGCCATCCTCAAGAACGGCACCGACAGAACCGCTTCTCCCACCGAGGAGACGCCCATCCTCTTCCACGCCAACATCCGTGGCCGCAGCTACTACAACTGATCAGGAGATCATCGTGCTCATTCACCCCACCGTCGATCGCTTGCGCGCCCTCGGCCTCGCCGCCATGGCCGATACCCTCGTCGAACTGCAGAACAATCCCGAGGCGACGGAGATGCCGCACGCCGATTGGCTCGGCCTCCTCGTCGATCGCGAGGTCACCGCCCGCGACAACCGTCGCCTCACGCGCCGCTTGACCAGCGCCAAACTCCGTCAAGCTGCCTCCATCGAGAACGTCGACTATCGCACCGCTCGCGGCCTCGACCGTTCGCTCTTCCAAAACCTCGCCACCAGCCAATGGATCCGTGATGCCAACCACCTGGTCATTGTCGGCCCAACCGGCACGGGCAAGTCCTGGCTTGCCTGCGCGCTCGGTAACAAGGCCTGCCGCGAAGGTTTCTCCGTTCTCTACAAGCGGGCATCCCGCCTGTTCGCCGATCTCGCCCAGGCGCGCGGCGAAGGCCGTCTGGCGCGCCTGATCGCCGCGCTTGAGCGTGTCAATCTCCTTATCCTCGACGACTGGGGACCTGAACCGCTCACCGCCGACCAGCGTCGTGATCTGCTCGAGATCGTCGATGACCGCTACGACAAGGGATCCTTGTTGATCACAAGTCAGCTCCCCGTTTCGCAATGGCATGACGTCATTGCCGATCCTACTCTCGGCGACGCAATACTGGACCGCATCATTCACAATGCCCACCGCATCGAGCTCAAAGGCGACAGTCTACGGCGTCAGGCTGGCGAAAAGAAAAAACCGTGAGCACCTCGCGCACGATCGCCCCGCCGGCCCACAGGCCCCTCCCGCGCGCGTCGCTGCGTCGCTCGTGGGGGCACTCCGCGCCGCGCACGGGGCCCTCCCATGGACCGCCGGAACGATCTTCGAACCAACCCGCCAGCCTTGACGAGGAGGCCATTTCCGGCACACTTAAACCCGTCAGCTGTGTTCGCCTCCGAACCTGATCGCGATCACTGGAATCCGTGATCACCATCGCCTGGAACACCTGATCACCATCCCTGGAATGCGCACGATGGAAGCTGTCGGGCCAAAAGTACGCCAGCCAGGCCGACGGACGAGTTCGCCAAGATGAACGGTGCCGACAGCGCGGCAGTCTGTTTGGGAGACGCCCAGCGCAGGGCGATCAGAGCCGGCGCCAGGAAAACGCCGCCGCCGACGCCGGTGAGACCAGAGACCAGTCCGACGACGGCCCCCAGGCTGACAGCGCCCCACAGCGGGGTCTCGCGATCCGGCGCAGCGGCGCCATCGCGACGTAAGATTGTCGCTGCGCCCGCGATGAGCAGAACTATTCCCGTCGTGGTCTTGTAGACGCGCTCGTCGAGCACGATGAACCCGCCGAGTAGCGCCATCGGTACCGATGATAGGAGCAGCGGCCGTAACTTTTTGCGGTCGACGACTCTGTTGCGGTTGAAGACCCAGGTCGAGTACGTCGCAGCGGCGATGTTGAGCGCAAGCGCCGTCGCCCGCATCTCCGCCGGCGGAAACGCTGCAAACGCCATCAGCGCCAGGAACGCCGTTCCGCCCGCCTGGCCGACGGTCGCATAGAGCAGCGAGATGACGCCGAAGAGAAGTGCGAGCAATGACGGATGCCTGGCTGATTCATCTCAATGTCAATCGGGAACGCTCCACCGTTAGCTCCCCGCACTTCTCCATCTGCGCCAGCGCGCGATAGAGAGCTTCATGGGTCAAGCCGAGTTCGGCTGCCCAATCCTTCTTGGATTGCTCCAGATCGACCGTGCCGGACGCGCCTTCGATCTCGATGAAGTGGATGATCCGTTCCCGAGCCGTCTTGAGACTCAGCCTTTCCGATTGGGCGCGCACCGTGCGGAGCTCCTGCGCGAGATGGGCGAACCATCTGTCTCGGAAGCCGCTGGCCGCGACTGCATCGAGGAAGGCCTTGCGCGGAATTGCCAAAACCGACGAGGCTTCTACGGCAAGCGCATCGCAATGGTACGCAGGCTGATCGAGGCTTGCTTCGGCCAGAAATCCTCGTCGCGTCCGCTGAAGAACGATCTCTCCGCCGGCCCCCGATCGGCGGATGAGCCGAACCTCTCCGGAGAGAACGAAGAACATGGCCTCGGGGCGGTCGCCTCGGCCGAATACGGCGACGCGGCACGGGATTTCCAGCAAGCGTATCTGCCGCCTGCTCGGCTCCGGCAATGCGGCCAGGAGAGGCGATTCAAGCGACCGCGACTTCCAGTCGGGGGCTGGAGCGGCCGCCCGACGGCAGGCTTTCGGGGTCTGTTCAATCAAGGCCATATGATCGAGATCATATGCGGTGTGTCGCGGACGAGTCTATGCTTTTCCGACATCACTTGGGAAAAGCAATCATGCGCGTCCTCTTCGCAGCCCTGGTTTCAGGGCCACTGGTTCTTTCGGGCGGATATGCCACCGCCCAGCATCACATGCATGGTGCCGGCGATGCATCGATGGACGCCGACAGCTCTCATCAACATCCGGGTGGCTATCATCACTCTTTCAGCCAGGCCGACGTCTGGGCCAAGGAGTTCGATGACCCAAGCCGCGACACATGGCAGAAGCCAGACCAGGTGCTGGATGCGCTGAACCTCGATCGGACAGCAATCGTCGCGGACATCGGGGCCGGCACCGGTTACTTCAGCGTGCGGCTCGCCAAGCGCGTTCCGGAGGGCAAGGTCTTCGCGATCGACGTCGAGCCAGACATGCTGCGCTACCTGAGCGAGCGCGCCCGCCGTGAGCACCTGGACAAGATCATTCCGATCGTGGCGACTCAGGAAAGCGCCAACGTTCCGGAGCCGTCGGACGTCATGCTGATCGTGGACACGTACCATCACATCGACGACAGGGTCGCCTATTTTACCAAGCTGAAGAAATCGCTTCGGCCGCAGGGACACTTGGCGATCGTGGACTTCAAACCGGATTCGCCGGAAGGTCCGCCACCCGAGCACCGGATTCCGGCTAAGAAGGTCATCGAGGAGCTCAACGCCGCCGGGTACTCGCTCGTCGCGGCACATTCCTTCCTACCCAGGCAATACTTTCTGGTGTTCACGGCATCAGGCTCGTGATGACTAGAGTGCCGTCCGAGCGGAGGCGATCGAGGTGGAGGGCCTGAGCTTCCTGATGCCGAGAGCGGGCGATTGCAGCCTTGCCGGGACGTTCAATCCCAATAGGATTAGACAGGAGGATCCCCCTCTACATCACGTTTGTCGATATAGGCTCTTCTAATGGAATCAGGGTCGACGACCGTCGGCGGCATCGTCATTCCATCCACGGATCCCACCTTTCTTGCTGTCGTGCTGGGAGTACATATCCCGCTGGGGATCGCGTGCGTTGTCACGGGCGCGAGCGCGATGCTGTCCCAAAAAGGCCGCGGGCGGCATTCTAACTTTGGCACGATCTACTTTTGGTGCCTGCTGGCACTGTTTGTGTCAGCAAGCTATCTCTCGATCACGCGCTGGTCCGAGAACTACCACCTGTTCATTTTGGGGGCGGCCTCTTTCGGGTGCGCGTGGTTCGGTCGCACGGCACTTCGATGTCGTTGGTCGAACTGGATCAGGCTTCACATAGCGGGGATGAGCCTGTCGTACGTTGTCATGTTGATCGCGTTCTACGTGGACAACGGAAAACAGTTGCCGGTCTGGAATGACCTTCCTCACTTCACTTATTGGCTGTTACCTCTGGCGGTCGCGGCGCCACTAATCATTTGGGCGCTGCTGTGGCATCCCTTGATCGTTCGGATGAAGCAAGCCTCACACCCTTGAGAGCGACTCTGTGGCCGTATCCCGGCCCCGAGATTTATGCCTCGTCAGGTCTCGACGACCTTGCCATCTTCCTTGACGAAGCGACCAATGTGGGGATTGGGCAGCAGCTCCAATACTGCTTCCGAAGGTCGGCACAATTTAACGCCTTTAGGCGTCACCACGATCGGGCGGTTGATCAGGATCGGATGCTTCACCATGAATTCGAGCAGTTCGTCGTCCGTCCACTTGGGATCGCCGAGCCCGAGCTCCTTGTACGGCGTCCCTTTCTCCCGCAGCAGGGCGCGAACCGGAGTGCCCATGGCCGCTATCAACTCGACCAGCTTCTCGCGGCTGGGCGGCGTCTTCAGATATTCGATGACGGTGGGCTCGACTCCGCTCTGCCGGATCATCGCAAGCGTGTTGCGCGAGGTGCCGCAATCCGTGTTGTGATAGATGGTGATGGTCATGAGGAGGTCTCCTCCGCGATACGCACGGGGCCGCGGACTGCGGGCCTTCCCAGCATCCAGTTCATCAGCAGCGCCGCAACGATTGCGCCCAGAAGCTCGGCGATGATGAAGCCTGGCAGATCTATCGGGCGAATTCCGGCGAACGTGTTGGTGAGCGATCGGGCGATAGCCACGGCCGGGTTGGCGAAAGACGTGGAAGCGGTGAACCAATAGGCAGCCGTGATGTACAATCCGACGAGCCACGGTACCGCATTTCGCTGAAACCGGATTCCGCCCAGGATGGTGGCGACGAGACCGAAGGCCGCCACTGCTTCCGCGAACCACTGAGCGCCGCCCGTCCGCGCCTTCATCGAGATGTCGAGCACATGCAGCCCAAACATCAGATGGGCCGCCATGGTGCCTGCGATGCCGCCCGCGATCTGCGCGATGGCGTAGAGCACGGCTTCCTGAACCGGGAGCTCGCGCTTACCGGTGAACACCAAGGTCACGGCCGGATTGAAATGAGCGCCGGAGATCGGCCCCAGAACGGTGATCAGCACGACCAGGATGGCGCCCGTTGGAAGAGTGTTGCACAGGAGGGCGAGAGCGACGTCCTTGGTCAGCGTCTCGGCCATGATGCCGGACCCGACGACAGTGGCGACGAGAATGCCGGTCCCGAGGGCTTCCGCGGCCAGGCGCCGGGAGAGATCGAATGTATCCATCAGACAGCCTTGGGGTGAGGATTGGTGCTGCCTTGCAGCTTGCCGATTTCGCGGAGCTTAGTCGTGAGCGACAACCGGTCGATCGAGCGTAGCGGCAGGTTCATGAACACCGAGATGCGGTTCTTGAGATACCGCATCGCCTCGACGAAGGCTGCCTCTCTCTCGATGTTCGTCCCCCCGACGGCTGCGGGGTCCTCGATGCCCCAATGGGCCGTCATTGGCTGGCCGGGCCAGACTGGACAGGCTTCGCCGGCGGCGCTGTCGCAGACCGTGAACACGAAGTCCATGACCGGAGCATTCGCCGCGGCGAACTCAAGCCAGCTTTTTGAGCGCAAACCTTCGGTCGGGTAGTTCGCGGCCTCCAACACCTTCAGCGCGAACGGATTCACCTCTCCCTTCGGCTGACTGCCGGCCGAAAACGAGCGAAAGCGGGCCGCCCCGTCCCTGCGCATGATGGATTCGGCAAGGATCGAGCGGGCGCTGTTGCCGGTGCAGAGAAACAGGACGTTGAAAATCTTCTCGGTCATGAGCCGCCCCTCCGCTGCGCGTCATTCGATCTGTCCAGACTTATCGAAATATCACGCGAACGTCAACGAATCGGGCTTGTATTTCGAACATTCTGGAAATATAGATATAGCAGCGAAAACAAATATGTCATGTAACTGTCATGAAGCTCGACGACGCCGCAGTCCATCTCGAAGCTCTGGGCAACCCGACGCGCCTCAAGATCTACAGGACGCTGGTCCGGGCGGGCGAGCCCGGCATGCCGGTCGGCAAACTGCAGGACCGGCTGAAGATCGCCGCGTCCACGCTTTCGCATCACATCAAGACCCTGGTCTCGGTCGGCCTCATCACGCAGGTCCGAGAATCCACGACGCTCGTCTGCCACGCCAACTACGGGACGATGCGCGAGCTGGTCGACTTCCTCGTCGCCGAGTGCTGCGCCGACGAAGCCGCATGCAAGGAGACGAAGAGCGCCGCGTAGTTTTCGCGGGACTCGAATTTCGGTCATTCTAGTTGCATGGGAGAATACGCTTGAGCGAAGCGAAGAGGGTAGCCATCATCGGCGCGGGTCCCGTCGGGCTCGCGGCCGCGGCCCACGTGATGGAGCGAGGCATGACTCCGATCGTGCTCGAGGCCGGGCCGGTCGCGGGCCATTCCATCCGGCAATGGCAGCACGTGCAGTTGTTCTCGCCGTGGGAGTACAACGTCGACAAGGCCGCCGCGCGTCTGCTGGCGCCGACCGGCTGGAATTCGCCGGATCCGGATGTCTACCCGACCGGCGCCGAACTCCTCGAGCGCTACATCGAGCCGCTGGCGACCAAGACCGCGCTGCGCGACGTGATCCGGACGAGCAGCCGCGTCACCGCGATCGGGCGCCTCGGCTTCGACAAGGCGAAGACCAAGGGCCGCGAGGCGGCGCCCTTCGAGATCCGTTACCAGAACGGCAAGGGTTCGGAGACGCTGCGCGCGGACGCCGTGATCGATGCTTCCGGAACGTGGACTTCGCCGAATCCCGCCGGCGCCGGCGGCCTGCCGGCGATCGGCGAACGCGAGGCGCAGCCGAACATCGCCTACGGCATGCCGGACGTGCTCGGCAGGGACCATGCGCGCTACGCCGGCAAAACGGTCGCGGTGCTCGGGGCGGGCCATTCCGCGATCGGCACCTTGGCGGACCTGACGAAGTTGGCGCGGCAGGTACCCGGTACCCGTCCGGTTTGGCTACTTCGCAGCGGCAATCCCGAGAGGTCCTTCGGCGGCGGAGCGAACGACAAGCTGGCTGCCCGCGGCGAGCTCGGCGCCCATTTCGCCGCCCTTGTCGCATCCGGACAAGTCCGGGTCGAAGCCGGCTTTCCCGTCGCAGCCGTCTCGCAGGCGGATGATCGGCTGAGGATCGCGACCTCGTCCGCCTGCTGCGGTCGCAGCATCGTCGTCGACGAGCTGGTGGTCGCGACCGGCTTTCGCCCGGACTTCTCGCATCTGAGCGAGATCAGGCTTCGCCTGGATCCGGCAATCGAGGCGCCG
>JAEWFG010000412.1 GCA_023388935.1 Pseudomonadota bacterium | reverse complement strand
GGGTGATGCCGGCGAGGCGGAACAGATTGTAGGCGAAGTACCAGTTGAGATCCGGCACCGTCATCTTGGTGACGTTGCAATAGATCTGCGCGGCTTCCTCCACGCTCGGGATGTTGAGCGCCTTGAGGTCGGCGCCCTGCAGACCCGGCATGATCCACTGCATCAAGAGATAAGTGAAGTCGGCCATGGGATCGCCGAGCGTCGACAGTTCCCAGTCCAGCACGGCCTGCACGCGCGGTTCCGTTGCGTGGAAAATCATATTGTCGAGGCGATAGTCGCCATGGACGATCGAGACGCGCGCCTGCTCTGGCACGGTCTTCGGCAGCCACTCGGCGACCTTCTCGAACTCCGGAATGTGCTGCGTCTCGGAGGCACGATACTGCTTGGTCCAGCGGTCGATCTGCCGGGCAAAGTAGTTGCCGGGCTTGCCGAAGTCGCCGAGGCCGATCGCGACCGGATCGTACATGTGGAGTTTTGCCAGCGTTTCGATCTTGCTGGTGAAGATTTTTCGGCGCGCATCGGCATCCTGGCTCGGCAGCGTCGGATCCCAGAACACCCGGCCCTCTTCCATCGACATGATGTAGAAGGCGGCGCCGATGATGCTGTCGTCCTGGCACAGCGCATAGGCACGCGCGACCGGAAAACCCTGTTTTCCAAGGGCTGCAATGACGCGGTATTCGCGATCAACCGCGTGCGCCGACGGCAGCAATTTGCCGAACGGCTTTCTGCGCATCACGTATGAACGGTTCGGCGTGTTCAGCCGATAGGTCGGATTGGACTGGCCGCCCCTGAACTGAAGGACGACCAGCGGGCCCTCATAGCCTTCGACGTTGTCACGCATCCAGGCTTCGAGCCGCATCTCATCGAAGCGATGCCGCTCCTCGACCGGCTTGGTGCCGGAGAATTCTTCGTCTTTCCTGACGCCGTCAGCCACCGTGACGCTCCCTCTTCAGTCTGAGCATGATCCTAATCGGTAACCGCTGACGCACTTGCGTCAAGCGGTCATTCCGAATGCGGATCATGCTCTTTCGTTTCTTCAAATCGGGAGCGCCGCAGGACTCTCCCTCCAGAGATTCCGTTCCGATAAATCGGAACGGAATCTCCAGATTCTTATTTTGACGCGTTTTCTTGGCGCGAACCGGTGTCCACTTCGCTGGAAAACGCTCTTAATGTTTCGGAGAATTTGCATACTTCCGAACTTCAAGCCTGGCAATGGCGCGATTGTGCACCTCGTCCGGACCGTCGGCGAGACGCAGCGTGCGGATGCCGGCGTAGTCCTTGGCGAGACCGGCCTCGTCGGAGACGCCGGCGCCGCCGAAGGCCTGGATCGCCTCGTCGATGATCTTCAGCGCCATGTTGGGGGCTGCGACCTTGATCATGGCGATCTCGGCCTGTGCGGTCTTGTTGCCGACCTTGTCCATCATGTCGGCGGCCTTGAGGCACAAGAGACGCGTCATCTCGATGTTGGTGCGGGCTTCGCCGATGCGCTGCTCCCACACCGAATGCTCGACGATCTTCTTGCCGAACGCGGTGCGCGACATCAGCCGCTTCACCATTTTCTCCAGCGCCTCTTCGGCCTTGCCGATGGTGCGCATGCAGTGATGGATACGGCCAGGTCCGAGGCGGCCCTGCGCGATCTCGAAGCCGCGGCCCTCGCCGAGCAGGATGTTCTCCTTCGGCACCCGTACGTTCTCGAGCAGCACCTGGGCGTGTCCATGCGGCGCATCGTCGAAGCCGAACACGGGGAGCATCTTCTCGACCTTGATGCCGGGCGTGTCGAGCGGAACCAGAATCTGCGATTGCTGCTGATGCTTGGCCGCGTTGAAATCGGTCTTGCCCATCAGGATCGCGATCTTGCAGCGGGGATCGCCGACGCCGGACGACCACCATTTGCGGCCGTTGATGACGTAGTGATCACCGTCCTTGTCGATGCGGGTCTCGATGTTGGTCGCATCGGACGAAGCCACTGCCGGTTCCGTCATGAGGAATGCCGAGCGAATCTCGCCGTCCATCAGCGGACGCAGCCATTTGCGCTTCTGCTCCTTGGAGCCGTAGCGGATGAACACTTCCATGTTGCCGGTATCGGGCGCGGAACAGTTGAAGACCTCCGAGGCCCAGGAGATGTGGCCCATCTGCTCCGACAGCAGCGCGTATTCGAGATTGGTCAGTCCCGCGCCGCGGAATTCATCGTCCTCATGCTCGGACGGCGGCATGAACATGTTCCAGAGGCCCTCGGCCTTCGCCTTCTTCTTGAGGTCCTCGAGGATCGGGATCACCTTCCAGCGCTCGCCGCTTTGATCCTGCTCGTTGTAAATCGGCACCGCCGGACGCACATGCTTGGTCATGAAGGACTGCACGCGGTCGAGCCATTCCTTCTGCTTGGGCGACATATCGAAGTCCATGGGACGCTCCTCGGTCTCTCTTTGCGAACCTGTTTTGCGCCGGACTGTCGACCCGACATCAACGGCCCGCAAGCGCGAATGCGTGCTTTGCGAGCCTCCGGAACCCGCCGCGAGTTGCGAACGAGTCTCGATTGCGGATTGACTTTCTCCGACCTTCAAACGATAGTTTCATACAAGTGTTTGAATTGCAACTCCCTCCCATGAGGGCACCTATGGCCAGCGATCATACCCGGTCTGCCATTCTCGCCGCCGCCGAACGGCTCTATGCCGATCGCGGTTTCGGCGACGTGACCCTGCGCGACATCGTGGCGGAGGCCAATGTCAACCTCGCGGCAGTGAATTATCATTTCGGTTCGAAGGACGAGTTGATCGCAGAGCTGTTCGTCACGCGCTCGATCGCCACCAATCGCGAACGCTTGCGCGAATTGAAGGCGGCGGAAGAACAAGGCGGCGGCCGCGCACCGATCGAGGTGATCCTGCGCGCCCTGGTCGGCCCGACCTTGCGCGGCTGCCTGGGACCTGAGAACCAGCGCTCGACTGCGGCGCGCTTCATGATCCGCGCCTCGATCGAGTCCGTGCCGCCGATCCGCCGCATCAAGAACCGCGAGATCGATCATTTGCGGAAATTCGTCGGCGCGATGCGCCGGTCGCTACCCGACCGCAGCGATGTCGAGATCTACTGGGGCCTGAATTTCGCGCTCGCGATGGCGCACCACACCATCCGCGAAAGCGAGCGGCTGACGAAGCTGTCGGAAGGCAAATGCGATCTCGACGACGTCGAAGACGTCGTCGCGCGCGTGGTCAGCGTCGCGACGATGGCGCTGACGGCAGGACGGACGGAGACGAAGGCGCCGGCCCGCGCGCTGGCGCGGGACGCGCGCTGAACCCTCACATCATCGCGATGCAGTCGATCTCGATGTCGAACGGGCCGGTCCATTCCGGGATGCAGACGAAGATCCGCGCAGGCGGCTGGTCCGGGAAGTAGCGCGCATAGACCGCATTGAACGCGGCGAAGTGTTTTGTGGAAGTGCAATAGACATTGCACTTCATGACGTTATCGAGGGACGCGCCCGCCGCCTCCAGACACAGCTTCATCTGCTCCAGGATCAGTTCGCTCTGGCGCTCGATCGGTGCCGCCGCGATCTCGCCCGTTTCGGGATCGAAGGGCGGCAGACCGGAGACAAAAATCATGTTGCCGGCGCGCGTCACCGGCGATGTCGGCGCCTTCCAGCGGTCGAGATAGGACGAAATCGGTTCGACGCGGAGCGCTTGGCGTTTCATGGGCGACCACCTTCGTGCAAGCGAGACTGGCGCCTTGCTACATCATCCTGCAGCCGGCATGTTTCGCTTTTGATCGAAATGTGTTCGCTGGCGGGCTAGGCCCGCTGCGGCATCTCCTCAGCCTCTTCCTTGGCCAGCAGCAGCAGCATCTCGATGCCCATGTCGCCTTCCTGCGGCGAACGGATGAATTTTATTTCGTCGGTGCTTTGCCGCAGCGCTGCAATGATGGCGACCGCCTGATTGGCCGTTGCCGCCTCGGTCGCCAGAACTGCCTTCTGGTTCTTGGCCTGAAACCCGATCGTGTAGGACATGCACTTCCCTCCGAAACCCAGTGGAGGGATCGAAACTGAGTCGGGCGCGAAGCGGAAGCCTGCGCGAGTACGGGCCGGGGCTATCTGGGGATTGCGCGCAAGCCTCAGGCAAGGCCGCGCGAGAGTCACGCCGACGTCACCAACTTATCCGCAACGATCCCGTGCCGGCATAGCTCTGGCCGACATTCGAGAACTCGCCGGTGAAGCGCGCCGACAGTTCTGACCAGGAGTTCAGCACGAGGCGCGAGCCGAGTTCGACGCGGCCGGCGTCGCTCGCTGCGCGCGCACCCTCGACGGTGAAGCCAGGAACCGGCAGCGATACCAGCGCTGCGGTGACGCCGCGGTTCGGCGAGAACTCGTGCACCCAGGCTACATTGGCGAACGGCATCCACATCATGCCGCCTCCGAGGTCGTAGCGCGCATCGAACCTGCTACCGAGGAACAGCGGCAGCGACGACACGTTGCGTGCGGCGTAGCTGAGGCCGAGCACGCCGGGCCCCGCGCCGGTGACGCTGGTCTCGGTATAGCCCGCCTGCCACAGCCTTGCGGCCTGCAGTGCGGCGAACGGCGTCACCGCGACTGTGTTGAAATCGTAGGTGTGGCCGATCTCCAGCCGTCCGCCGAACTGGTCGCTGCCGAACGATCCCTTGGCGATCTCATCAGGGCCGACGCCGACAATGGCGCGCGTCGTCGAATTGTTGAAATGGCTGTAGGCGAGTTGCGCCGACACGTAGGTCGCGCCAAGACGCTGCATCGCATAGGCGCCGACATGGGCGCCGTCGAGCCGGCCCGAAGTGGCGCGATCGTCGACATTGAACGTGGCGCTCGAGCCGCCGGCGGCGATGCCGACGAGGAGGTCGGGATTGACGAGGCGATCGACGCCGGCTGCGCCGCCGGCGATCCGGTCGCTGAAACCCGCGCTGCCGGTCGCCGCATCGCCCGTCAGCGACTGACCCGCGCCGAAACCGGAGGCCCAGGCGTGCCATTGCGGCTGGACGAGTGGCGGTGCCTTCAGGGCGTTGAACGCCGAGGTCACCGGCCGCGCCTCGGCATAACCAAGCCCGCCCGATCCCGCCGCACCGCCGCGGCTGCCGGCGCGCCAGGCGTTCATCTGACCATCCATGGTGTGGCCAAACAACCCGGCGGCAGAGAAGGCGGTATTCTGGGTTCCGCTGGTGCCCTCGCCCGAGAGCTTGTCGAGCACGCCTACCGATCCGGCCGCCAGCAGCTGCGAATAGAACGTCGCCGCGGTTCCGGTGAGTGCCGGCGAGTAGCCGGCCTCGAGCGCGTTGCCGACCGCGCGCTGGTTGGCCGTTTCGCCTGCGACCGCGCCAAATCCCTGGCGCGCCAGGGTCACGTCGACGGAGTTGGCGTTGTACGTCGCTGTCGCCGTGAAGAACGCGGACGATGAGGTGACATTCGAGAACTGCCCCGTCACCGCGCCTCCGCTCTGGACCAGATTCGTATAGGTCGTCGTCGGCTGATAAAGGCCTGCCTGCACCACAGCGCGGAGGGTGCCGCCGAGCTGGGCGGCATCCACGGCGTTGAGGCCGTCCCGATTGCCGGCACTATCGACGCGGAGGGCGAGGATGCCCTGCCCGTTCTGGATGAACGTGCCGCCGAAGGTCATGTTGCCGGCCAACATCGCGGTCCCTGGATCGCTGATCGTGATCAGCCCGTTGTTGGTCAGTGTGTTGCCGCTGCCGTAGACGGTCATGGCGCCATCGATCGTGCCATTGTTGGTGATGCTGTTACCGGTCGTGCCGAACGAGAACATCGTCTGGTTATTGGCCCCCGCCCTGATCGTCCCATTGTTGACGAGCGTATTGCCGGTTCCGGCGATGCCGATCGCAAGACTGTTGGGGCCGCTTGCGAGGATCGTGCCGTTGTTGGTCACGGTGTTGCCGTTGTCCCAGATGCTGACGCCGATGCTGTCGTTGCCGGCCGCGTTGATCGTGCCGCTGTTGGTCAAATTGTTCGACGTCAACAGGAAGACGCCCTGGCCGTTGGTGCCGCTGGCGCTGCCGATCGTGATCGTGCCGGAGTTCAGGATGGTGGTGCCGACGCTGTTGGCGGAGATACTGGTCGAACCGGTGCCGGTCAGCACAATGGAGCCGGTATTGGTGACGAAATTGCCGTTGCCGAGGGCA
This sequence comes from Pseudomonadota bacterium, assembly GCA_023388935.1. Classification (GTDB taxonomy): domain Bacteria; phylum Pseudomonadota; class Alphaproteobacteria; order Rhizobiales; family Xanthobacteraceae; genus Bradyrhizobium. The sequence continues at coordinate 6,809 of JAEWFG010000412.1, read as the reverse complement.
TCGATACCGACAACCATGAGCCCCGATCCCGTGATCGAACCCGTGTTCGACACGGTGCCGTTATTACCCAATAAGAAGATGCCGGAGGCATTTGAGCCGATCGCGATCGTGCCGGTGTTGGTGAATGCGCTGTTGTCGCCTCCCTTCATCGCGGACGCGTTGTCACCGACCGAAATCGCGCCGTTATTGATGGCAGTATTGCCGTTGCCGAGATTGATCGCGTTGACGTTCGAGGGGACCGTGATCGAGGCGCCGGACTGAACGGTCACGGCAAGGTTGGTCTCGACACCGGTGCCGAAGCCGGTGCTGCTCGCCCCGCTACAGGTGACGACATTGCCCGCCTGCACGCAGGCGGCCATGGCCGGCGTCGGCGCCAGGCTCGCGAAGGCGGCCGCCGACAGGGACGCAGCAATCGTCAGCCCTGCCCAAGGTCGCCTCAAAGACTGACGCACGTTCAATGTCGCCTGAGGCAGCAGCTTGTGGCGCGTCCGGCCGATCGTCGTTTTCATTAGGCATTCCCGAGTCTTGCAGCTTAAAGTCTTGCAGCTCAAATCTTGCGACCGAAGCAGCCGCGCGGCTCACTTGCCCCGGGGAGGTTCCGACTGTCTTGGCCTCGGCGGCACCGCGTCGGCCCACGCGGCACCAGCGTGAGGTTTCTTCAAAACCCTGTGGCGTCCGCGCCACCATCGCGCGGAAAACATCGTCCTGGACGGAACGGCTTCGAACGCAATGATGCGATGGCGCGTCAAAGGGCTCGACGCGATGTTTTCTGGCGGGGGCCAATGCAGGACACGGGATCGCTTCGGCGCGCACGAATCTCCACTGACGATTTTCCGCAAGCCAGGCGGCTTCAGATGTGGCGCGAAGTCTATGGACGCGGCATCGCCGCCGTCGACATTGAGCCGATCGGAGACACCCCGTTCCACGCGGACGTGACCTTCAGCCAATTCCACGGCGTCAGCATCGCCGCCGGCTCGCGCTCGCCGGCGCATTACCGCGCCTCCAGGGAGCTCGCGGCGCGGGCCAAGGACTTCATCGTCATCAGCGTGCTGCGCGCAGGCCGCGCCAGCGCCACCCAGTTCGGCAAGGAGTTGATCTCCGGCGTCGGCAGTGCCAGCGTGATCGCGCCGCTCGATCCCTCGACCAGCACCATGCTGACGGAAGGCAGCTTCGTCACCCTGCTGTTGCCCTTGCCGATGATCGCGCGCCGTGCTCCGCACTATACACAGGCGTTCGGCCGGCCGATCCCGAGCTCCAACGCCGCGCTGCGCCTTCTGACCCGCTACGCCGACATCGTTGCAAACGACGCCTCCGCAGCCGATCCGGCGATCGCGCGCAGCGCATCCGAGCACATGCTCGATCTTGCCGCGCTGGCGCTCGGCGCCCATGGCGACTATGCGGCGCTTGCACGCTTGCGCGGCGGCACCGCCGCACGGCTGACCGCGATCAAGTCGGACATCCTGAAGGCGCTCGGCGACAGCGAGCTTTCGACGGAAGCCATCGCCATCCGTCACGGCATCTCGCCACGCTATGTGCGCAAATTGTTCGAGCAGGACGGCTCGTCGTTCTCGGCCTTCGTGCTCGCCGAGCGGCTGGCAAAGGCCCACCGCATGCTGGTCGACCAGGGTTTTGGCGATCTCAACATCGCGCAGATCGCCCATGAGAGCGGCTTTGGCGACGTCTCATACTTCAACCGCGCCTTCCGCCGCCATTTCGGCAGTCGGCCTTCCGATTTTCGCGAGGCGGCCAAGTGCGTGTGGCGTGAGCAGCGCGTGTAACGCCCTTAGCCAGCCTTGCCGGTGGTCATGCGGCTCTATTCCGATGTCGTCGTGGCTTTAAGCCCGAAGAAGCGCGAGGCTATCTGCCCTCCCCTGAAGGGGCTTCAGGGGAGGGTCAGAAAGCGGCGCTAGATGATACCCTGCTTCTTCAGCGTCTCGATCTTGTCGGCATCGTAGCCGAGCTTGCTGCCGAGAACCTCCTGGGTGTGCTCACCCAAGAGCGGCGGGGCGCGGTAGGTCTTGATCGGGGTCTCCGAGAGGGTCAGCGCGTTGCGGATCAGCGACAGATCGGGCTCGAAGGGATGGTCGACCTTCACCCGCATGCCGCGCGACTGGACGTGTGGATCGCTGAACACCTGCTCGAAATTGTTGATCGGGCCTGACGGCACGCCGGCCTCCTCCAGCTTTTCCAGCCAGTAGGCCACCGGCTTCTTCAGGAACAGGCCGGCGAAGATCGCCATGATCTCCTTGCCGTGCACGACGCGATCGTTGTTCTTGATGAAACGCCTGTCGTTGGCGAGCTCGGGCTCGCCGAGCACGGCGCAGGTGCGCTGGAACTGGCCGTCATTGCCGACCACCAGCATCAGTTCGCCATCGGTGCAGCGGAACACGCCGGCCGGCATGCCGCCATTGCCCCAGGTGCCGCGGCGCGGCGGTGTCTTGCCGTTGACGAGGTAGATCTGCAGCCAGTGCGACAACGATGCGATGACGGTATCGAACAGGCAGACGTCAATGTGCTGTCCCTGCCCGCCATTGACGTCGCGATGGTAGAGCGCCGAGAGGATCCCGATCGAGGTGTTCATGCCGGTCATGTAGTCGACGATCGACGGGCCGACCTTCATCGGGCCCTCGCCAGGCTCGCCGTCGATATGGCCGGTGACGCTCATCAGGCCGCCCATCGCCTGCAGGATCGCATCATAGCCGGCGCGCGGGGCATAGGGGCCCGTCTGGCCGAAACCGGTCACCGAGCAATAGATGATACGCGGGTTGATCGCCTTGATCGTCTCATAGTCGAGGCCGTAGCGCTTGAGATCGCCGACCTTGTAGTTCTCCATGAAGACGTCGACGTCCTTGGCGAGCTCGCGGATGATCGCCTGCCCCTCGGGCTTGGCGATGTTGACCGTGACCGACTTCTTGTTGCGGTTGGCGCAGAGATAGAACGAGTTGTTGTTGTTCGCCTTGCCCTCGGGGTCGGTCAGATAAGGCGGACCGAAAGCGCGTGCGTCGTCGCCGGTGCCCGGCCGCTCGATCTTGATGACCTCCGCACCTAAGTCGCCCAGCATCTGGGCCGACAAGGGCCCGGCAAGCACGCGGGTGAGATCAAGGATCTTGATGCCTGAAAGCGGCAAGGCCGACATGTCGAATTCCTCCGGGAACTGATCGTGGCGCGGCGGCGAGAGCGCGGGCCGCGCTCTCTGCGGATACACCATTTTGACGCTCAGAGCACTGCAGTTCGGGCATACGACCATCCCCCGCGGGCGACCGCGGCCGCCTGGCCTCGAATTTCCGCGCCGCGAATATTCCCGTCGGGCTCAGGTGGCGGCCGCCGCGGCGATTTCCGGGCGCCGGCGGCCGAGCAGGACCAGGATCAGCACCGTTGCGCAGGAGAAGACAAAGGTGAGACCGAGCGCACCGCGGCTGCCGAACTGCGTGAGCAAACCGACAAGGAGATATAGGCGCCGGTCGACAGCGTGGCGCTGCCGCCCATGCCGAGAATGATCCAGCCGACAAAATAGAGCATCGGCTCTCGGGCAAAGGACAGAACGACAAAGCCCGGCAGAGTCACGACCGTGCCCACCATCATCACCTTGCGCGCGCCGTGCCGCGCAAAGGCCCTGGCGAGCCAGGGCGCGCACAGCCCCATGGTGACATAAAGGACCGAGCTGCCTGCGAAGACCGCTGGCAGACTCATGCCGAGATCGGCCGCAAGGTCGCGCCCGACGACGGCCGGGAGGCCGATCGTGCCCCATCCGATGAGTTGGGTGACCGCGAGAACCAGCAGGACGCCGATGAGCCTGCTGTCAGATTTCAAGAACCGCATTCCAATCGTCGCCAGCCCGGCAGGCGCAGATCACGCCCGTAAGGATGTCTTAGCCGGAGACTCAGCATACGGGAACGCCGGCCGCCGAATGGCAGAAGGCAGCCGGGAGCATGTCACGCGGAGGACGGTCGTCCCTACCGCGCGATCCCGAGCAAGGATCGCGCCTCGGTCGCGGTCGCCACGCGCCGGCCATGGCGCACAACAGCCTCGCAGGCGATGGTCACAAGCTCCGCGTTGCTGCCGGCCAGGCGCGATCTGTCGATCCTGATATTGTCCTCGAGCCCGGTGCGGACCGCGTCGGCGCCACGCGCGAGCGCCCAGCCCATCACCTCGGCCTGGTTGCGTCCGATCCCGGCCGCGGTCCACGTAGCTTTCGGGATCAGCCGCCTGAGCTCTCGCAACAGGATATCGAGGACATGTTCGTCCGCTGGCATCGCGTTCTTGACGCCCATGACGAACTGCACGTGCGGACGCGGGTCGATCAACCCCGCCTCGATCAGGCGGCGGGCACTATGCAGATGCGACAAATCGAATATCTCGATTTCCGGCCGGATGCCACCGGCCTTCATGCTGGTGGCGAGAGTCTCGACCAAGGCGGCGCTGTTCTCGTAAACGATCGTCGGAAAGTTCACCGATCCCGTGGACAGCGAGGCCATGTCGGGCTTCAGATAGAGCGATGATCCACGCGCCGAGGGATCGCGGCCCCGCCCGCCGGTCGAGAACTGAACGATCATCCCGGGACAGTTCTTCCTGATCCCCTCCTGCACCAAGGCAAAACGCTCCGGGTCGGAGGACGGCGTCTCGTCATCGTTGCGAACATGGATATGGGCAAGCGTGGCGCCAGCCTCGAAGGCCTCGTGCGTCGACTCGATCTGTTCGGACGGCGAGATAGGTACCGCGGGATTGTCCCTCTTGCGCGGAACGGAGCCGGTGATTGCGACAGCAACGACAGCGGGGTTCATCCTGCAACCTCATGATTATCGCGCTTGCGCGCACCAAGTTCGAGTAGACAGTCAAGCAACGCATGGAGCCCTGCCGCTGCAAACCTCATCGATCGCAGCGGCCCTGCCCGCTCCCGTCCCTGTCAGGACGGAACTGCGGCTGCACCGGTCGCCGCTCCCGCACGCTGCCGCTCATAGTCGGCCCGCGCCATCGGAACGGCCTCGGGATTACCAAGATCGTCGATGCTGATCCGATAGGTTTCCCGGGCTGTGACGGCCGCCAGCGCCGCGATGACCGTGATGCCGAAGGCAATCGCCCCCACCGTCAAAGGAACGTTGGTCGAGCCAGGCGGCGCCACGGTCGCAAACAGGGCCGGAAGCAACGCGGTGATGGTCGTTCCAACGTTCTGCGAGATCGCCATCGCCGAGACGCGGGTGCGGGTCGGAAAGAGCTCCGGGTAAAAGCTCGGGAAGATCGCGTTGTAGCCCTGATAGACGACGCCCCACATCAAGAGCGACAGCAGGATCGCAAGCGGCACGTTCCTGATGCTGATGGCATAGAGATAGCCGAAAGCGAGCACGCCGGAGAGAAGCGCGCCCACGATGATCGGAGGCTTGCGCCCGACCTTGTCGGAGAGATTGCCGACGAAGGGAATGACGAACACGGCCAGCATGTTTCCAAGGACCGGGATCCACAGATAGACGTCCGTGGCAAACCCGATGCCGTAAGCCGGCTGGACCGCGTAGGCCGCACCGAAGATGGTCGCAACAACCGGAATGACGTTCATCAGAGCCATGCAGATGACCCTGAGCATGTCGGGCCAGTTCAGCTTGATGGCCTGAACGATGGGCGCCCGCGGCTTTTCTCCCCGCTCGTCCTCGCGGGCAAAAGCAGGGGTCTCCTCGACTTCGCGACGAATAATGTAGCCTGCGACGATGACGAAGAAGCTGAGCAGGAAGGGAATCCGCCACCCCCAGCTGTTGAATGCATCGGCCGGCATATAGGCCGCCAGTGGCAGGAAGACTGCTGCCGCGAGAATTTGTCCCGCCTGCACGCCCTGAAGGGCGAAGCTTGCGTAGAAGCCGCGCCGACCGAACGGCGCGTGCTCCAGAATCATCGAGCTCGCGCCGGAGATTTCACCGGCAACGGCAAATCCCTGTACAAGGCGAAGGATGACGAGCAGGATCGGCGCCAGGATGCCGACCTGCTGGTAGGTCGGCAGGATCCCCACCGCCATAGTCGAGATGCCCATCAGTAACATGCAGACGATGAGGACAGCCATGGGTGTCGCCCCAATGTCCGAGGACGAAGGCGCCGATCGGCCGGGCGACATATCCAACGCCATAGGTCGCCAGCGATGCGACGATTGCGACAGTGGGATTGTCCGACGGGAAGAAGATTTGCGGGAAGATCAGCGACGCGGCGGTCGCGTAGATGAATAAATCATAGTATTCGAGAGCCGAGCCGATCCAGCCGCTTGCGGCAGCCTTCCTGGACTGACTCAAGTCATGGATCGCGCGAGTCGTGACCATCTCAAAAATTCCTCCAACCTGGTTTGCTGACGTCCCGTTGGCGGGCTTCGTTGAACAATTGGGCAGCAATCTGCGGGCGCCCTGCGGAGATTCCGCGCGCGCCTGTCACTGCCGATAGGTGTCTGATTGGCCGCGACAATAGGCTTTCGCTGGGCTAACACAATTACCGAGTTATGCGATAAACCTAACATGATGTTATTTGAGCCGGAGCGTCGACCTTCGGGGCAGCGGTCATGCTCGCGGACGGGCCGCCGCGGAGCAATTGCGCATCCGTTCGCTGATGGCGGAAAACGGCATATCGTCAGCGACGGGCGTCGAAGCCGATCGCCCCGATTTCAACGCGAGCGCCGCGATCGCGATTGCCGCGCAGCGCGGACGGTTGATCGTGTGATGAAGCTAGCTGCCGAGCGCGTTCTCGCCTGCTTCGCGGCCGGGCACGCTGACATGAACTTCATGGCCCTGGCGAAGCGCCAGCGACGCTGCGGCGACCGCCGATTCGAACGCCGATTCCTTGGT
>JAEWFG010000400.1 GCA_023388935.1 Pseudomonadota bacterium | reverse complement strand
CCACATGCCCACAGCAACAGCAGCAGACAGAGTTTCTGGCAGCGTGATAGAGAAGGATCAGGAGCGGGCAGTTTCCAACTAAGAAATCAGCTCAAGTGGTCCCGCTCCGCGGGTCCATTTCAAGCCTGCTGCCGCGCCGCTGTCACGGGGGACGGTGGACCTCACAGGCACCTGGTCTGCGGCACATTACGGCATCTGGATTGATGCGAGATTTAGTGCAGCGCTAAAGCGCGATGAGATCGTCATCGCGCTTTAGGTTATTGTTCGAGCACGATCTTCTCGGAAAACCGCTGCGCACTCTTCCGGATCATGCTTTTGCGTTTTTAACCCGACCGCGCGTCGGAGCTAACCGGTCTGATGAGCTTAAAAGCCCCCAGCGAGTGAGGACGCTGGGGGCTTTTATTGACGCTCTGCGGTGCGGCTCGCTCCGTCAGCGCTGGTGACCTAGTCCAAGTCCAAGGCTACGGGCTTTCTGCCTCAGCGATCCCTCGGACCGCTTCATCAGCTTCGAAATCTTCGCGACGGGCGTGCGAGCTTTCGAATGCGTCTTGAGCAGCTTGATATCGTCCTTCGTGTATTCTTTTCGCTTGCTTTTCGTCTTTTTCATCTGATGTTCTCCAACGTGATCACGCGCGGGGTTAAAGTGATCATGCGAATGCGTCAAGCTCTCGCACTATTTCTGGAAGGGCTGCACTGGATCCAATGCCACGGCTACCGGCCGCGATGTGGCTATTTTTGCTGCATCGAGACGATACCCCTCCCACCCCTCGCTCCAGGCGGCGCGAAGGGTTCATCGCCAGTCCTGCCACGCCGAACAGCGGGCGCGCGCAGAACGTAGTTGAAAGATACACCGCGGTTCGGCTTATCGCGCGATGTTGGCGCGTTTCGCATTACGTGTAGAATCGCGTATCGTTGTGGTGGCACAAAGAGTCATTGAGCGGTGACGGATATACATTCGCTCATGATCCGACAAGCCCGCGCAGTGCGTTACGGTTTTGCGCGGGCGAATATTTCAGTATCGCGGAAGATCGCTAACCAGTCAGTTGGACGTTTTCGGGCAGGCTTGCGAGCCCCGCCTCGATCGTCGCTATGTCCATTTCGATCTGCGCGATTGAGTTTTGGCAGTCAAACCCCTTGATCGACGAGAGATCGACCGCCAAACGCCTGCGGTGCATCCTCAAGCCTTCTAACGATCGACGATCTCCCAATCGGGCATAGCCCTCGACAATTAACTCAATGGCACTCGACATTACGCCACCTCCAAAAACACAATTCAGACTACCAATGAAAGCGATCCTAAAAGGTCTGCCTGCTTACGGTCAACGCCTAACGAGGAGGACCGCCGCGGTCGCCTGACCTCGCACCCCGAAATGGGGAGCGACGCGACCTCACCCGGATCGTCGCGGGCCAGGGTAGCGTGTTTGGCTTCCCCGCTGCGAGTAGGAGCGGTGTGTAGGCGCCAAGCCGAATTGTTCCGCCACTGCATGACCAGAACTTCTTCCAACAAGAGAGAACTACAAGTCAGGCAGAACAAGACCGTCAACAGTCTTAAGTCGGCCTATCAAACGAAGAGTCAGATTTCCGAGTGCCGCCACCGTAGCACGACGTTTTACGGTCGGCACTGGGGGCAAGTGCTCTCGCTACTGTCGAGCTTGCCGATTGGCGCAGGGTCCGGACGCCGATCGGCGTCCCAAGTGCTTGATTGACTTCGCCTGCGCGGGGTCAATGTTATGTTCGGCGCCGATCGCTCCGCACGAGCTTCTCCGGCCAACAATCTAAGATTTGGGCGTGTCTGTTAGGCAGATGTTAAGTGAGGCCCAAGGCAGGGGTGCGGGCTTTACCTGTCGTTCAGCGCTGAGATGGTCTAGTCGCCCCGTTATTTAAGTTTTTGCTTTTAAGTTGTTCAGCAGCGAGCCGTTCCCATGGCTAACTCCGCGTCGTTCTTGATCGATTTGGAAGAAGCTGTTTCCAGAGGAAGTCCGGAGAGTTGTCTCCGGGCCCTCTGGCATGCGACCGATGTGCTGATCACGGGCACCTACTCCGAGGACCAGATCTGGACGTTTGGCGAGATCATCGGCCGGCTCGCCCAGGAGATTGAAACAACCGCCCGCGCCCGGTTGGCAGGAAAGTTGGCTTGCAGCAACAACGCTCCGTACAAGCTGACCCGCCAGCTGGCGTCCGATGACTCCATCGACGTGGCCTGGCCCGTTCTCAGCCAGTCGGAACGCCTCGACACCGAGACATTGATCTCCTGCGCCAAGAACCAGAGCCAGCAGCACCTGCTCGCCATCTCCAAGCGGAGATCCGTTCCGGAAGCTGTGACCGATGTCCTGGTGGTTCGCGGCTCCCAGCAGGTCGTGACCTCAGTCGCCGGAAACGACGGGGCAAATTTTTCGCATTCCGGCTTCCTGCACCTGGTGCGGCGCTCGGAAGGGGACTCGATCCTCGCAGCGTCGGTGGGGCTTCGAAAGGACATTCCCCGTCACCTCTTCCAACAACTCATCGCCAAAGCCTCCGAAGAAGTGCGGCACAAGCTCGAGCGGGAGCGCCCAGACATGGAGCCGCAGATCCATCGGGTCGTCGTTGACGTCACCGGCGCAATCCACGCCAGATTTGGTCCGGCTTCGAAGGATTATTTCGCCGCCAAGCGCACAGTGGCAAAGCTGCACCAGCGAGGCGAACTAACTGAAGACAAGGTCTTCGAATTCGCGCACTCACTCAAGTTCAACGAAACAGCCGTTGCTCTTTCGTTGCTGTGCCAACTGCCGATCGACATGGTGGAGCGGGCATTGATCGAAAAGGACCGAGAGCCGGTGTTGATCCTGGCCAAATCGCTGGATTGCTCCTGGCCGACGACCATGGCACTCCTGTTCCTGGGTGCCCCCAACTATCGGATTACGGCTGGAGACCTCGATCAGTTGGAACGCGATTTCCGTCGTCTGAATGTCAAAACGTCCCGCAGCGTTATAACCCTCTATCGATCTCGAAAAGATGAGATTGGTGGCTCGCCCTTTCAGCGGTCCCAAACGACGCATCTTTGACAGATCAAATTTCGCCGTTCAGTCGGCGAATTGGCGATGCCCGACCAGCGAGCGCCAGAGAGCCACGAAGGGTGGGCTCGGTTGGACGTTTGTCAGCATTCTGACACTTCCATTTAAAACGCGCGCACAAGCTGCCTTTCCATGCGACAGGACCACGCTGAGTTTAGTGCCGGCATGGGCTTCATCCAGCAGTTGCCGCCGTAGCGCCTCCTGTGCCAGCACAATGGCTCTCCGTGGTCTGTCGGACTGTCAAAGAAAAATCGTTCTCGCCAATAATCATGTTGTCTCTGACTTAAATAACGGACGTAGCTTCGCTACTTGCGGTCCTTGGCACGCGAAACGTGCCTAAGGTTCAATGGGAACCTTTTCCTTAAGGCAATTAGAATGGGGGCAGGAATGAGTGCCCGTGCTCGGTTGAAAAACCGTACGAGAATTTTTCGGCAGCACGTTCAGATGCTCGTCTCGCAACTTGACGAACTCAACAGCCTTCGGGCGCAAGTCCTCAGGGTAGAAGAGGGGATTTTCTGCACAAGGCTCAAGAATGGCGGAAGAGGTTCTGGCGAGGCCTCGCTATCGCTGGAAGGAGACGGAAGCATCAGCGCTGCGGTCGCCGCGGTCGCAGGCCAGCCTTCAACTGCAGAAAAGTTCGGCGAATAAGCACGTCTCTCGTGGCGCACAGTTAGCCGGCGACCGTCGATCGTGACAAATCAGCGGCAGATCAACGGGGATAATCGGTTCGCGCCTCGGCCGCATTTCGAACATCACCTGCTGAGCCGACGCACGCAACCGAAGGCACTGCGTTTTGCGACGCGCCATTTTTGCACCGCTTTCGAATGGGGCGATGTGCTAGCGCGGCGACTTTCGCATGCACCACAGGATGGCATTGATGAGGATTCGCTGGTAGCGGGCGTCCTGCCAGACCGATGCATTGTGTCCAAGTGCGGTATAGAACACTCGTCCCTGTCCGTACGATCGGGTCCAGGCAAGAGGCCAACCATAGTATCGTTGGTACACGCCCGGTTTGCGAAGATCGACCGAGCTTGGGTCGAGACGCAGAAGCACGTGCGACCCACGATGATCGAAGTCGCTGATTTGATAGATTTCGTCCTCGATCGTCAGCGAGTTGCCGAGAAACGCCACCAATGGATCACCAGGATCGGTCACCTCGATCGTGACAGCCTGATGCCAAGGGTGACCATTAAAGTAGCCGCCGATCAGATCAAGATAATCGGGCCAATTGTAGAATGTGTCTGTGGCCGAATGAATACCGAGGAAGCCGCGGCCCGAGCGTACGAAATCCAGAAGGGCTGACTTCTCAGCGTCGCTCATCGGAAGCTCTCCACTCGTATAGAAAATCGCCGCAGCGTAGCGCTTGAGATTTTCGATCGAAAATTCGGATGTGTCTTCGCTAGCGGTGACTTCAAAAGCGCCGGAGCTCCTTCCAATCTGCGTCAGGATTGCCTCGGACAGCGGTATGACGTCATGTCGGTAACCGGCCGAGCGCGTGAAATAGAGGATGCGCTCTGACGGGCTCTCTTCACGTGCGGAGACCAGCGGGATTGCCGCCGCGCTCCCGAGCAGTGCGATGAACTCGCGTCTCCTCACAGTCCCCTTCCGAAACGCGACCAGCCATATGCTCAAAGAGCCTAGCACATCTCAATCGCACCGGTCCTGCGGGCGCGTTCCCATCTGGTCGCGTGACCATTTTTGACGCAGCACAATGGTGCCGTGCCGATCATGACCCGTGATGTGGAACCAGCTTTCCTGCCGATGTCGATGCCGATCAAGGCGATTGCTGCGAGGGGTATTTGAGACATCGGGTACTCCTTTTCTTGAGCGTACCCTGGCCAGTTCCGCGCGTCGGAGGGACCGGAGGTTGCCAGATTATCCCGATAGCGGACGCGCGCTGAGGACATCGGCTCGCTGTCGCCGTCTCACAAAAAAATGAGCCCGCAACCAATTTTCTTGATGGGCTCTCGGCCAAACAGCGCGTCAGAATAACGCAGTGCTCGTCAGGATGTTTTCGCGCTTATAATTGCCTGCGCCAATTTTCCAAACGCTTGGGGGACTAATTCTGAGGTTCTGGAATGCACATGCCCCGCGCGCGCCTTTTCTCAGGCATCCTTGTCTTGATCGCGATGTATTTGTTGGGAGGGTACAGTGGTCGCCATGACCTGTTTCCCTTTTCGCTCGTTCAAGCGCTGAAAGCTCGCGGCGGCTGGACGGATCCCGACCTCTATACTTTTGATGAAACGGGGCGGCTCGCATCAGACGATCGGAAGACGGCTATCGCCTGCCCTCAGCAGACGGACCGTACGGCTGTGCTCCTGCTCGTCGGGCAGTCCAACGCTGGAAATCACGCAGGGCAGCGGTTCCGCTCGGAACACGGGCAAAAGGTCGTCAATTTCTTCGATGGACGATGTTATGTTGCTGCGTCACCCCTGCTTGGATCTGACGGCAACAGCGGGGAATATTGGACCCAGCTCGGCAACCTTCTGCTGGATCGCGGATCGTTCGACCAGGTCGTGCTGACGCCCGTCGCCGTAAGCGGCTCCGAGGTCTCACGTTGGGCGTCGGGGGGCGATCTGAACGGAACCATGATCGATACCGCGAACAAGCTGCAGCAGCGCGGTTATCGCGTGACGCATGTCCTCTGGGTCCAAGGTGAAATTGATTACGTGAAGGGAACGGATGAGAAGGGCTACCGTGACCACTTCGGGTCGCTGGTCAAATCGTTGAGATCTCATGGCGTCGGGGCGCCGGTGTACGTTGCTGTCGCGACCAAGTGTTTGGGAGCAAGCAACGGAGGCACGCGCTTGCACTCTGCCGATAACCCGGTAGCTCGCGCTCAACTCGCGCTTCCCGATCCCGCCGCCAATCTGGTAGGCGGAGTTGATTCAGACGCCCTGCTTGGCGATCTGGATCGATACGACGATTGCCACTTCAGCTCTTCGGGCGAGCAGAAGGTTGCGAGAGCGTGGACAGACCTGCTCTCACTCGGCCGTTGAGGAGGAGCCAAGAACTGGGATCGGTGAGACGATTAGCGTCTATAGGAAACTGCCCGACCGCGCATTTGTGAGCGCGGCCGAGATTGGTGGTCCGGCCGACAGGAGCCAATCGCTTGCCCCGCCCCAATTCGCGGCCTCTTTTGGGGGCATTGCGGTCTTCCAAGTCTTGCGTTGCGGAAGAGCAAGGGGGACGCACGTCCGTCATGGGAAACGGAACCGCGGACGGGGGAGCGTGGCCGAAGGCGATCTCGCACAGGAGCATTGACCGTTTCATCCTGGCATCTTCGTCGCGATGAAGCGCACGGGCCGCGCCGGCTGGGGGCACTGGTTGGATGCGGACGGAGGCAGGCGATTCGGACGCCCCGCAACCTTGATTTGAAGGCCACCGGGAACGGCTATAGCGCGACAATCAGGATGAGAGCGGCGCGTCAATCAAGATGAGACGAGGCGGCCGAGCCAGGAGATAATTGACGCTGGCCGGCGACTTGGCAAGCGTTGATTGACGCTGCGCGACAATCAAGCG
>JAEWFG010000396.1 GCA_023388935.1 Pseudomonadota bacterium | reverse complement strand
ACCAAGGACCGGGCCAGTTCCTCGCTGAGCTCAGCCAGCTCTCCGGCCGGCCGGCGCTGGTGGACGGCCGCGCCGAGGGCGCTGTCGAAACGCTGCTGCTTCCGCCGGACCGCCTGCGCGCACTGCTGGTTGCCGAGGCCGAGTTCGGCGAGCGCATCATGCGCGCACTGATCCTGCGCCGGGTCAACCTGCTCCAGGCCGGCATCGGTGGTCTCGTGCTGATCGGGCCGTCGCATTCCTCCGGCGTGGTGCGCCTGCAGAGTTTCCTCACCCGCAACGGCCAGCCGCATCATCTGCTTGATCCCGATCGGGATCGCGACGCCGCCGAGGTGATCGCGCGCTATTCGCCCAAGCCGGAAGACTGGCCGCTGGTCGTCACTCCCGGCGGCGAGGTGCTGCGCAACCCCGGTGAAACCGAGGTCGCGCGCGCGATCGGCATGATCGGAGGCCCCCGCGACAACCGCATCTACGATGTCGCGATCGTCGGCTGCGGACCGGCGGGACTCGCCACCGCGGTGTATGCGGCGTCCGAAGGGCTTTCGGTCGCCGTAGTCGACACCCGCGCCTTTGGCGGCCAGGCCGGCGCCAGCGCGCGCATCGAAAACTATCTGGGCTTTCCGACCGGCATTTCCGGCCTGGCACTGACCGCGCGTGCCTTCAACCAGGCCCAGAAGTTCGGCGCCGATATCATGATTCCGGTGACGGTGAAGTCGCTCGACTGCACCCGCACGGATGGCGCATTTTCGATGGCGCTCGACGGCGGCGATCCCTTGCGTTCGCGTGCGGTGGTGGTCGCAAGCGGCGCACGTTATCGCCGGCCGGAGATCGCGAATCTCGACAAGTTCGAAGGCCGCGGCGTCTGGTACTGGGCTTCCCAGGTCGAGGCTCGGCTCTGCGCCGGCGAGGAAGTGGCGCTGGTCGGCGCCGGCAATTCGGCCGGGCAGGCCGCGGTGTTCCTGTCGGGGCACGCCAGGAAGGTGCTGATGATCATCCGCGGCGGCGGCCTGGGAGCCAGCATGTCGCGCTATCTCATTGAGCGCATCGAGGCGACGCCGAACATCGAACTGATGTTCAACACCGAGATCACGGCGCTGGAAGGCGACGGGGCCTCGCTGCTGCTGCGCATCCGCTGGAAGAGTCGGCTGTCGAGCGACGAGGATTTTGCCGACATCCGCAATCTCTTTTTGTTCGTCGGCGCCGATCCGGCCACCGGCTGGCTCGACGGTTGCGGTGTGACGCTCGATCGCGGCGGGTTCGTCGTCACCGGCGCACAGTCCGAGCAGAACCAGGGCCGGCTGGTTGCCCCGCTCGAAACCTCCGTGCCCGGTGTCTACGCCGTCGGCGACGTCCGCTCCGGCTCGGTCAAGCGCGTCGGTGGCGCCATCGGCGAAGGCGCGCAGGTGGTGGCCTCCCTGCACGGCTATCTCGGCGACGCCGCAAAACCGGCGCTTTAGTCAAGGACAAGACAAGTAAAGGGCAAGCGGAATGTGACTTGCGGTTTTGCCGGCAACTACAGACTATCCCCTCATCCTGAGGAGCCGCGACAGCGGCGTCTCGAAGGATCGAGGCCGGACTGCCAAAGCCGGGCCTTCATGGTTCGCGTGGCGATGCGCAAGCATCGTCCACAAGGCGCTACCGCGTCTCCTCACCATGAGGGTCTAATACAAAACAAGGATTCACAAGGGAGGACTAAATGGCTGAAGTCGTCGTGCTCTACAAGACGCCCAAGGATGCTGCAGCTTTCGACAAATATTATGCCGAGACCCACATTCCGCTCGCCAAGAAACTTCCCGGCCTGAAGAAATACGCCGTCAGCAAGGGGCCGGTCGGCTCCCCCGCTGGACCCTCCGGAGTCCACCTCGTCGCCATCCTCACCTTCAACAGCGTGGCCGACATCCAGGCGGCATTCGGCACCGCAGAAGGCAAGGCGGCAGCGGGCGACGTGCCGAAATTCGCCAGTGGCGGCGCCGATATGCTGATCTTCGACACCAAGGACGTCTGAGCGGGCGCCGCGCCGGCTCGCCGATCGCGGGCCGTCCTCGCCAAATTCGACCAACTTTCGTCGATACCTGCGGTCATTTGTGACGGCGATGCAGAAAAATCAGCCATGCGTTTGTCGATTCGCACGATGACGCATGGTTGCGCGCGCTGTGTGATGCCGGCGCATGTGGCAATCCGATGGGGACCGTAATACTAATCTCCTGATCTCAATGCTTGAAGCGTAGGAGAGATGCCGTGGTACTTGGGTTGAGCCTGCCCGCCTTCACGATGGTCCATGTCATCATCAGCCTGATCGCCATCGTCGCCGGCCTCATCGTGATGTTCGGCCTGCTCGGCTCGAACCCGATGCCGGGCCTCACCGCGATCTTCCTGCTGTTCACGATCCTCACCAGCGTCACCGGCTTGCTGTTTCCGTTCAAGGAGCTGCTGCCGTCGCATATTATCAGCATCATCTCGCTGGTGCTGCTCGCGATCGCCTGCATCGCGCTCTACGGCATGAAGCTCGCCGGCGTCTGGCGTCCGGTCTACATCATGACCGCGATGGTCTCGCTGTATTTCAACGTCTTCGTGCTGGTCATCCAGTCGTTCCTGAAGATTCCGGCGCTCGCTGCGCTCGCACCGGCCGTGCCGCCGGCACCGCCCTCTGGTCCGGTGTTCGCCGTGGTGCAGGGCATTGTGCTGGTGTTCTTCGTGGTACTGACCATCGGCGTCTGGCGCCGCTTCAAGCCGATGGCGTTTACCTGATCGTTTTGCGCGAGCACACGAAGCGTTCACTCGTCATTCCCGAGTATCGCGCAGCGATGAGGCGCGGAATGATTCCGGCGAACAAGGAGCAGCCATGCCCACGATCACCACCAAGGACGGCGTCGAGATCTTCTACAAGGACTGGGGCTCGGGCCAGCCGATCGTGTTCAGCCATGGCTGGCCGCTGTCGGCCGACGACTGGGACACGCAGATGATGTTCTTCGTCATCCGTGGCTATCGCGTCATCGCCCATGACCGCCGCGGCCACGGCCGTTCGTCGCAGGACGGCGATGGCCACGACATGGATCACTATGCCGATGATCTCGCCGCGCTCACCGCGCATCTCGATCTCAAGAGCGCCATCCATGTCGGCCATTCCACCGGCGGCGGCGAAGTCGTGCACTACATCGCGCGCCACGGCGAGAGCCGCGTGGCGAAAGCCGCGATCCTCTCCGCGGTGCCGCCGCTGATGGTGCAGACCGCCGCCAATCCCGGCGGCCTGCCGAAGAGCGTGTTCGACGGTCTCCAGGCGCAGCTCGCGGCAAGCCGCACGCAGTTCTATCGCGACCTCCCCGCCGGCCCGTTCTATGGCTACAACCGTCCCGGCGCAAAACCGTCTGAAGCGGTGATCCAGAACTGGTGGCGCCAGGGCATGATGGGCGGCGCGAAGGCGCATTACGACGGCATCGTCGCCTTCTCGCAGACCGACTTCACCGAGGACCTGAAGAAGATCAACGTGCCGGTGCTGGTGATGCATGGCGACGACGACCAGATCGTGCCCTACGCCGATTCCGCGCCGCTGTCGGCCAAGCTTCTGAAGAACGGCACGCTGAAGACCTACAAGGGCTTTCCCCACGGCATGCCGACGACGGAAGCCGCGACGATCAACGCGGACCTGCTGGCGTTTTTCAAGCGGTGACGGGACGCGCGCGGTCCTCGGCGCGACCGGCATGGTCGGCGCTGGCGCGGCTCAATCCGCATGACATTCGTCTATAGTTTTGCGGAAATTTCCGCGCCTGCGTGCGTTGAGCGGTATCGGTCCCCCGAGGAGTAATGTCGGCGATGTCTCCCCAGCTCAAATTGATCGCGCTCGACGCCGACGATCTCGCGGTCATCTCCACCCATGTCCAGGACGCCCGCGTGCAGGCTTCCGACATCATCTGGCGACAGAGCGAGAAGCGGCTGGTGGTCGGCATGAGCCGGCTGGACTGGGAGCAGACGCTGGAAGGCGAGGCCGAGCCGCGCCGGCTGGTCGCCGCGCTCCGTTTCGACCGGGTGCTTGCCTGCAAATCGCGTAACATCGACCTCGCCGCGCCCGACAAGGTTCTGGACCTCGTCGGCATCGAGTTTCATCCCCAGGACGGCCGTGCCGAGGAGCCCGGCGGCAGCGCCCTGCTTTTGTTCGCCCAGGGCGGCGCCATCCGCCTCGACGTCGAATGCCTGGAATGCGAGCTGACCGATCTGGGGGCGGACGAACTGGGGACAGGACTGGAGATCGAAGGGGAGGGGTGAGGTGGCCGGTATACCAGCCGCCCCCCTCAGGCCTTTGCCGGAACGGTGTCTCCGAAGGGTTGACGCAGCTTCCCCGCCGCGCCATTGAGCAGGGGTCGGGTGAGCAAATCCGCCCCAAAGACCAGCCAGAAGCCAAGCCAAAAATGCCCGTTCGTCTCGACCGCAGCAGCGCCGATTTTGACCAGCGATTTGCGGCCTTCCTCGCCGCCAAGCGCGAGGTCTCGGCCGACGTCGAGGCCGCCGCGCGCGCCATCGTCGATGACGTGGCCCGGCGCGGCGATGCCGCCGTGATCGAGGCCACGCAAAAATTCGACCGGCTGACGCTGGATGCGGCCTCCTTGCGCGTGACCGCCGCCGAGGTCGAGGCCGCGGTGAAAGCCTGCGATGCCGTGACGCTGGACGCGCTCAAGCTCGCGCGCGATCGCATCGAGACCTACCATTGTCGCCAGCTTCCGAAGGACGAACGTTTCACCGATGCGCTCGGCGTCGAGCTCGGCTGGCGCTACACCGCGATCGAATCCGCCGGTCTCTACGTGCCTGGTGGGACCGCAGCCTATCCGTCTTCGGTCCTGATGAATGCGGTGCCCGCAAAGGTCGCCGGCGTCTCGCGCCTGGTGATGGTGGTCCCGTCACCCGACGGCAAGCTCGACCCGCTGGTGCTGGCGGCAGCGTCGCTCGGCGGCGTCACCGAGATCTATCGCGTCGGCGGCGCGCAGGCCGTGGCCGCGCTCGCGCACGGCACCGCGACGATCGCGCCGGTGGCAAAGATCGTCGGCCCCGGCAATGCCTATGTCGCCGCCGCCAAGCGGCTGGTGTTCGGCAAGGTCGGCATCGACATGATCGCGGGTCCCTCGGAGGTGCTCGTCATCGCCGACGACACCGGCAATGCCGACTGGATCGCCGCCGATCTGCTGGCGCAGGCCGAGCACGATGCCAGCGCGCAGTCGATCCTGATCACCGATTCCGTGCGGCTTGCCGCCGATGTCGAGAAGGCCGTCGAGGCGCAGTTGAAGACGCTGCCGCGTGCCGCGATCGCGAGCGCGTCCTGGGCCGATTTCGGCGCGATCATCATGGTGAAGACTCTGGCCGACGCCGTCTCGTTGGCCGATGCGATCGCCGCCGAGCATCTCGAGATCATGACGACAGATCCCGATGCGCTCGCGGCAAGGATCCGCAACGCCGGCGCAGTGTTCCTCGGTGCGCATACGCCGGAGGCGATCGGCGATTATGTCGGCGGCTCCAACCACGTGCTGCCGACGGCGCGCTCGGCGCGGTTCTCCTCGGGGCTGTCGGTGCACGACTTCATGAAGCGCACCTCAATCCTGAAATGCGGCCCGGATCAGTTGCGTGCGCTGGGCCCGGCCGCGATGACGCTCGGAAAAGCGGAGGGGTTGGATGCCCATTCGCGCTCGATTGGATTGCGCCTCAATTTGTCATGAACAAGCCGCCCGAACAGGACGACTCGACCAATCGCATCGTCGCGGTCACCCTCGACGAGGACTCGATCGGCCGTTCCGGACCGGACATCGAGCACGAGCGCGCGATCGCGATCTACGACCTGATCGAGCAGAACCTGTTCGCGCCCGATGGCGCGGACGGGAAGGGGCCGTTCACGCTGCATATCGGCATCACCGGCAACCGGTTGATGTTCGACATCCGCCGCGAGGACGGCACGCCGGTGGTCGCGCATCTGCTGTCGCTGACGCCGTTCCGGAGGATCGTGAAGGACTATTTCATGATCTGCGACAGCTACTACCAGGCGATCCGGACCGCGACGCCGGACAAGATCGAGGCCATCGACATGGGCCGCCGTGGCATCCATGACGAGGGATCGCGCACGCTGCAGGAGCGGCTGAAGGGCAAGGTGCGGGTCGACTTCGAGACCTCGCGCCGGCTGTTCACGCTCATTACCGTCCTGCACTGGAAAGGCTAGGCGCGATGGCGGCGCCGCCACGCGCACGCGATCCGCAATCGGTGCTGTTCGCCTGCGCGATGAACAGCGTGCGGTCGCCGATGGCCGAGAGCCTGCTGCGGCACATGTTTCCGCAGGGCCTCTACGTGAAGTCGGCCGGCGCGAGGAAAGGCGAGCTCGATCCCTTCGCCGTGACCGTGATGGCCGAGCTCGGCCAGGACATCTCCATCCACAGGCCGCAGACCTTCGAGGAGCTGGAGGATTGGGAGGGGCTGAACTTCGACCTCATCATCACGCTCTCGCCCGAGGCGCATCACAAGGCGCTGGAACTGACCCGCACGCTCGCCGCCGACGTCGAATACTGGCCGACGCAGGATCCCACCACCATCGAGGGCAGCCGTGACCAGAAGCTGGCCGCCTATCGCGACGTCTGCGACCAGCTCCTGATGCGCATCCGCAGGCGCTTTGCAAAGGCGGGCGCGGCGAGCCTGTAGCATTCGGCGCCCGTAACACCGGCGTCACAGGCCGCAGGCACATGCATGTCGGAAGCCCTCGAATCACTTAACCGCGGGTTCCCGGGTTGTGAAATCAGCCCCCTTCCGATAGGTTCCGCGCGCAATTCACCCCCTGCTTCGTCCCCCAAATCACCCGATGCCTGGCCGCCCCAAATTCGTTCTTGCCTCCGGTTCGCCGCGGCGCCTGTCGCTGCTCAACCAGGCCGGCATCGAGCCGGACGCGCTCCGGCCGGCCGACGTCGATGAGACGCCGAAGCGGGGCGAGCTGCCGCGCGCCTGCGCCAACCGTCTCGCCAGGGTGAAAGCCGATGCGGCGCTCAAATCGGTGCAGCTCGACGACGAGCTGCGCGGCGCCTTCATCCTCTCCGCCGACACGGTGGTGGCCGTCGGCCGTCGCATCCTGCCCAAGGCCAACCTCGTGGACGAGGCCGCGCAGTGCCTGCGGCTCCTGTCGGGCCGCAACCACCGCGTCTACACCGCGATCTGCCTGGTCACGCCGCGCGAGGCCTTCCGCCAGCGCCTGATCGAAACCCGCGTCCGCTTCAAGCGCCTGTCGGAAGACGACATCCAGGCCTATATCGGCTCCGGCGAATGGCGCGGCAAAGCCGGCGGCTACGCCGTGCAAGGCATCGCCGGCTCCTTCGTGGTGAAGATGGTCGGCTCCTACACCAACGTGGTCGGCCTGCCGCTCTACGAGACCACGACCCTGCTCGGCGGCGAGGGCTTCCCGATCCGCTCGGGCTGGCTCAACTCCACCGCCGTGTGAGCGTCGGGGGCGGTGCCTCGGCGCGGCCCGACAAAGATCTCGAAAACAACCCCATGCAAAGTAGAATGCCCCCCGTGGAACCCTGGCGGGGACGCCTGCGCCGCCGCCCGAGGAACTCCTTTGTCGGCAGGCGCTTGAACTCCTTCACCTCGTGTAAGCTGCCCCTATCATGGACGACCAGGTCAAAAAGCCCGCCAGCCCGCTCAAAACCTGCCCGATCTGCGGCAAGCCGGCCGTGCATGCCACCCGCCCGTTCTGCTCCTCGCGCTGCCGCGACGTCGACCTGAACCGCTGGCTGAAGGGCTCCTACGTCATCCCCGGCCGCGACGACGAAGTCGACGACGTCGAATAGCGTCGTGTTATCAGTCGCTTAATTGGAATCTGCCGCGAATCCGGCCGCACCAGCCCCCACCCGCCCCATGTTGTGCACAGGCGGACCGCGCCCGGCGATGCCTTCAGGCAAAGCCGGGTGGACAGGCCGCTTCCAGCCCACTATAACCCGCCCGCTCGATGGGCCTTGGCCCCTCTCTTGGAGCACGCCCAGGTAGCTCAGTTGGTAGAGCATGCGACTGAAAATCGCAGTGTCGGTGGTTCGATTCCGCCCCTGGGCACCATTCCTGAACAGGATCGCGAACTCAGAAACTAATACGTCTTCCGCACAGTGAGCTCGCGATTATCTGCCCGGTTCTTTTGCAGCGAGCGGGATCTCTCTCATCCGCTTGATCACGGGCGGTTAAGAGCCTCGATCTTCGCAGCGATTTGCGGATCAAGAATGCCCTTCGCCCGTAGCGTCCACGAACGTCGCTGGCGTGTCCGAGAATACGGTCCCGCGTCCGCTGGGCGATACCGTCGCTGTCAGGCCAGTCGGCCATGAGATGTCGCGGGTTATAGAGCGTTGAGTCGGCACGGCTCGCCGAGCAGCTGGACATCACGTTGCGAGCGCTCCTTGCGGAGCTGGCCGAGCGCGGGATCAAGGTCAGCTGCTACGCGGTGCGGCAATTCGGCGAGCACGAAGGGCATCAGTTTCAAAAAAACATCTCGGACAGCGTCCGCCTGTGGGCGTAGAAACGGCTAGGTCTGGACAGCTCAAGCGCGAAGCTTCGACGTTGCGCGGTGTGGCGACTGATTCGGCTCATAGGTTTGCAAGGGGGCATCGGCAGCAAATCCGTCAGAGCCACGATCACAAGGCCGCGCCATGCCCGCTGGATCGCGTCAGCCGACAGAAGGCCTCAGCCCGAACGTCCTTGGCTCTCCGACTTCGACCTGGAGTGGCCGTACGCCTTCGGACCGGACGCCGTGCTTTGCGCGAGGTCGAACGTAACCCGCTGTAAGCAACCGGCTGCATGATGACCCACGTTTCCAAGAAGCTATTGAGCAATAACTCAGTTGAGCTCTCTGGCCTTTCCTGGTGCGTGGTTTCAGGCAAGGGCACTCGTCTAAAGGTGGCCATACGACGCGAAAGAGCGGAACGCGAAGAGGCTGCCGTTTTGTAAATTCCGGCCACTATCCACACGCATCGTCGGTCATTTTAAGCAGCATCTTCTTGCACGCTGTCGTCTCGGCTATCTCGAGCGTTCTTAGACCGGGATGGCCCATTGACGTTGCTTCAAGTCTCCTTTAAGTTATCAGTTAATAACTATATTTCTCCGTCGGAAGGACCGCTCGTGAAACCTGATTTCGGATTGGGGGTATCTGGCCACAATCCAATCGCGCTCCGTCGTTGGGCAGGCGGCGGACGCCAGAGGCATGCTCGCTGCGCGGCACTGGCTGAGTGCGGCAGGGCGGCTCACGGACTTAATCAAACGAGCGGGCGCAGCTTGTCGACGACAATAGCCAAATAGTGACCCTGGGTGAACTGACCCGGAACGCTCGAACGATTTCGCGGCTGGGGCGCGCAGGCGGCGACGTAGTGCCCAAATGGTGAGTGAGCGCGTAAGGAGGAAGATTTTGAAACGCAATTTCACAGGTCTGAGCAGGCTAACTCGTCGGGAGATTTTGCGAGGCGGAGCGGCTTTGACGGCGTCGTGTACGTTGTCTGGTCCAGTCCAGCGGGCATTTGCGCAATCTGCAAACATCAAGATTGGATTTCCGGTTCCGCTTACCGGTCCCTATGGGTCCGAGGCGTCCGATCAAGTGCGCTGTGCGCAATTAGCGATCGAGGACTTCAACAAAACGGGTGGCCTCAACGGTCGGCTTGCTGAGCTGCTCGTGAGAGACGACAAGCTCAACGCCGCGGAGGCGGTGACGAGGACGCTCGAGTTGATCGAAAAAGACAAGGTCGACATGATCGTCGGTTCGTTGTCGGGGGCGGTTCAGCTCGCCGTCAATGAGGCCTGCAAGGCGCGCGGAGTGCCATACAACGGGCTCAGCATCTCGGATCGGATAAATGAGGCGAAGGATTCCGGCCCGACCACCTATCATGAGGGGCTGGCCCCTCATTTCTCAGTCGGCGCGCTCGGCCGCTATGCCTTTGGAGGACCAGGCAAGAAGAAGGTCGCCTTTCTGATTGCCGACTACGAATTCGGGTACGAAATGCGACGCGCATTTCAACTGGTCGCCGACCAGACCGGCGTCCAAGTCGTAGCGCAGATAAAGCATCCGCTTGGTCTGCAGGACTTCAGCAGTCTTTTCCCCACGATATTGAGTGCCAAACCCGACGTGTTGTGCGTCCTTAACTTTGGGCGCGATCAGCTCAATGCATTGAAGCAGGCAACCGAATTTGGCTTGAAGGAGCGCATGAGCATTGTGGTGGGCGCGCTCTCTACGACGCAGCGAATCGCGGGTGGCGCTGACGCCTATGCTGGCGTGATCGGTGCATCAAACTACTATTGGGGAGCCGAAACGAAGTTTGCGTCTGCCAAGGCGTTTAACGCAGCCTACGCCGCGAAGTATAATGGCGGAGTTCCTTCCGATTATGGCAGTTACGGATACGGCGGCGTGCGTTCGATGCTCGAATTGGCGCGCAAGGCAGGCGGCGTGGATGCAGATGGGCTCGCTCGTGCCGCAAGCAACGGCTTCAAATTTGACCTCTACAAGGGGCCAGAGGAGATCCGCGGCTGCGATCACCAATCAATTCAGGCAGTGTTCATCCTGAAATCGAAGGCCGAGGCAGACATGAAAGGTCCGAACGACACCTTCGAGATCGTGTCGATCGTCGAGGGTGACGAGAGCAAGCTGCGAACCTGCGCAGAACTCGGACACAAAGTCTAAGCCGGAGAGTCGCCCGTGGCTGAGTTTTCATTCGATCTAGTCGCACTGCAAATTCTGACAGGACTTGCGCTCGGGTGCATCTACGTGCTCGTTGCCACGGGTTTGACCCTAATTTTTGGTCTCCTAAACATCGTAAACTTTGCGCACGGCGCTTTTTATGCTGCTGGCGCCTATCTCGGTGTCTTTGCCTTCGCCTACACCGGGAACTTCTGGTTGTCGCTTATCATCGTTCCGGTCGGCATGGCCCTAATCGGCCTTCCGACCGAGCGATACCTGTTGCGACCTGTTTACGGGCGCGATCCGAGCTATCCGCTGCTACTGACGTTTGGTCTGGGCTACGTAGTCGTCGAGCTAATCAGGATTGCATTCGGAACAGACGGAATTCCGTTCAGCGCGCCCGTCTTGCTCAAGGGAAGCCTATTCTTCGGCGATATCGCCTTCCCCAAGTATCGTCTCTTCGTCATGGCTTTCACTTCAGCGCTTTTGCTGGCGTTGTGGCTGTTTATCGAAAGAACGGCGTTTGGACTGATCATCCGGGCGGGAGCGAGAAATACCGAAATCGTAGGAGTGCTCGGCGTGGATACGTCGAAGGTTTGGATGCTGATTTTCGCGTTAGGAACGGCCGTAGCCGGCATAGCCGGATTTTTGGCCGCACCAATGCGAGGCGTCATTCCGGAAATGGGAGTGACGGTCCTAATCGAAGCATTCGTAATCACGGTCATTGGGGGAATGGGATCTCTACTTGGTGCAGTCATTGCGGGGCTCCTGATGGGAATTGTCGTTAGCGTGACATCGTACTTTGCGGCCGACTTCTCGAATGTAGTGATGTTTGCGATCATGGCCGCTGTTCTGCTCGCGCGTCCTCAAGGGCTGCTCGGTCGACCGGAGGCTGCGCGATGAAGTCAAACGTTGTTGCGACAAGTGGAGGGCGCGCGCGGGTCGACAATCCTAGCGCATTGCTTGGCCTGGTCTCACGTCACCGCGTTGCTGCCTCTGCCGCTATCCTCGCTGCCCTTCCGGTTCTGCTGCCGTATCCCGCACTCGCGATCAATATTCTGATCTACGGGTTGTTCAGCACGGGTTTCAATCTCGTGTTCGGTTACACTGGATTGCTGTCACTTGGACACGCGGCCTTGTTTGGGAGCGGAGCTTATGGCTGCGGGATTGCGATCGCTGTTCTCGGTTGGCCTTGGTACGTAGCTATTATTGCGGGCATAGGCTTCTCGTTGATTGCGGCTGCTCTCATTGGCGGCCTCGCAATCAGAACCAGAGGGGTCTATTTCGGCATGGTGACACTGGCACTTGCGCAGTGTTTGTACTTCCTGTTCTACCAGTGGGTATCGGTCACCGGTGGCGAGAGCGGCTTGCGTGGCGTCATGGTTCCCGCAATAGACATCGGGCCGGTTCATGTAAACCTGTTCGACCCACTTCAGAAATATTACTTTTTGCTTCTGTTCGTCGTGCTGGCGTTAGCTGTGTTCTCGCGAATTCTCGAATCTCCCTTTGGGGCCGTTATCGAGGGTGTTCGTGAGAATGAGAATCGGGCAAGGGCGTCTGGATACAACATCTGGCTGATAAAATGGATGAGCTTCGTGCTCTCTGGCGTCTTCTGCGGCCTTGCGGGCGCGCTGAATGCTATCCACCTTGGCGTCGTTTCAATAGATAGCCTGTTCTACACGACATCGGGCACGGTGGTCATGATGGTCCTGCTCGGCGGTATGGGGACCTTCTTCGGGCCATTCATTGGCGCGGCGGCTTTTCTCTCGCTCGAAGACGCCACTTCAGGCTGGACCTCGCATTGGCAGCTAATCGCCGGATTGGTCTTCATCGCTTGCGTGCGCTTTTTTCCGCAGGGCGTTTGGGGATCACTTCTTACGAGGTTCCGCGCATCATGACATCTTCTGCGATCATCGTGGCCGAGCGCGTTAGCAAGCGCTTTGGCGGCTTTCTTGCCTTGAAGGACATTTCCATTTCCTTCCGATCAGGCGAGCTGACCTCCATCATTGGCCCCAACGGAGCGGGCAAGAGCACATTCTTTAACATTCTTTCCGGGTCGCTCGTCCCGAGTGATGGAAAGGTGATGTTCGAGGGGCAGGACGTTACCGGATTGCCGCAACACCGGTTCGTCCACGCCGGCATTTCCAAGTCGTTTCAGATTACCAACGTGTTTCCGCAGCTATCCGCGCATGAAAACATTCGCCTGGCGGCGCAGGCCATGATCGCCGGCAAGGACTTCTGGTCGCGACGTTCCCAGTTGATCGAGACGGACGATTCCGCGCGAGCTCTGCTTGCGGAAGTTGGGCTTAACGGCGTCGCCAGCCGCCGGGCTGGTGAACTCGCTCATGGGCAACAGCGTGCGCTCGAGATCGCGATGGCGATGGCGTGCTCGCCGCGTCTTCTGCTCCTGGACGAGCCCACCGCCGGCATGAGTCCCGAGGAGACAAAGGAGATGGTCCATCTGATCGAGAAACTCGCCCGGAGCCGTACCGTCATTTTGGTCGAGCATAAGATGAAAATGGTACTCGGAATTAGCCAGCGAGTAGTCGTGCTTCATCATGGTGAACTTCTGGCGGACGGCTCGCCTGATGAGATCAAGAAGGACGATACGGTTAAACGGGTGTATCTAGGTCAGGGGCACCATTGATGCTGAAGGTCGATAAGCTAAATGCTTGGTATGGCCGCAGCCATGTCGTCCAAGACGTTTCGCTACAGGTCGCGCGGGGGGAAATCGTGACCCTCCTAGGCCGAAACGGTGCGGGCAAGAGCACAACCGTGCGCTCGATAATGGGCCTGATTGCGAAGCGTTCGGGTTCGGTTTTCTTCGGCGACGATGAGATACTGTCGGCTCCGCCTTGGACACGGTTCAAGGCCGGCCTTGCGTACGTACCCGAGGATCGAGGAATTGTTCCTGGTCTTTCTGTGCTCGAGAACCTGCGGCTTGGTCTCGTCGCCTCTCCGTTGCGGAACAAGGAAAGCGAGATCATTGATCGTATCGCTGACACGTTTCCTCGCCTAAAACAGCGTCTCTTGCAGGAGGCGGTCACGCTTTCCGGCGGAGAGCAGCAAATGCTGGCAATCGCGCGCGCGGTGGCGTCCAATCCCTCGATGATCCTTCTTGATGAGCCGTCAGAGGGAATCATGCCTGTCTTGGTAGACGAGATGTTTGAGTATTTCGATAAACTGCGCGGGACAGGCACCACGATTCTTCTGATCGAGCAGAATGTCGAAATCGCGCTTAGAATTTCGGATCGCGCATACATTCTTGACCAGGGTGCCATCGTTCACGAAGGAACTGCGCGAGACCTACTGGCCGATCGAGAAATCCAGGAGCGATACTGCTCGGTCTGACCCGGAACAGTTAACGATCCGGCGTGCCTTCGATCTTAGCTGGGACAAGGCTTGGCGGGTGGACTGCGATGGTGCGTGACCATCGAAAGCAACGCGCGAGCGCTACCTCCCAACAAGCCGTTCTTCTGGTGAAGGGGGCCTAGCTCGAGGTTGAGATTGATAGATAAGAAAAAGCCCAGTGCTTTGAGGCACCGGGCAGTCTTGGGAGGAAATCAGAAGCATTAACCTATTGCCCGATCGTGTCGGACAGGTCGGCCTGTTGCTGAGCTCTTTAGTCAAGCGGAAGTGGCTTATTGTCTGATTGTTTATGCTCGACTGTGACGAAGACCAGTTCGGTGTCGCCAATATTCTCCAGGTCGTGGATCATGAATTCGTTGGTACCGAATTTATAGTGCTTGGTGGATCCGGCAGCGTACTCGGTTTTGACAATTCGACCATCGTGCATATGCGAGCGAGACTTTCCGCTGGTCACGGCGGACCAAAAGTAATCGAGGACATGCATATGGAAGCCAATACGCTCACCCGGCTTCAGGCTCAGGTGCCAGACTCGGACGCGATCGTTCTCCGAAACAAGGTGAGACCCGACGCGTCCGTTTCGCCAAGCGCCATTGAATTCTGCGATCCGATCGGCCGGCCAGTCAAAGTCGTTTGCTTGCGCTTGCTTCATCATGAGAAGTTCCTTTCGTTCAGATAGCCGCAACTCAACAAGGGCCTTTCACATCGGTCACGAGGCGAGCGAAGTGTTGTGCTTGGTCAAGAAGTCTGAAGCGGCGGTCTCTTTCATCACCGCTTCGGGAGTGCGGTACTTTTCGGCGGCTCGCCGCTCTTCCGGAGATGCGATCTGCGCCTGCATGTACGCGCCTAGGGCCTGAGCGTGTTGAACAACATGGGTGCCAAAGGGCACGCGCTCAGACTGATACCGTGCCAGCGCGCTTTCGATGTTTGGTTGTTCGACGAGAGTATCGAATAGCGCGGACGCATCCTGCGCGGCCTTTGTTACACCCATGCCGCAATGCGGCCGCGCGACGAAGGCGGCGTCGCCCAGAAGCACGACACGATCAAAAACAATCCGCTTTGAGGTTACATCGTAGATTGGCTGAATCATTGGTAGATCGGTTCGGTGCACGATCTCGGCAAACTGCGGGGAAAGCAGATGATCGGCATCCTGTCGGAGTGCAGCAACCGTGCTTGGATGAATTGCCGTGGGGGCCACCGATATTCCATTGCTATTGCCGTTCTTATCGGTCAACAGGCGTCGAAGCTCGGTGCCTTCATCGGCTGGCCGATACCAGACGAAATTGTATCGTCGGTGGCCGGGACGCATGTCCTCATTCGCTCCCGCAACTGGATAACCCAGCATTTGCTCGTGTTCGGGTAAACTGAAGGCAAAGTGGCTGAACAGAGCAGTACAAGCTGCAGGAGAAAGTGCCGATTCTTGGACCAGCCCGCGCCAAGCAACGTAGCCGGCGTACTCCGGTTGAATATCTGGAGCATACTGCATGCGAACCGTGGACCGGTGACCATCGGCGCCGATCAGCAAATCCGAGGTGACGACGCTTCCGTCCTCGAATCTGGCCACCACGCCGGCGTCAGTCTGATCGATCGAGCTCAGCCCGTGTCCCTGATGATAGTGTTCTCGCGGAAAGCGGTCGTACAGAAGGCGGTAGAGGCGGTCCCATGATGTGAGCACCTGGGGGAACGCCAGGCTGCCTGTTACCGTACCATCGGCGCCAAAAACGCGGCGTCCCTCGACGGCTACTCCAACGTCGCCATCCGGCATCGCGTCAATGCGCTTCAGTGCTTCAAATAGTGGGGCGTGAGTTACGATCCCCGCGCCTCGGCTTTTAATTTCGTCCGGTACGCGTTCGTGGATTTCAACGTGCCATCCCGCTTTTCGGAGGAAGAGACCCGCAAAAAGGCCGCCAATCGAGCCGCCAATGACGGTGGCGCGCTTCTGCTTCGAGTCTGAAGACACCATCTGTTTCTTCCCTGAGAAAGCGACCGATAGCCGGCCAATGCTTAACCAAGACGATCGCATATTGTTAGTTATCGATCAATAACTATTTTTTTTTGACGACAGGGTGAGCCTCCTTTCCCGCGTTCTCACCGTTGGGGAGGCCTACTCGACTGCTGTTGGGAACCGCACTTGCTCAAGAACGGCCCGCATGCCGCCAACGACGACGCTTGCCAGTAGCTCGATCGCCTTGGGGTTGCTCACTTTAGGTGCAATACCGTAGACGCGCTCGCGGACGCCGTAATAGAAGATGCCCCCGTGGCACAGCCACAACGCTTCGATTTCTTCGGAAGTCAGCGGCACTTCCTCGACCGAAGGAAAGCCAAGGGCGACTCGCAGTTCGGCTCCGATCCGCCCCAGCACTCTCTCCTCGACGAGACGCATATACCAGCGGTTGATCTCTAGGCGCTTAAGACCAGAGAATAGATAGATCCTGATCCAGTCGGTTTCAAAAATGTTCTTCGTGTATTCGGCGTAGAATGCGCAGAGTCTCGTTTCTATGTTCTTCGAGCGGTTAGCGAGGATGACGTCCCAGGACGATTTCCACTCACTTAGGAAAACGCGCTCGTAAACAGCATTCACAAGGTCATCCTTTGTGGGGAAGTGACGATAGATCGCGGGCTGTGTCACACCAAGGATTTGCGCCAGTTGATGCGTGCTGCTTTCAAAACCGTGTTCGGAAAATAACTTGATTGCGGCCGTGATAATTTGATCTTTGCGATCGTTGGCCGACATACGCGTCCGGCGCACCTTACCTTTTTGCTTTGCCGCCTTCTTGGTTGCCATTCATGCCTCGCTATTCTGTGCTTCCAAAGGAGGGCGAACAGGCGACTCCCGGACGTTCGTTTGGGGGATACAGCATTTGAGCCGAGATGTCTGTCGCTGAAATGGGTTCACGCTATTGGGGAGGAGGCTGATAATAATGTTATCGATCAATAACTGAAATTGCTAGCCTCGGCTGACTGGCGAAAGCTGTGCGGTCGCGCCCCGCGACTACCCTACGTTGCGACAGAAATGGCACACTCCTGTGAGAAAAAGTTGATGCGCCAATGATGCTGACTTGAGCCCGCTGGAGCCGGGGACAAGACTTGATTTGTCCAATGTGCCGGTTGGGGACTCGAATGCGAGAAACCCGAATACTGACAGTCCGAGCGCTTTGCGGTGTTGCTTCGATCGCAATATTTGACGGCCCAGTTCTGGCCCAGACGCCTGTCACGCAGGATCAGAAACCTTCGATGGAAGAGTTGTTGCGGCGCATCGATGCGCTGCAAGCTCGTGCAATAGAAGGCGACAAGGTGATCAGCGCGCTGCGGCATCGCGTGGACGAGCTCGGGAATCGCGACAAGCACGCGAAGTCTCGCCCCACCGCCGCGCCTCGTGAGGCCGCCGCGCGAACTGCTGTGCAGAAACCGCCGGCGATCGCGGTCGCGTCGGCTGCCCCGCGGGAGACCGCGAATGCTGCGGTCCTGCCACAACCTGCCGTCGCGGCCATTCCGGGCCTGCGTCCGCCCGAACCGATGGGCAGTCAGTACGATGGGGACGGCCAGGACGCGTTGCGTTCCGATCTCCCGGGTCTTTCGCTGCGTATCCCGGAATCACAATCCGAGGTGCGATTCGACGGCTTCGCCAATGTCAATTCGTACCATGACTTCAATGGCCGCAATCAGACCGATGTGCCGACAGTCCAAACGATTCCGCTTTCGGGCAGCCCAGCCGACATGCAGGGAGGCGATACCGGATTCTCGGCGCGGTTTAGCCGCATAGGCATGGATACGCGCACCGCGCCCCCCTGGGGCATGCTCGAAACTCGTTTCGAAGGCGACTTCGGCGGGGGCGCGGCGGCCTCACCGAATGCCGTCTTTCGCCTCCGCCAGGCCTGGGCCGAAATCGGGACCGACCGCGTCATCGGCTCTGTCACTGCGAGGTTCTGAAGCCGGGGAGTCATGGAGACTTTCCGGCTTTTGCTTGCGGCGCTATTGTCGGTCAGCCTTTGCACGGCCGTGTGCAGCTTCGATCACGGCACTGGCAATCTGTCACGATACCCAAGGGCGCATCGCCGATGGCAATTGGCAACATAGTCCGAGATCGGCCGATACCGGTTCTGTATGGCTTGATGATCGTTACGCTTGTGGCGTTGCTTCCGCTTCCGCCCCTGTTGCAGGACCAGAGCTATCATCAGTTCGCCGACCAGCGCGAATTGTTCGGTGTGCCGAACTTCTGGAATGTCGTCTCGAACCTGCCATTCATCGCAGTCGGCGCGATCGGGCTCGCGCAACTCCCTCGCGATGCAATAACTTTCGTACTCTTTGGCGGGATTTTCTTAACCGGCTTTGGCTCATCGTATTACCATCTTGATCCGACTGACGACACGTTGTTCTGGGATCGATTGCCGATGACTCTCTGCTTTGCCGCGATACTTTCCGCAGTCGTCGAAGAGCGCGTGGATGCCAAGGCGGGCGCAATGTTGCTGCGGCCGCTGCTTGCAATCGGCATTTTCAGCCTTTTGTTGTGGCGCTGGACGGACGATTTGCGGCTCTACGCGTGGGCCCAGTTTTTTCCGTTTCTCGCGCTGGTTTTGATCCTCAGCCTGTTTCCGCCGAAATACACCGGCACTCCCTACTGGGTAGGCGCTGCTGCGCTCTACGCGCTCGCCAAGCTCCTGGAATATTACGACCACGCGGTCTTCCATTCGCTTGGTGGAATTCTAAGCGGGCATACGCTGAAACACCTTGCGGCGGCAGCCGCCTGCTTCGCAATCCTGAGGTTATTCCAAGTTCGCCGGCCGTTGGAAGGCGTCGCCAGCAGCGAGGCCGTGTAGCGACAAGGTTTGCGACAAGGGTTGGTTCAGGCCGGCGACATTCGAAAAAATCGTTCTCTAGCTTCGGACTAGCGGTTCCCTCCCGCGCCCCAGCGCGAATTGCCCGACCGGGCCTTCGACGTGGAATTCGAGCCCCGTGATTTGCGCAAACAGATCGATGTTGCCGGTGCCGATGGCGCAGCCGCCGAGGCCCATGTCAGTTGCCGCCAGGTAGAACGTCTGGATCAGGCTGCCGACGTCCTTCAGGATCAGCGAATAGGCGATCGAGCTGTATTTCCAGGAGATCCGCCCGAAGCGCGCGGCGATCGTGATCAGGATCTGCGGCGGACCGGATGCCCCCATGGCAAACTCGGCCGCCATCGAAAGCGCCTGGAGTTGCTGGGCGGAGGCGTCGATCGCGACCAGCGCATGGCCGCCGGCATCGTAGTGATAAAGTCCGCGTGCAAGACCCTCGCAGTTCGAGACCGCCAGGTACAACTCCAGCTCATACGCGCTGCCTGCCGCCGGATACGGCCTCGAGCTGTAGGCGACCTCCGGGCCACCGTCGAAATCTGCACCGCTCTTCCATTCCGACAGTACGCGGGCAGTGGTGTCGAGAAACTGCGCAAGCTCGGCGAGCGTGACCGGATGCTGGTCGTCGAAATCCCGTATTGAATGGCGCTCGCGCAACAGCTTTGCGAAGGCTGAGATCGGCTCCGGCGTGGACAATTCGCGGAGAGCGATCTTCTTGCCGGGCCAGGGCGGGCGCACCGCGGGCAAAGGCGGGGTGACGCCCGCATAGGTGTACGCGCCGCCGACCGGATCGGCATGCCGGCCCTCCGTGCTTCGCGTGTGAAACACGAGATCGTGGAAATCCCAGAGAACGAGATTGCGGTCGCCTTCGTTCACCCGAAGGCCGTCTCCGTCTTTCGCATCGAGCTTGATCAGCATCTGGCTGTCGAGCAGCAATCCGAGCAGATCGAGCTCCAGGGAAGCCACTTGCTTGCGAAGCTTGCCGATCTTTTGAGGCTGCGACAGCGCAGCCAGCGTGGCGGCGATGGCGGGGTCGCAAATCCGGAACAGCGCGCCGGCGCGCGGCGATTCCAGTACCATCTCGTTGCCGCGCCGGCGCAGATAGGCGAAGCGCGACAACACGATGGTATCACCGCTCGCCAGCTTTGCGCGTTGCGGCCAGTATTCGGCGATCTGCGGCTCGATGACCACGAAGTCTTGATCGTCACGTGGAGAGAACAGGCGGTACTCGAGCAGCCCATGCCGCGCCAGCCGCTCCACCAGGACATGCACCTGCTTCGCGACGGCGCTTTTGCCGGCAAGGGAGGTGAGCGGAAGGCCGGTGGTGAGCTGTCCCGCACGGTCGATCGCCGCCGCGCTGAATTGTCCCAGATTGACTGAATAGCCGCCCAGGCCGGCTGCAATGCTTCCGTCTGCCTGCATGTGAAGGGAAAAACGACCGTTCAATCGGGCAGCGATGACCGGTGCGATTGTCCTGGACGGCTTTTTCCGGGGAACGCGCAACGCGGCCAGCCTTCAGGTGTGTGGCAGGAACGGAGTCAGTTCACTTTCCAGTCGCGGGCGATCCAACAGCCCAAGTTTCACCGGGACATCGTAAAGCCGGCCGGGCCCGAAGCGGCGATAGAAATGCCGCAAGCCCGGAACGATCACTCTGACGACGGGGACCTCGACGTCGGGCCGCGTCTGGTCGAGCACGAGGAAATCGTATCCTGCGCCGGTTGCGATCTCGACGCAGGCATTGACCTGGTCGCGCGTGTTGTCGTGGACCTTGATGCCAGGCGCGGGCGGGACGATCGGATCGTCGCTGGGGATCAGGAACGGATAATCGTCCAGCCGCAGCGGCGTGACACCGTCAAGCGATGGTTTCTCGCCGCTGCCGCCGTCCATCATGCCGACCGACATGAACTGGGTCAGCTCGGTTAGGGAACGCAGCAGGGCGATGCGGCGATCGAAATGCGAGCCGGACCCAAACTCGATGTTCTCGTGTCCGTTCTGCATCCAGTGCATGATCGCCACGTAGGAGGGGATGCCGAGATCGCTGGTGATGTCGAGCACCCAGAGCCGGCGCCCCGCCTCGGCAAACTGGCTCTGAAGATCCCGCACGTAGGAATCCTCGAATTGCGTGAGGTCGACTTCGGCACGCCGCACGCGGTTGTACCACCAGATCGCGTAGGCATCGCGTTCGACCAGTTCGAGGAAGCCTTGAACGATGGCTTCCTCGCGCGTGTTGCCGGCCGCGCATCCGTTGGAGTCCGTGTGGAAGCCGCCATAGAAGAAATACAAAAGGCCGGTCGGAAGATATTTGAAACGCTTGTCGCGCAACGACCAGACCGGCGACCACTCGGTTTTGGTCGCGGGATCGAACGGCTCGGGGACCGGATGCGAATCGTCGGCTGGCGGGACATGCCTGTTTTGAAACTGCATGTCGCTGAAGAACTGGACGTCGTTGGGAAGAAGAGCGTCACCGGGAGCAAAATCGGCAAAGCGGCGCGTCGTCCTGATCTCGTCGCCCTGGAAAATGCCCGAGTAGCGTTCGATCGCCTCCATCAGCGCGCTGGCCTCGCCCTGCTCGGCCGTGGAGCCCTTGCCGAAGCTGCCGCCGCTCAGGCCAGACCTGAGCTGGTCGACGTTCCAGGCCGGCGCAGAGAAATTGTGGTGGGCGAAAAAATTGGTGTTCATCGGCAGATCGGCCTCGATCCGCTCGAGCCGCGAAACGACGCCGGTCAGCGGACTGACATGTTTGCGGTACCGCGCCACGGTGGCGCGCGACGTCACGGTGCGGTATCCGCCGCTTGTCATGATGAGCTTGCTGCCCTCGGCAATGTCGATCGGCGCAGCAGCCCGTCGCGGATTCCGAAGCTTCTTGCCGCCGCAGGTTCGACATTGCGGGCGTTTCGCGACGTAGTGCTTGGCGACGGCGGCTCCGGTCAGGTCGAAGCTTGCGATGTGATCGCTGAGATCGGTGCGAAATCCCGAGGCGATCGCCTTTGCGATTTCAACGGCAGCGAAGTGGATCGCGGTCTGTCCTACGGTGTCGCTGACCAAAGGCGATATTGCGACCGCTTGCGCCGCTCCGCGGTCGAGAAATCCCCTGATCTCGCGATTGCGGATCATGCGATCGAACAGGCAGGTCCAGCAGGCGCTTTCGCCCGGCTTGAACACGGGCCCCACTAGTGGAAACACGCCGGACGGCTGCACCAGCAACCAGGGCGTCCCATCGGCCACGCGCTTGCCGTTCAACTCGGCGAGCCGCCCCTCGAGGTAGTCGTTCACGAGCGTGATGGTGAGCCTGGGCGACCGCTTGGTGATTTGAACCCCGAGCTTGCTCAGCGCCGCGCTCAGTTCGCCCGCGCCTTTGACGTCGATCGATTCCACCCGAACAGGCCAATTGCGGAGGTTCTCTTCGGCGATCTCGGGAGGCAGGCCGAGGCTTGCCCAATATCCATCGACGGCGCCTGCGAATGCGTGCGCTTCTCCGTTGATGACGTATCGGCGCTCCAGCAACCGCCTGATCGCTTCCTCGATCTCGGCGGCGGGAAAATTCTTCGAAAGTTGGCGGATGATCTCCGGCGCAGCTTTGCCAGTTTTTCCGATCGCGCTCGCCACGGCGCAATAGAGATCCCCGTGCAGGAAGAACTTGCGGTTCTCCGAATAGAGACAGACCACATTGGGAGGAAGTAGATAGGCGGTGAAGTTCGGCGCGAATCGCAAAATGCCCTTGCGGGTCTGCCTCGCGGCGCGGCTCTTTCGCTTGACTGTCATCGGGTCAGCACGCTGATCCTGTTTCCGTCATGTCCGATTGCCGGCGCATGACGCACGCTTGGCCGGCCCGATCTGTGCGCCGGGCCCGGCCACCGGCCTTCTTCGAATGATTTGGAACACACTCGCTCGCCATCGGCAAGCTGACGAGCCTGGCAGCGAACGCGGAAACAACAAATTGGCCGGGTCATTTGCGAGCCCGGCCAAAGAAATCACGACCTGTCGATGTCCAGTCAGGGAGTGCTCACTCCTAACACCAGCGGCAGCGGCCCCACGATGCGCAGCATCCTGCGCATGAGACCCATGGCACGCCTATCCCTATCCAACCAACGCCGCAGCCGCCGCAACCGCCGCAACCGACGCCGCAGCGGCAAGCTCTGCAGCCTGCACAAGCTCTGCAGCCGCCGCAACCTCTGGCGGCGCAGCCGCCGCAGCCACGGCAACCGCCGCAGCCACCGCATCCTCGCGCAAGCAGTACGCCGCTCAAGCTACTTTCCTGATTGGCGAGATGGAAAGTGGCGAGGCTGACGTCGGCGAGTTCTTCCTCGCTGAGCGAAGTGAACTGGCCGGGCGTGAAGTTCGGTCTTTGCTGAGGCTCGCTTGTCGGCACCGCGGACGCCATCGCGCTTCCCGCCAGCGAAAAAGTCAGTCCGGCGACTCCGAGCGCCGGGACTGCGGCTTTGGTCATTCGCTTCTTTTTCGAAGCTTGCTTCGTCCGCTGCATGGCCGCATCCTCCAGGGCTGGAAGTACGATCTTCGTGCGATGATCTTACGCCGAGCAAACAGGGCGAGCAAGATTCACGCAAACACAAAATGTAATGAGGCTCGTTCAGTTTGCATTCATCTTCATGAACGACATCGCGGCAATTTCTGGTCGATAACACCGACGTGCGGCCGTGATGCAGTGCGCAATCGTCTCGAACGGGGGAAGCTAGCTTGGCCGATCAACTCGGACGCTTCGCTTGGTATGAGCTGCTGACGACAGACATGCCGTCGGCGGCTGCTTTTTATGCCGAGGTCGTCGGCTGGGCTGTGAAAGACGCGTCGACGCCGGAACTGGCTTACACGCTGTTGACTGCAGGCGATGCCCCGGTCGTCGGGCTCATGGATCTCCCCGAAGAGGGGCTGCGATTGGGAGCAACGCCGAGATGGGTCGGCTACGTCGCCGTCGATGACATGGACGCGAGGACTGCGCAGATCCGCCGACTTGGCGGCGCCATCCTGGTATCGCCGACCGACAGCAACATCGGGCGAATTTCAGTGGTCGCCGATCCGCAAGGCGCGACGTTCGCGCTGGTCACCGGACTGACATATGGCGGGTCGCAACCGAGCGGATTGGACGAGCCCGGGCGCGTGGGCTGGCACGAATTGCTGGCTGAAGACCGGAACAAGATCTTTCGGTTTTACGGCGAGCTTCTTGGCTGGCAGAAGGCTTCCGCCGGAACCGATCCGGCAAGCGTGTATGAATTGTTCTCGGTGGGCGGTCAGACAATCGGCGGCATGCTCACCAAGCTTCCGAGCGTCGCGCAAGCGTGTTGGCTCCATTACTTCAATGTCGTCGACGTCGGCGCGGCGGCCAGGCGGGTCAATGCCGGCGGGGGACGGGTTCTCCAGGGGCCGATCGAGTTGCCCGATGATTGCTGGATCGTGCGATGTGTCGATCCCCAAGGCGCCCTGTTCGTGCTGCAGGGACCATGGGATCAGAAATCCTCCACCTCGGAAGTCAGTTGGTCCGCCAAGTGGGGTGGGATTGCTTCACGGGGCAGGGTGGTGCTTCCCAAGACCAAGCGCTAGCCGCTGCCGACACCCAGCTTCCCGGAGTCACTGTCGAAGGGCAGAGGCAAGCGGCGAGGCCTTACAAGCCAGCGCATCACACCGCAAGCCACAGCACCGGATGTCGCGCGGCGCCGACCGTGTCGCCGGCCGCGGCGGCGCCGATGTCGGATGCCGCGAAGCTTGCCAAGCTCGAACGCGAAACGGGCAGTTGCGTCGGCGGTTGCTAGCCGAGCTTCAGGCACGGCAATCAGCCCTGGGTCGGCTGCAATGTTTCGGGCGGCGTGTATTCATTCACGTGCCGAAACGTCGGCAACTACAAAACCTATGACGAATGCAAGGAAGCCGGACGGATCACTGGCTGGCGATCGGGCGAGACCTCAGCGTATTGCAGCAGTCTGGCGTTGAAGTAGCAGATGCTATTGCTGGCGTTGAACGAGGGCAACAGCTTTCGAGTAAAAGGAAAACAGCGGGCTCTTAATGAGAGCCCGCCGCGTTGGTTTAGGTACTAAAATCAGTCCTTACGTTGAAGTCCTGTGATCTTCCAGCCAAGCGCGTCAATTGCGGCAAGGTGGTAGTCCAACGTCTGCTTCTCGTCAGAAGCGGGCCCCCGGGGCGTTGAACCATTCTGATTCTGGGGCTTGTTCAATCCCAGCTTCTTCGCGTGCTTCACTTCGCCTTCCTCGATCGCACGGACAATGCGCTGGATATGCTTGCTGTCCACTCGTGCAGGATTCTTCTCGTTTAGAAGTTGACTGACGAATGGCCCGCTAAAATCGAGGGTCTCGCCAATCTCAGCCAGCGTGAAGAGGCTACGGAAGCGTCTTAGGCGATCGCGTAGATCCTTTTTCAAGGGGCCATTCTTCTCGTCCTGATAGTTCGGGTCAAAATCCACTTAACATTCCTTTCGTTCTGAAATCGCGTCGGCTAGTCCGAAGCGTGCCGTATGTATACGCCCAAACATTCCAACATGTTAACCGAAATCAACACAATTGTTGGAATATTATTTAATATCGATGGTGGTCGATGCAGTCGTCAATTGGCAAGCCTCGAGCTTATGAGGCATGCGTTGGCGGACTCGCCAATCGCGAGGGGGACATCCGGGTTGGGGATCTGCATGTCGCTTCGGCCTTAGCTCTTCGAGCTACGGCGGACTAGTCGCTGAGCGGACGACATGCCGCCTACCGCCCGACCTTCGCCAGGTTCGCCAGGCTCGCCACCAGCTCGTCACTCCGGAAAGGCTTGGTCAGTCGCGACAGGTCCGGCGTGATGCCTTCGTTGTTGGCGTAGCCTGACACGACGAGAATCTGGAGCTCGGGATACTGGTTGCGCAGTGCGAGGCCGAGGTCTGTTCCGCTCATGCCCGGCATCAGATGGTCCGTGATGAGCAGGTTCGGTCGAAGGCCCTCCCTGACACGTTGAAGCGCGTCTTCCGCCGAGCCGGCTTCGACGACCCTGTAGCCGAGCTCGCTCAGCATCTCGGCGGTGCTCATGCGCACCAGCGGTTCGTCGTCGACCAAGAGGGCGGTGCCGGCGGGAAGCGGCTGCAGCTTCGGTTGCGGGACTGTCACGATCGGTCCCGCGGCGGCATGACTGACCGGCAGCCACAACTCGACCGTGGTCCCTGAGCCCAGGGTACTCTTGATCGTCAGCGCACCGCCGAGCTGCGACGCAAGACCGTGGACCATCGAGAGGCCAAGACCGGTCCCTTGCCCGACGCCCTTGGTCGAGAAGAACGGTTCGATGGCGTGGGCCAGTGTGGTTTCGTCCATGCCGATGCCGGTATCGACGACGGAGATGCAGACATAGACGCCCGGTGCCAGACCCGACGTGTGCGAATCCCCAACCGTCCGGGCCTTGGCCGAGATGCGCAGCTTGCCGCCGTTCGGCATGGCGTCCCGCGCATTCACGCTGAGGTTCAGGATCGCCATCTCGATCTGGTTGGGATCGGCCATGGCTTCGGGAAGGTCGTCGGGCGTGTCCACCGTCACCTGGATCTGCGGTCCGGTCGTGCTCGAGATCAGCTCGCCCATGTCGGTGACGAGCTGGCCGATATTGACCGGAACGGGCTGCAGCGGTTGCCGGCGCGCGAAGGCAAGAAGGCGCTGAACCAGCGTCTTTGCGCGCTCGGCCGCTTGAACTGCTCCGGCTATCAAGCGATGCTCGCGCTCGCCACCGATGCCCTTGCGCTGGAACATGTCGAGCAGGCCGACGATCGGCGTGAGCAGATTATTGAAGTCGTGCGCGACGCCGCCCGTCAGCTGGCCCATGGCCTCCATCTTCTGGCCCTGACGCAGGGCTTCCTCGGCCTGCGCGAGCCGCGCCTGCTCCTCCAGACGATCCGTCACGTCGAGCCCGGTCAGGAACGCACCGATCCGCCTGCCATCGGGGGCGCGCAATGCCTCGAACTTCATTTCGTAGACCCGGCGGTCAAATTGCGGGTCGCCGAACTCCTCGATGTTGGTGAAGGCCTCGCCTGCCAGAGCGCGGCTCCAGAGTGCGGTGGCCGCAGCGAGATGCTCGGGCCGGTCGACCAGGAATTCGTGCAGGGAATCTCCGACCTTCGGTCGCTTGCCATAGATGCGCTGATAGGCGTCGGCGCAGGACGCGTTGATGGCAAGCCAGCGATAGTCGAGATCGAGGGCCTGAATCTGCCCGTCGGTCGTTTCCACGATCGTGGCGAGCAGGTGACGCTCGGCTGTACGTTCGGCCACGCGCTGCTCGAGAGTTGTGGTCAGCTCCCTGTAACGCGCTTCGCTCGCCCGCAGCCGCGTCTCGCCCAGCACGCGCTCGGTGGTATCGGTCACAATGCAGAGCACGCCGCCGACCGAGCCGTCATCATCCGGTATGGCCGAGTAGGAGACGTCCCAATAGCTGGTCTCGCCGTAGCCGTGACGCTCGATGTAGAAAGGACGATCCCTGGCGGCGAAAGTCTTTCTGGTATCGCGGACCCCGGCAAGCAGCGGTTCGAGGTCGTCCCATAGTTCGCCCCAGTTTTCGATCGCGGGGCGGCCGAGGGCGCGGGGATGTTTGGTGCCGATGCCCGGGGCGTAGGCGTCGTTGTACAGCGCGACAAAATCAGGGCCCCAGAACAGAACGATCTGGGCTTGTACGGCCAGCAGCATACCGACCGTCGTCTTCAGGGCTTGAGACCAATCGCGGGGATAACCGAGCGGCGAATCCGACCAGTCGAGGGCGCGCATCATCGCACCCAGCTCGCCTCCGTCGGCGAGGAAACCCATATCAGACTGCCGAGCAGCTTTCTCAGACAGCACCGGACTCCCCCGCGACGCGTGACATGGGCATCCTGCCCATTCGAGCCCGGATCTCGAGGACTCGTACTCAACGGCCGATAACGCCAGGCCCGGGCCCTGGTTCCGTTCCAGTACTTTCGCGCCGTCCTTGTGCTATTGCTACTCCGCGCAACGACCGACGCGAGGTCCCCATGCTCCCCATTCCCGCCGACATCTTCACCGAGCCCGAGGACGTCTCGCCGGACGGCCTTGCCAATCTCGGCCCGCTCCGCCGTCTTGCCGGCGTCTGGCAGGCAGACAAGGGCATCGACATCAATCCGAAGGCGGAGGGGCCGGAGCGGCGGGTGTTCATCGAACACATCCGGATGGACCCGATCGATCCGCAGGCCAACGGGCCGCAGCTGTTCTATGGGCTGCGCTATCACATCCACATCAACACGCCCGAGGAGGACATCACCTTCCACGACCAGGTCGGCTATTGGCTGTGGGAGCCGGCGACCGGACTGATCATGCAGACGCTGGCGATCCCGCGCGGCCAGGTGCTGCTAGCCTCGGGCAAGGCCAAGCCGGATGACAAGACGATCTCGGTCACCGCGAAGCGCGGCGACACGGCTTACGGCATCTGCTCGACCGATTTTCTGGAACAAGCCTTCCGCACCGACAGTTACCGCTGCGACATCACCTTCAACGACGACGGAAGCTGGACCTATCTGATCCAGACCGAATTGTTCGTGCGCGGCGCGCCGTTCAATCATCACGACAGCAACACGCTCCAGCTCGTGGCGCCGCCAAAACTCAATCCGCTGGCGGTGATCGTGAACGATCGCGCCAAGAACGATCGCGACAAGGGCGGCGGAACGGCAGCGTGAGAGGAAGTCCGGAGAATTGCATGAAACCGCATGTCATCTGCCTGATGGCCTCGAGCGTCGACGGCCGCACGCATCACAGCCGCTGGCGGCCGAAGGGCGCGGGTTCGGAGTGGTTCGAGAAGATTCATGACGAACTCGGCGGCGACGCCTGGCTGATCGGCCGCGTCACCGGCTCCGAGTTCGCCAAGGGCAAGCCGTATCCTGCGACGACGGCCGAGAAATTCCCGCGCGAAAACTGGTTCGCGCGGCGCGATGCGAAAGCCTTTGGCATCGTGCTCGATGCGCATGGCAAGATCGGCTGGGGCCGTTCGGACATCGGTGGCGATCCGATCGTGGTGGTGCTGACCGAGAGCGTGCCTGATGCGCATCTCGCCGGCCTGCGCGGCGAGGGCGTGTCCTACATCTTTGCTGGCAAGTCGGAGATCGATCTGACGCTGACGCTTGACATCCTCAACCGCGAGCTGGGGGTGAAGCGGCTGCTGCTGGAAGGCGGCGGCAGTGCCAATGGCGCGTTCCTGCGCGCAGGCCTGGTCGACGAACTCAATCTGATCCTGTGTCCCGCGGTGGACGGTGCACGCGGCGCACCGATCGTGTTCGATTCGACGGAGGCGGAGAGCGAGCAGCGCGCGCCGGTCACCGCGATGACGCTGGAGAGCACGCGGCCGCTCGGCGACGGCGTGCTCTTGTTGCGCTATCTCATCCAGAACGACGCCGCGGGTAAGTAAAGCATCGGCATGTCGGGAAAACCGGAGCACATCGTCATCGTCGGTGCCGGCGCGGCCGGGCTGATGGCGGCGCGCGAGCTCGCGCGTGCGGGCAGGCGCGTCACGATCCTGGAGGCGCGCGAGCGCTGCGGCGGGCGCATCCATCCGCTGCCGGCGTCGGAGTTCGGCTACCCCGCCGATGGCGGCGCCGAATTCGTCCATGGCGAAGCCCCTGTCACGCGCGGCCTCCTGCGCGAGGCCGGGCTGTCCCTTCGGGAGATCAAGGGAAAGCAATGGAGCTTTGACGGTACAAAACTCTCGCGCGAGGACCGTCACGATCCGCATGAGGCCGATCTGCAAGCCATGCTGGCGGAGTTGAAGGAGGATCTCACCGTCGCCGATTTCCTGCGCCGTCATTTTGCCGGACCGGAGTACGATCGGCTGCGCTACTCCATCGCGCGGATGGTCGAGGGCTATGATGCCGCCGACCCCGAACGCGCCTCCACGCTGGCGCTGCGCGCGGAATGGATGGATGGCGGACATCACACGCAGGCGCGTATTGTCGGCGGCTATGGCGCGCTGATCGAGTTTCTGGCAGCCGAGTGCCGCAGGCACGGCGTTGCGATCTACTTCGGCTGCGTGGTGTCGGCGATCGAGGAGGAGGGCGGCGCGATGGCCGTCCGCTGCGCCGACGGAGATGTGCATAGCTGTGATCGCGTGATCCTCACCGTGCCACTGCCGCTGTTGCGTGAGATCGCGCTTTCGGCAAGTGCGCGCGCGAAGGCCGCAGTCGCCGACGACATCGGCTTTGGCAGCGTCATAAAAATCCTGCTGCGCTTTGCACGGCCATGGTGGCGCGAGCGAAAGGAAGATCTCGCGGACATGACCTTCCTGCTGTCGGACCAGGCAATCCCGGTGTGGTGGACGCGATATCCGGATTGGCATCCCGTGCTCACCGGCTGGTTCGGCGGTCCGCGGACGGCAGAGCTGGCGAAGCTGGATCAGCAAGGACTGATCGATGCCGGGATCGACTCACTCGCGGCGATGTTCGGCCTGCCGCGCGAGGACATCGCGCGCGATCTCGTGGCGGCCGCGGCGACCAATTGGGTGCACGACCCCTTCGCCCGCGGCGCCTATTCCTGGGCGACGCCGCAGACGCGCAAGGCGCAGACGATCCTCGCGCGTGCCGACGGCCCGGTCCTGTTTTCCGGCGAAGCGCTCTATCGTGGCCGCGACATGGGCACGGTCGAAGCCGCGTTGGCGAGCGGTTTGGAGACGGCGGGGATGATCTTGCGAGGATAAGGAAAGGCCCGCACACTTGCGGGCCTCTCGTCTCACCAGCGGCTGCCGCCAAAGCTGAACGTCACGCCGGGGCC
This sequence comes from Pseudomonadota bacterium, assembly GCA_023388935.1. Classification (GTDB taxonomy): domain Bacteria; phylum Pseudomonadota; class Alphaproteobacteria; order Rhizobiales; family Xanthobacteraceae; genus Bradyrhizobium. The sequence continues at coordinate 19,570 of JAEWFG010000396.1, read as the reverse complement.
GCGGCCGCCGTAATAACCATACGGTCCCCCGCCATAGTAGCCATGGCGCCGCGGGTAATAGCCGTAGCTCCGGTAGTGCGGACGATAGTAGCCGTGGGGGTGATGGCGCCAGTGATGATGGGGGTGGCCATAATGCTTGCGTTGCGCGCTGATGTCGGTCGATTGGCCGGCGCGCGCGGTTGCGCCCGCCTTGCCCGCCGCGTTGGCTGTTGATCCACAGGCCAACGCCGCGGCACCGACAGCCATCGCGACAAAGAGATACTTCATGTCATCACTCCAGTTGAATGTCGTGTGACAACAGACATGCGTCCGCCACGTTCCGGCGTCGAAATGACGCAGACGTCGGTTCCGGTCAACGCGTGTGAATGAACGCAACGCCGCGCGATCTATTGTCGCGCCGATCGAAGCGACGCGATGACCTCATCGGTGGTGACGATCCGCGCGAATTCGCCGTTGAGATTCGACAACGTCATCGCATGGATGTCTTCGGCGGAATGCGCATCGCCATCGGGCCCGACCCGGTCGAACGTCCAGGTCGCATCGCGCACGAGCTGTGGGTCGAAGCCGAGATTGCCGGCCATCCGCGTCGTCGTTTCCACGCAATGATTGGTGGTGGCGCCGCAGATGACGAGCGTGGCGATGCTGCCTGCGCGCAGTCGCTTCTCGAGGTCGGTGCCGATGAAGGCGCTGTTGACGCGCTTGACGATCACCGCCTCGCCCGGCGCTTCGCGCGCCTCGTCCTTCACGGCATAGCCGGTGCGCGATGGCAGGAACGAGGAGTTGGGCTTGGTGCCTTCGTGACGGATGTGGAAGATCGGCGCGTCGCTCGCCCTGAATGCCTTCAGGAGATCGGCGATGCGCACCACCGCATCCGGATTGTTGCGCCGCTTGCCCGCCGCCTCCCATTCGTCGAAGGCGCGCTGGACGTCGACGACGATGAGGGCGGGGAGGGGGCTGGTCATGGACGGCGGCTTTCGAATTCTGTCGAGGCGAGTATGCGAGGCATTCGGGAAAGCACACAATGCCAATCTTCCCTCGTTTCGCGACGGCTCTCGTGCCCCGGACGCAGCGCAGCGTCTCTTCGACGGTGCGCTGCAGAGCCGGGGCCTGCGCTTCCAGGTGTGTCTGCGCTGCATGGGTCCCGGCTCTGCGGAGCAGCGCTACGCGCTGCACCGCGTCCGGGACACGAGAGTGGGGTTACGCGGACTACGGGACATCCTGTCACGGATGCGGGTCGGGAAAACCGTGGCGTTCGGAGAGCGCCGCGAGGATCGCGTCCTTGTCGACGATGAAGGCGCGGCCCTGGTGATTTCCGGTCTGGTGCGGCGATGCTGCCCCGTCCGCCAGCACGAGCAGCGGTAGCGATTGATTCTCTTCGCCGACCAGCGCGATGACGGCCTTCCGCGGCCGCGGCCATGCGATGCGCTCGACGTCGAGCTTTTCGGCGAGCGCCGGAAACGAGGCGAGGACGCCCTCGATCAGCGCGCAATGCCAGCAATAGAAACGGCGGTCCGGAAAGGCCGGGTCCTCGAAACCGGGGCGCAGCAGAAACAGGCGGTCGCGCGTCATGGGTCGCTCCGAAGCATGGCCGCCTTGCTGAGAATCAAGACGGCAAGGACTGGCCGGCTGACTATCGAGGCCCCAGATTGAAGGGGGAATCGTTGAAGTTACGAAAGGACGCCATGCCGGGGCCGATCAGTCAACCACAGGTGCTCGCCGAAGTCAGAACGCTGCCGGAGCTCTTGCGCTGGCGCATCAAGGCGACGCCGGCGGCGGAGGCCTATCGCCATTTCGATGCGGCTGCGAAGCGCTGGGTCAGCCAGTCCTGGCAGGAGATCGACGCGGAATTCGAGCGCTGGCGGCGGGCGCTCGCTGCGGAGGATTTCGCGCCCGGCGAACGCGTCGCGATCCTGATGCCGAACGGCATTCCGCATATCGCGATGGACCAGGCGGCGCTGTCACGCGGGCTGGTGCCGGTGCCGATGCATGCGGTCGACAACCCCGACAGCATCGCCTACATCCTCGCAGACTCCGGCGCGCTGCTGCTGTTCGTGGATTCGCTGGAGCGCTGGCAGGCGATCCTTGCTACCGGCCAGCCGCTCGACCATCTCAAGCGCATCGTCTGCGCCGATGCGACCGGGCTCACTGCGGCGGATGCACGCATCGTTGCGCTTGATCGCTGGCTCGCGGCGGCACCGGGCGCGACCGCGCGACTGCCTGACGTCGCGGTGAAACCGGACGATCTCGCCGCCATCGTCTACACTTCGGGCACGACCGGCCGACCGAAGGGCGTGATGCTGTCGCATGACAACATCGTCGCCAATGTGAAGGCGGTGGCGCGGCGCATCGCTGCAGAACCGCACGACGTCTTCCTGTCCTTCCTGCCGCTCTCGCACACCTTTGAGCGCACCGGCGGTTACTACTATCCGATCGCGGCCGGGGCCTGCGTCGCCTATGCGCGCTCGGTGCCGCTCTTGTCGGAAGACCTGAAGCATGTGCGGCCGACCGTGCTGGTCTCGGTGCCGCGGATCTATGAACGCATCTACGCGCTGATCATGCAGCACCGCGCTGCGGCCGGCGGCGTCGAGCGTGCGCTGCTCGATCTCACGCTCGCCGTCGGCGGCCGGCGTTTCGATGCGCGGCAGGGACGCGGCGGGCGCTCGCCGCTCGACCGGCTGGCATGGCCGCTGCTCAAGCGGCTCGTTGCCGACAAGGTGCTGGCGCAGCTCGGCGGCCGCCTGCGCGTCGCGGTCTCCGGCGGCGCGCCGATCGCCGAACCCGTCATTCGCCTGTTTCTCGCGCTCGGGCTCGACGTCCTCCAGGGCTACGGCATGACCGAGACCTCGCCGGTGGTCTCCGTCAACACCATCGAGGATAACGACCCGCATTCGGTCGGCCTCGTCCTTGACGGCATCGAGGTCAGGCTGGGAGAGAACGACGAGCTGCTGGTGCGCGGGCCCAGCGTGATGCTCGGCTATTGGCGCAAGCCTGACGAGACGCGCCGTGTGAAGGATGCCGATGGCTGGCTGCACACCGGCGACCAGGCGCGCGTCGAGAACGGGCGCATCACGATCACCGGCCGCATCAAGGATATCCTGGTGACGTCAACCGGCGAGAAGATCGCGCCGGTCGATCTCGAGACCGCGATCCTCGCCGATCCCCTGTTCGAGCAGGCGTTGGTGGTCGGCGAGCAGCGCCCGTTTCTCGCGGCTCTCGTCGTTCTCAACGCAAAGGCATGGGCGCAGGAGAAGCAAAGGCTCGCCGCGAGCGGCAAGCAGGGCGAGGCGGCAGAGCGCGCTGCTCTGCTGGCGCGGATCACGGCGGCCGTGAAAGCCTATCCGTCCTACGCAACGCCGCGCGCGGTGTGGTGGACGCTGGAGCCATGGACCATCGGCGCCGGCCTGCTGACGCCGACACTGAAGAACAAGCGTCCCGCGCTCGAGCATCGCTTTGCCGACGAGATCGCGAAGATCTACGCCAAGAAGCCGGCGGCAGTGGCGAGATCTACTTGAACGGATCCTGGATCGACGGTGCCGACTGCCTGATGCGGCGCACGCTCACCGGCGTGCCGTCGGAGACGAACTGCAGCTCGTATCGGCGACCCTCGCTGTCGGTGGCGGAGCAGGTGACGTCCTTGACCTTTTTGGCGGCGAAATTGCCGGTCTGGCGACAGGTGCCGGTGGAGGTCTGCTCCGCCGGCACCGGCAGGCCGTCGACCTTGGGCCGGTCCTTGGAGTTGAGCAGCATACGGTCGATCGGCAGCTCGTAGGAATTGTCGTCAGCGCGCTTGCCGTTCTCGCCGGAGAACGAGACGACGTGACTCTCGTCGGTGGGGTCGTCGACGGCGACCGCGAAATTGACCCTGCCCTGGTTGCCATGGGCGTAGGCCACCGTCTTGCAGGCGAAGGTGCGACCCGCGACCTTGAGCGTCTTGCAGTGGCCGGACATCAGCGCCAGGAGGTCCACGAGGGTGTTCTGCTGGGCGGGCGGGTTGTTGATAGGGATCGGCGCGGAAGTCTCGGCAAAACAAGGACTTGCCAGGGTGAGGAGGGTTGCGGCCAGAAGCGGTCGGCAGAGGCGCATCGTCAGGCTCATGTGCCAGGGGGCCACGGACAAGTTCCGTTCGATAACCATCGAACGCGAAATTGGTTGCGATCCCGTTTGCTCTGCCAAGCCCGACTGGAATACCACCGCGCCCCCCATCGGCGATCCGCCCAAATCATCCTAACCCGTTCCGCCAGGCACTTGCAGCCAAGCCGGTGTTTTTTTCGTGGCAGAGCTAGCCCATCGCGGCCTGCCAGCGCCTATCGCGCAGGGACGGGCGGCGGTGCAGGCGGGCATCGAGCAGGGTGCAGGCGCGGGGGAGTTCGCCGCTGCGGATCAGCGCAACGATGAAAGTGTCCTCGATCAATTCGCGCTGGGCGTGGCTGCCGCCGATCCGCACGACCTCGCCGAGGACGGGCGCGAGCGTTTGCACGCAGGCCGCATAATCCTCATCGGCAAAGGCGGCGAGCGCGCGGCAGATCGCCGGCACCACGGGGCCGGCCGGCAGCTTGCCCTCAGTGAGCCGCTGCTCGATCACGACAAGCCGCGCGGCGAGCGCATCGCGGTTTTGCGTTGCGGCAGCGAACAGCGCCATGTGGACGTCGGCGAACGGCAGGCCCGATCTGGGAAACAGTTTTTGCGCGGCGGCGTCGGCATCGAGCCAGAGCGCCTTGGGCACGGCGTGGCCGTAAGCCGACAGGCGCCAGAGCAGCGAAGCGCCGTCGGTGATGATGTTCAGCGGCGGCGCCTGCGTGGCGGCGGGCTGGAGCACGTCGGCATAGATCGCAAGTGCGCGCGCCGCATCGCCATGCTCCAGTGCGCCGAGCGCCTGGTGCCAGCGGATATGGCCATGCAAAATTCCGGCGCGGTCATAAGTCGGAATCCAGTCGTCGACGAGGCGATCGGCCGCCTCGATCGAGCCGTCCTCGAACATCGCATGCAGCACGGCATGAGCAGCATGGGCGTTCGCCCGGCGCAGGCCGAAGCCGCGCTCGGTGACGCCGCGGCCGCGCGCGACATCGCCGTTCTCGGTCATCGCCCAGCCATACATGGTGAGGAACCACCAATCCTCGCCATAGTGCTGCGCGACGCGCTCGCAGAGTTCCTGTCGGGCGCGGTCGTGGTCGGCCATGCCGGAGAAGGCGAACAGGCCGAACGCGCCGAGCGGCAGCGACAGCACCACGGCATCGCGCGGCCATGCGTCGATATGCTTCAGCGCCGCTGCGGTTGCCTCCGGCAGCCGTCCCTCGATCGCGAGCGCCAGCGTCTCGACATGCGAGCGCTCGCGCGCATCCCCGCGCTTCGCCACAAGCTCGCGCGCCACAGCGGCTTTCTGCCGGGCGAGGTCGCCCTGCTGGTAGAACGCGTGCACGCGGGCGCGGGCGATATGGGGAAGCGCGAAGTCCGGATCGGCCGCAATCGCGCGCTCCAGCGTCTCCGCCGTGCCGGTCCAGCCCGCGAGCATGAGGTCGACGCCTTCGCGATAGGCGGATGCCGCCTCTTGCGAGGCGGTGGAGAGTGAGAGGCCGTAGCGATCCTCATGCGCCATCGTCGTCCCCCGCTCTCACGTCGTCCGCGCGCGGCGTCCCTCGATCGGATAGGCCGGATCGTTGTAGCCCGGCGTCGACGGGTGGCCTGGCGTCACCAGGCGGTCGATCAGTGCCTCGTCCTCCGGCGTGAAGCAGTAGTCGAGCGCGCGGATATAGTCGTCCCATTGCTCCTCGGTGCGAGGACCGGCGATGATTGAGGAGACGAAGGCGGAGTTCAGCACCCAGGCGACGGCGAACTGGCCGGCGGTGATGCCTTTCTTCTCGGCGTGGCTTTTGATCTCCTGCGCAAGCTGGAGTGATTCCGGCCGCCACTCGGTCTGCATCATGCGGGTATCGTTGCGTCCTGCGCGCGTCTCCTTGTCCGGAGCCGCGTCGGGCTTGTACTTGCCGGTGAGCACGCCGCGCGCCAGCGGGCTGTAGGGGACGATGCCGAGGCCGTAATAGGAGCAGGCCGGAAAGTGCTCGACCTCGGGCATGCGGTTCATGGCGTTGTAATAGGGCTGGCTCACCGCGGGCCGGTCGATGCCGAGCCGGTCGCAGATGTTGCAGATCTCGGCGACGCGCCAGGCACGGTAGTTGGAGACGCCGAAATAGCGCACCTTGCCTGATCGGATCAGGTCGCCCATCGCGCGCACCGTCTCCTCCAGCGGCGTCGCGTGGTCCTCCTTGTGCAGATAGTAGACGTCGATGTGATCGGTGCCGAGCCGCTTCAGGCTTTCGTCGGCCGCCTGCAATACCCAGCGCCGCGACAGGCCGCCGCGATTGGGATCATCGCCCATGGGGTTGGCGAGCTTTGTCGCGAGCACCCAGGCCTGACGGTTGTTGCCGATCGCGCGGCCCACGACTTCCTCGGATGCACCTTTCGAATAGGCATCCGCGGTGTCGATGAAATTGATCCCGGCATCAAGCGCCTTAGCAATGATCCGCTTCGAGGCGGCCTCATCCGTCGGTCCGCCGAACATCATGGTGCCCAAACAAATCGGCGACACTTTCAGGCCACTGCGGCCGAGCTGGCGGTATTGCATGGGGCGGGTCCTTGCTGTTTTTTCGGACACCAGCATAGCCGTCTCACTCCGTCATTGCGAGCGGAGCGAAGCAATCCAGAATCCCGCCGCGGAGACACTCTGGATTGCTTCGCTCCGCTCGCAATGACGAGGAGGCAGCAGCGCCGGCCTGACTGCTTACCTACGCCGGCCCCTTCAAGATCTTGAACACACCATTCGCCATCACGATGCAGCGGTCGTCGACGGTGACTTCGGTGCTCATGAAGATGAGGCTGCGCGTCGAGCGCACCACGCGCGGGCGGGAGATCAGGATGTCGCCGATCTGGCCGGCTTCGACGAAATGGGTGTCGAGCTGAACCGTCGCCATGTACTCCTTGCCCGAGACGTAGCGGGCGGTCATGCCGCAGGTGCGGTCGGCGAACGTCATCATCACGCCGCCCTGGACCATGCCGCGGCGGTTGTGGTGCTTGTCCTCGGTGGCGAGTGCGAATTCATGATGGCCGTTGACCTTGCGCTCCCACAAAGGGCCGATCAGGTGCATGAAGCCGGTGGTCTCGAGGATGGTCCAGCCGTCTGATTTCAGCCTTGCAGCCGCCTTGTTGGTCATCTTCCGGTCCATCCTCGCACGCATATCTCTCTTCGTTTCATCAAGGGCAGTCCTGGTGTAGTCAAGCATCATGAGAGCTTTCGACGATGCCACCAGACGGAATATCGCAGGGGCCTGTGCGGCATTCGCGCGGCTGCCGGACGCTGCCGAACCGTCGGCTTTGAAGCGCGCCGCGGTGGTGCTGGCGCTGACCGAATCCAATGACGGCGACGATACCGCCTTCCTGCTCACCAAACGCGCGTCGAGCCTGCGCGCTCATGGTGGCCAGTGGGCGCTGCCGGGCGGACGCTGCGATGCCGGCGAGACGCCGGTCGAGGCGGCGCTGCGCGAGCTCGACGAAGAGCTCGCACTCAAGCTCGCAGCCGACGCGGTGCTCGGCACGCTCGACGACTATCCGACCCGCTCCGGCTATCTGATCACACCGGTCGTGGTCTGGGCCTCGGACAGTGTCGCGATCCGGCCGAACCCGGACGAAGTCGCATCCGTCCATCGCATCGCGCTTGCGACGATCGAGCGCGAAGAGGCCTTCGACTTCGTCGCGATCCCCGAAAGCGCGCGCCGCGTGATCCGTTTCCATCACCGGATGAGCCTGATCCACGCGCCGACGGCAGCGCTGATCTACCAATTCCGCGAGGTGCTGGCGGGACGGAACACCCGTGTCACCGACCTGGAACAGCCGGTGTTTGCCTGGAAGTGACGATGGTAAACGGCGCGTTAACGTGACAGTTACCGGACGCCTGCTAAGACGGCGGCATGCATTCTTCGATTCGAAAGCCCTTGGCACTGGTTCCTCTGGCGCTGGTTCCACTCACGCTCGTCCTGCTTGCGCCCGCCGCACGTGGCGGCGAGGCCGACGCGCTGCCACCTGCCGTCAGCAATGCCAAAGCCCAGCTCTTGTCGCAGTTTCTTGGGCAAGGCGGCGCATCGCCTGCCGTGCTCGAATATCGCCGCAAGCTGCAAGAGTATCAGGCGGCGCGGGCTGCCTTTGACGAGGAGGCGGGCGCCTATTGGAGCCAGATCTCCGAGAAGCGGCGCACCCGCAACGCCAAACGACGCAGCGGGCAGCAGATCGCGCTTGACGACTACGTGCTGGAGCATCCGCCGCTCTATAACGGGCCGAAGCGGCCGGTGAACCCGGAGCCGGAAGAAACGCCGGAGGGCCCCGCCCGAAAGCCAATTCCCGTGGTCGCCGATTTCCTGCGCGCGGCGCAGGAGCTCTACCAGTTCACGCCGCAGCGCCCGGCGACCGAGGTCGAGTTCAAGCGCGCCTATGCGCGCTACGCGCTCGCATCGGGGCTGACGCGCGAGCAGGCGGTGCGGGTCTATTCGTTCGAGACCGGCGGTACCGGCAGTTACGACGTTCAATCGGGAATCGAGCATGGCGGCAAGCGCGCGATCTCGACTGCGATCGGCTACAACCAGTTGCTGACGACCAATAGCGTCGAGCTGCTCGCCGAGCAGGGCCATGAATTCATTCGCGCGCTCTCTGACAAGGTGGCGCGAAGCTCGGGGCCGTCACGCAAGGCGCTGGAGCACAAGCTTGCGGTGCTGAAGAAAATGGTCGCGCATGCGAAGTCGGTGCCCGACACCTGGTCGGAGCACGAGAAGATCGGCAACACCGCGCAGGGCTGGGCCATGCACGCGATGGTGCTCGACGTCGACATCGGCCCGATGCTGCAGACCCACAAGCTGCTCACCTCGGTGCTGTTCGCGCGTGCCAAGGGCTACAACCGCCCGCTCACCGCGGCCGAACTCGAGATGATGAACCTCACAGGCGACGGCACCGGCCTCGACATGGTGACGATGCCGCAGGCGATGCGCGAACAGGTGCCGACCTCGAACTTCTTCCAGCGTGGCGGCTACGAGCGCAACCCGGTCGCGATCCGCCACAACACCGTGGCCAGGCTGCTCGCGGTGACTGACACGCGAATGGATTCGAACAGCAGCAACGCCGGCGCAAGGGAATTGGCGGCGGCGTTTTAGATATCGGGTGTCGTCCCGGACAAGCGGGCATAAAGCGCGCGAAGATCCGGGACCCATAACCACAGGGAGAGGTTTGGCGAAGACTCGGAGTTACCAGCTTCGCGCCGCTACTGCTCCCTGGGGGTTGTGGGTCCCGGGTTCGCGCTTTGCGCGCCCCGGGACGACAAAGAGTGATTACCGTTCCGGCCCGAACTTGAACTTGCCGTCGCCTTCGAGATATTGGCCGCTACGCATGTAGAGCTGGCCGTTCTGGCCGATGAAGAACAGCGTGCCCTTCGGCACCTTCTTGGCGCCCTTCAGCAGTTCGCCGGCATTGCTGGTGCCCATCTTGTAGGAGAAGGTCTTGCCTTCCTTGTCATAGGCATAGCCGGTGTCGGACCTGAGCTCCCACGGCGTTGCCGCGGTCTGCGCGCATGCGGGCGCGGCGAACGTCCCGAGCACCGTTACGAGTGCAACCGAAGCAAGTGCAAATGTCTTCGTCGAAAATGCCATCATCCCATCCTCCCCGCCATTATCCGTTTTTGAACAAATCACGAACGGCATTTCCGGGTCAACTCGCGAAAGCGCCGCAGCGAATCACATCCTGCCCAGCAGTTTGTGATTTTCCCTTCGTCCCCGCGCGACTATGTTCCGCTTTCCGTCTAGAACGCAACTCGACAAAATTATTGGTGGGGATGATTCGGATGCGCCATGTGATGAAAATTTGCTGGGCTGCTGCATTGTCGCTAATGACGCTGGCGCCGGCCGCCTGGGCCGATGACTACCAGCTCAGCCACAACCAGCGGATTTCGTGCAGCCGCGGCCTTGCCCCGGGCAAGCTGAACACCGCAACCTGCAGGTCCTACACCTATCTCTTCAACACCAAGACCTCCGAATATTTCCGCTGCCAGGTCTCGCTGGCGCTGACCCGCGACAACAAGGAAGTCATCAACGTCCAGACCGACGGCGGGTGCACCAAGAAGCCGCGCATCTTCGAGACCGACGGCCGCTATGATTTCGACGCGACCGAGACCGAGCCGCCGAACACCAACTCGTTCTTCGGGCCCGGCGGCTACTCGATCTGGGCCGCCGACATGGCTGCGCAGAGGGTGCGCGGCTGCATCACGATCTCCTCCGGCCTTGGCTCCGACATCTCCAAGTGCCTGGACATGACCTTCCAGTGACGGCTTGCAAGTGACCCCATTGCGCGTCCGAACCTGATGCATTCGGGCGCACTTCAAATGGCTGGGCTGCGCCACGTCGCCGCACCCGCCGGGCTCCCTGAAAGTCGAGCCGGAACCGCCGTTTGCCGCAGTCCTGTTTTGCCTTTTGGATGGGTTGACCCGCTGCCCTCATCCGGCCAATTTCGCCGCCGGTTTGGAGAGTACAAAAATCATGAAACGGACGATTTTCGGCGTGGCCGCGGCTCTTGCCTTGGCGGCGTCGGCACCTTGCGCAAATGCGCAATCCTTCATCAACGTGCTGACCGGGGGCACCTCCGGCGTCTACTATCCGCTCGGGGTCGCGATCGGGAAGATCTACGGCGACAAGATTCCGAACGTGAAGACGCAGGTGCAGGCCACCAAGGCGTCGGTCGAGAACCTGATCCTGCTCCAGCAGGGCCGTGGCGAACTGGCGTTCACGCTGGGTGACTCGCTGAAAGCCGCCTGGGAGGGCGACGAGGAAGCCGGCTTCAAGACCAAGCTCGACAAGCTGCGCACCATCGGCGCGATCTATCCGAACTACATCCAGATCGTCGCGACCGCGGACAGCGGCATCAAGACGCTCGCCGATCTCAAGGGCAAGAGCCTCTCGGTCGGCGCGCCGAAGTCGGGCACGGAGCTCAATTCCCGCGCGATCCTGGCTGCGGCCGGCATGACCTACAAGGACCTGGGCAAGGTCGAGTATCTGCCGTTCGCCGAATCCGTCGACCTCATGAAGAACCGCCAGCTCGCAGCGACCCTGCAATCGGCCGGCCTCGGCGTGGCGTCGCTGAAGGACCTCTCGACCTCAAGCCCGATCACGGTGGTGGCGGTACCGAAGGAGACCGTCGACAAGATCGGCCCGCCTTTCATTTCGGCGACCATTCCGGCCAACACCTATACGGGCCAGGACAAGGACGTGCCGACCGCGGCTGTCGTCAACTACCTCGTGACGAGCTCGGCGGTGTCGGACGATCTCGCCTATCAGATGACCAAGCTGGTCTACGAGTCGCTGCCCGAGCTCGTCAACGCGCACGCGGCCGGAAAAGAGATCAAGCTGGAGACGGCGGCCTCCGGCAGCCCGATCCCGCTGCATCCCGGCGCGATCCGCTATTACAAGGAAAAAGGGCTGATCAAGTAATCAGCTCTCGCTGTCGGACGTCGTGGCCGGGCAAAGCGCGAAGCGCGTCTTCGCGTGATGTCCCGGCCATCCGCGTTCTGAGGCCAGGCGAGAAAGATCGTGGATGCCCGGGACAAGCCCGGGCATGACGGCGCGGGGGGACCGTGCCGATGTCATCAGACGTGATGCTGGACTGGGGCGATTTGAGATGCAGGAAAAGGCAGAGGGCACCGAAGCGCCCATCAAGGTCGAGTTCGACAATTTCGAGCACGGTTTCCCGGAAGGGTTTGGTCCGGGCTGGTGGGGCCATCTCGCCTACTGGATCGGCATCGCCTTTGCCACCTTCCAGCTCTATGTCGCCGCCTTCAACTATCTGCCGAGCCAGGTCGTGCGCGGCGTCCATGTCGGCTTCCTCGTTTTTCTGACCTTCGGCCTGATCGCCAATTTCACCGCAAAGAGCGATTTCGGCCGCGCGCTCGGCTGGCTGATCGGCGGCGCCGGCTTCTTCTGCGGCCTCTATCAGTGGATATTCTATGCCGACCTGATCGCGCGCGATGGCGATCCGACCAGGCTCGATCTCGCGGTCGGCACGCTGCTCGCGGTGCTGATCTTCGAGGGCACGCGGCGCCTGATGGGCGCGGCGCTGCCGCTGATGTGCGGCGCCTGCCTGCTCTACTGGTTCTTCGGGCAATATCTGCCGTCGCCGCTCAACCATCGCGGCTATGACTTCGACCAGATCGTCACGCATCTGTCGTTCGGCACCGAAGGTTTCTACGGCGTGCCGATCTACGTCTCGGCGACCTACATCTTCCTGTTCATCCTGTTCGGCTCGTTCCTGGAGCGCGCCGGCATGATCCAGCTCTTCACCGACGTCTCGCTCGGCCTGTTCGGCCGCACCCGCGGCGGTCCGGCGAAGGTCGCGGTGTTCGCCTCGGGCATGATGGGCACGATCTCGGGCTCCGGCGTCGCCAACGTCGTCACCGTCGGCCAGTTCACGATTCCGCTGATGATCAGGTTCGGCTACCGGCGGGCGTTTGCCGCCGGCGTCGAGGCCACCGCCTCGATGGGCGGCCAGATCATGCCGCCGGTGATGGGCGCGGTCGCCTTCATCATGGCGGAGACGCTCGGCGTCCAATATTCGGAGATCGTGAAGGCGGCCGCGATCCCCGCGGTGCTCTATTTCGCTTCCGCTTTCTGGATGGTGCATCTGGAAGCGGGCAAGCACGGCCTCGTCGGCATGAAGCGTTCGGAGATTCCGAGCGCCTGGAAGGCGCTGGTGACGCGCTGGTACCTGGTGCTGCCGCTCGCGGCGCTGGTCTACATGCTGTTCGAAGGCTTCACGCCGCTCTATGCCGGCAGCATGGGTCTCGCGCTGACAGTAACGCTGATCCTCGGCGCCAGCATCACGGCCGGGGCTTCCTCGAATGTGATCCGCTATATCTTCTGGATCGGCCTTGCGCTCGTCGTCGCTGCGCTGTCGCGCGATGGTCTGCAGATCGTGCCGGTCGCGAGCGTCGTCGTCGGGCTGATCGTGATCACGGCGTTCGTTCGTGGCGGCCTCCCGGCGCTACGCTCCTGCCGCGACTCGCTCGCCGAAAGCGCGAAGTCCGCCATCACCGTCGGCATGGCCTGCGCCATTGTCGGCGTCATCATCGGCATGATGTCGCAGACCGGCGTCGGCACCATTTTTGGCAGCTGGGTGATCGGGCTCGGCGAGAAGAGCCTGTTCCTGGCACTGATCATGACTATGCTGCTGTCGATCCTGCTCGGCACCGGCATCCCGACCATCCCGACCTACATCATCACGGCTGCGCTCGCCGCGCCCGCGCTGGCGAAACTCGGCGTGCCTCTGATCGCGAGCCACATGTTCGCGTTCTATTACGGCATCATGGCCGACCTCTCGCCGCCGGTAGCGCTGGCTGCACTCGCGGCGGCGCCGATTGCGAAGGAGAATCCGGACAAGATCGGATGGGAGGCGATGCGTATCGCACTCGCCGGTTACGTCATCCCCTTCATCTTCGTCTACTCGCCCGCCCTGATGCTGCAAGCCGGCGATCCCATGGCGGCAACACTTGGCTTCTACGGTGCGGTGGCGCTGGCGACCTTCAAGGCGCTGGTGGCGATCGGCCTGTTCGGCATGGTCGCGATCGGCTTCCTGTTCACGCGGCTGACGCTGCTCGAACGGCTGGTGGCGCTCGGCGCAGCGCTCTGCCTGCTCGGCGACTTCGCCTTCAGCGACACTGCCGGCTTCCTGCTCTCCGCGGCGCTCGTGCTGTGGCAGTGGCGGCAGCGTCCGCCGGTGGCGGTCGAGGCGGTGTGAGCCTCTGCTTCGCCACAGCGGGAGGCGTGAAGGCGCTCGCGCTTTCCGTCTTCACGCTCGTGTGGACGCATTCGATCGCGAAGGTCGACTGGCAGGAAGATTGGCACGTCACGTCCACCGGCCTCGAGCTGGTGCAGGCGCGCGTCAAGGGCACCGGCCCCGGCATGGAGCCCCCGCCCGAGGCGCGGCTCGTCGATGGCTGGTTTCAGTGGCAGCCGAAGCGCGTGCCGATGCGGGAGGTCGTGCTCGGGAATTCGGGTGCGGCGGGCGAATGGCGGTTATGCCATGACGGAAAGTGCCAGACGCTTTCGGAGATTGTCGGCCATCCCATCGGTGCTAACGTCACCACGATGAAGGTCTGCAACAGTCCGTAGCCCGGATGGAGCGAAACGAAATCCGGGATCACTGTCCCCGGATTTCGCTGCGCTCCATCCGCGCTACAAAAAGAACAATAACACGGGAGAAACGCAATGGATCGGCTCAAGGGCAAGGTTGCGATGGTGGTGGGGGCCGGCTCGATCGGACCCGGCTGGGGCAACGGCAAGGCGACCGCCGTGACCTTTGCGCGCGAGGGCGCCCAGGTGTTTTGCGTCGATCGCAACGGTGCGGCGGCCGAGGAAACCGCGAAGATCATCAACGATGAAGGCGGCAAGGCGACCGCGTTCACGGCCGACGTCTCGCGCGCGAGCGAGATCGAGGCGATGGTCGCGGCGTGCCTGAAGGCCTATGGCCGCATCGACGTGCTCGACAACAATGTCGGCATCGCCGAGATGGGCAGCGTCGTCGAGGTCACCGAGGAAAGCTGGGACCGCGTCTTCAGCGTCAACCTCAAGAGCGCCTATCTGGCCATGAAGCACGTCATTCCCGTCATGGTGAAACAGGGGGGCGGCTCGATCATCAACATCTCTTCGATCGCCTCGATCCGTCACATGGGTATTTCCTACGTCACCTACGGCACCTCGAAGGCCGCGATGAACCAGATGACGCGCACGACCGCGATCGAGTTCGCGCGCCATCATGTGCGCGTCAATGCGATCCTGCCCGGCCTGATGAAGACGCCGATGGTCGCGCATTCCGCAGGTCTTGCCAACGGCTACGCCAAGGGCGACGTCGAGGCGATGTGGCGCGCCCGCGATGCGCAAGTGCCGATGGGCCACATGGGCGACGCCTGGGACGTCGCCAACGCCGGGCTGTTCCTGGCCTCGGACGAGTCGAAATATGTGACGGGGATCGAGCTCGTGGTGGACGGCGGGATCACCTGCAAGGCGGGAGCGTAGCTCCAACCTCCACTGTCGTCCGGGGGCGCGGGTCGCGCGAGCCGGGGACGGCAGGGTCATGTTCGGCGCCTACTGCGCCAGCGCCAAAATCCCGCCGGCGAATGCGTGCCACGCGGCGCTTTCGCTGACCGGCCAGTTCAGCACCTTCACGGCCAGCAGCGCCAGCGTGCCGTAGATGTAGACCGGATGGACGCGGCCCTCGGTGCGCCAGTCGCGCACCATGGCGACGACGAGCAGGAGCGAGGCAACCACGGCGGGCGCAATGGTGACAGGGACCGGCGGCGGGCCTGGTGGTCCGGGAGGCGCGAGAAAGGTCATGAACCAGCGCGCGATCGGGGCGTCGAGGATCGAGACTGCGGCAAGCAGCATCAGGCGCTTGTGAATCTCGGGCTTGCGCGTGTTCATGATCGCGAGCACGAACACCACCGCGAAGAACGCGATGCCGCTCATCGGCACGATCGAGAAGCCGATGCCGGCATCTGGCTGCCCGAGCGCGGCGGAGTGCTTCATCACATGCACGGAAGCGAGGAAGCCGAAGATCGTCATCGCGGTTGCAAGCGACACGCCGGCGATCCCGAGGGCGCGGTGATTGACCACGCGGCCGGAGGCCGCGAGCCAAGTCTGGATCACGAAATAGACAGACCAGGTGAAGAACAAGAGGCCGTGAAAGTGAATCACGGGGCTTGCAGACAACATCCGGTTGGCGAGCGGCACCCAATAGGTCGGCGCGAAGCCGAGAAACGCGGTGGCCGCGCAGGCCAGGGACATGTGGAGATAAAAATGTCGTGCAGGCGACGCATCACGCGCGCGTACACGACGGTCGTCGATCAGGACTGTCATCTGGAGTGTGTCTGGGGAGGCGGCGTTTGGTTCAATGCCGGGATAGCCCCGCGTGGTCTTGCGTGTTGTTCGACCGCCACGTCGCCCTAATCTCGATCGTCGTCCCGGGGCGCGCGCAGCGCGAGCCCGGGACCCATAACCACAGGCCGAGATTATGACGCGAGATTGGTCGCTCCGAGTCTTCGCCAAACTCTTTCCTGTGGTTATGGATCCCGGATCTGCGCTTCGCTTGTCCGGGATGACAGGGGACTTGCTGGTTCAACCCCCCGCGCTCAACTCCGCGCGATCGAGCTCTTCCTCGAGGCGATGGAAGGCGTCGTCACCGATCACTTCGGTGGCGCGGAGGTCGAAGATCGATTTGCGCGCGGCGTCGATGGCGCGGCGGCGCAGGGGATCGGCCGGCAGCTCGCCGCTGGCGATGCCGCCGTTCGGATCGTTCTCGGCTTGCATCAGGACGGCGCGATATTCGAGCCGGAGGATTTCAGCCTCCTCCGACGGATCGCTTTCGATCGCATCGAGCGCGGCGCGATAGGCGACGGCGCGGCCGCGCGCAACTTCGGCGCCGACGGGATCGTCGTCCCTGAGGCCGAGGGCCAGGATCAGCGGCCGCAGCGTCAGGCCCTGGATGATGAGCGATCCCAGCACCACCGCAAACGCGATGAAGACGATGAAGTCGCGATAGGGAAAGTTCTCCGGCAGGGCAAAGGCGGTGGCGAGCGTGACGAGGCCGCGCATGCCGCACCAGGAGATGATGAGGCCGCCCTTCCGCGAGGCAACGGCCTTGGGGTCCTTGGGATGAAAGAGCCCGCGCACGATCAACACGCGCAGCGTCGTGCGGTAGAACGTCACCCAGAACAGTCGCACGAGGACCACCGTGAGCAGGATCCAGGCCGCGGCCACGCAATATTCCCAGCGCACGTCCGCGTCTAACCGCGACCAGATCGGTCGCATCTGCATGCCGATCAGCATGAAGGCGAGCACGTTGAGCACGAACACCATCGTTTCCCAGACCGCATAGGACGGCACCCGCAGCCGCGCCGGGATGCGCGCCGGCGCCGTACGTGCGACGGCGATGGCGTAGACCACGATGGTGAGGATGCCGGAGAGGCCAAGATGCTCGGCGCCGATCCAGATCATGAAAGTGGTGGCGAATTGCATGATGATCGCGCTCGGCACCTGCTTCACGCGCTCCATGATGGGCGGCATGATGCGCGCGACGAGAAGACCGGCGAGGATGCTCCCGACCAGCCCCAGTGCGATCGTCGGCGCGACCTCGCTCCATTTCAGGTGCTCCATCGCGACCGCGCCGACGGCGATGCGATAGATCAAGAGCGCGCTGGCGTCGTTGAGCAGGCTTTCGCCCTCCAGCACCTTGACCATGCGATAGGGCAGCTTCACCTGGCTCAGGATCGCAACCGCAGCCGCCGCATCCGGCGGCGCCACGATGGCGCCGAGCGCCACCGCGGCGGCCCAGGGCATGTCAGGCACCAGCCGATGCGCGACGTAGGCCACACCGGCCGTGGTCAGGCCGACCGCCGCGACGACCAGGGTGGACACGGGAACCCAGTTGTTGCGGAGATCACGCAGCGAGGTGTCGTAGGCAGCATCCAGCAGCACCGGTGCGACAAAAAGCGCCAATGCCAGGTCCGGCTCCAGCGTCCACGTCGGACTCTTCGGCACGAAGGCGATCAGCGCGCCGCCGATGGCGAGAAAGGTCGGGTAGGGGACCTTGATCCGCCGCGCCAGCGCCGATAATGCAACGGCACCGAGCAGCAACGCGATGATCCATTCGAATGTCGACACGACAATCCCCGGAGACAGATTTGAGCGATGCGACAGGCCAGCGTCAATCCCGCCGTATAGCGGACAATGCGGCCACAAGGCGAGCTTTCCGACTGCAACGACAATGCGTTCTCTGCTGATTCGATTGTCAGGTGGCGTCCTGCTCTGCGCGCTGTCGCTCGGCCTGGCCCGGGCTGCGACCGGCGGCGAGCCTGCTGCGGTTCCGCAGGTCGATATCGCGCCGTGCCTTGCTGCGACTGCGGCCGACGACATGGACAAGGCCAGTTCCGACTGCGCGGACGTCATCGACAACGAGAAGACGGCGAAGGAGGACCTGATCAAGGCGCTGATCGCGCGCGGGGCGCTTCTCGCGCGGCACGACCAGATCGACCGCGCGATCGCTGACGACAGCCTTGCCTTGCAGCTGGATCCCACTCTCGCCGACCTCTTCAATGCGCGCGGCGAGCTTTGGCTGAGGAAGGACGACAAGCCCAGGGCGGTGCAGGATTTCGGCGCGGCGCTGAAGATCGATCCGAATCACGAGAAGGCCAGGGCCAATCACAAGGCGATGGCGCGCGAGATCGAGCGGATCGGCGCGCAGATGGCGGTCGCCGGCAAGCCCAGCTTCGATTGCAGGAGAGCGGCCCGGGCTGTCGAGAAGGCGATCTGCGCCAACCGCGAGCTCGCCGATCTCGACCGGGAAGTCTTCGCATCGAACGCCCGCGCGATCCGGGAGGCGCGTAGTCCTGGGGAAGCCAAGAACCTCCAGCGCGAGCAGAATGAGTTCATCACTCGCCGCAATGCGGGGTTCGGCCGGCCGGGGTACGATTTGAAGAAGGCGATGCAGGAGCGGCTGCAGCGGCTGAACGGGGTGGACGGATATTGAGGCTCTTCGCCTCTCCCCGCGTGCGTTAGGGCTACGCATATGACGGTTGACAGGCCGCCGACCGCGTTCGGCCTGCATGGTTCTCGCGGCGATGCAAAGCATCGTCCGCTAGACGCCCGCGTCGGCGGGCTCCTCACCATGAGGGTTTGATGTCTCGCCGCGAAACGCGACCTCATCCTGAGGGCCCGCCGCAGGCGGGCGTCTCGAAGGATGGCCGCAGGCGAGCTTCCCGCCACGTTTTTCTTCATAGGCGACAGCCCTGCGCGTGCCGGGGAGGGAGTGCGGGCGCCGATGGGGCCCTGACGACGGGCTCGATTTGAACCCATTCTTTGCCTGCCGCGACAATGGTGAAAACCTGGTGTCACGGAGCCTTCTTTATGTGCGGCACGCGTTCTTCGCAAATGTCCTCGTTTGCCAAAATCTCGCTGCGCGCCTTCTTCCTCAGTGCCGCGATGAGCCTTGTCCTCGCAGCCCCAGCCTCTGCCGGCACCGATTGCGTGATGGGCAGCGAGTCCGCGCCGGCAGAGCTGATCTCGGCATGCAGCGCCATCATCGATCAGGCCACCAATCAAAACGCCGATCGGGCCGCGGCGCTGCTGGTTCGTGCGGAGGCCAATGCGCGGACCTCGGGCGGCCTCACGCAGGCGCTGAGGGATATCGATCGCGCCATCGCGCTCGACGGCAAGAATGCAAAGGCCTGGCGTCTGCGCGGCGATCTCTTGCGCGAGGCCGGCGGCGATCTCAATCGCGCTGCGGCTGATCTCAGCAAGGCCATCGAGCTCGATCCGCAGGATGCCGAGGCCTATGAGCTGCGTGGCGTCGTCTACACCAATCAGCGTCGGCTCGACCGTGCGCTCGCCGACTACGACCAGGCGATCAAGCTGAAGCCGGATGATGCGCAGGCCTGGTCCGACCGCGGCGTGACCTATTATCTAGGCGGCGACAACGAGAAGGCGATCCGCGATCTCAGCGAGGC
>JAEWFG010000375.1 GCA_023388935.1 Pseudomonadota bacterium | reverse complement strand
CACATAATCGTCCACCCGCGGCGGAAGAAAGCTCGGCTGATCCCGGCTGATGCCGGTCTTGAAGGTGCGATTCGTCATGCCGAATCTTACCTTCCTTCGCCAAATTAGAGAATCTTGCCCAGTCTCGCAGCGAAATCCGGGGTTCGCGTCAGCGTCGGGTACGTCCCGGATTACGCTACCGCTCCATCCGGGCTACGGGTATCGTGAGCCCCGAATGACGCTCCAATCCTCACCCCTGCAGCGCCTTGCGGATGATCCGCGCGAGATCCGATTTACGATATGGCTTCGCCAGCAGCAGCACGCCTGAGTCCAGCCGGCCGTGGTGGATGACCGCGTTCTCGGTGTAGCCGGAGGTATAGACCACCCTGAGATCGGGACGCGTCTTCGAGACCTCATCGGCGAGCTGCCGCCCGTTCATCTTGCCGGGCATGATGACGTCGGTGAACAGCAGGTCGAACGGCTTGCCAGTGGCGACAATCGCCAGCGCTTCGGCGGCGTTCGTCGCCTGCAAGGTGACGTAGCCGAGCGAATGCAGCTGCGCCAGCACGTAGTCGCGCACCAGCTGGTCGTCCTCGACCACGAGAATCGTCTCGTGTCCGCCCCCGATCGTCGCCGGGGCCACGCCCTCGCCGACCGCAGCGGGCGTGTTGCCGGGCGGCAGGTACATCTTGACCGTGGTGCCGTGGCCTTCCTCGCTGTAGATCCTGATGTGGCCTGCGGACTGCTTGATGAAGCCGTAGACCATGGGAAGCCCAAGACCGGTTCCCTTGCCGGGCCCCTTCGAGGTGAAGAAGGGGTCGAACACTCTTGCCAGCATGCTCGCGGGAATACCGGTGCCGGTGTCGCTCACTGCGATCAGAACGTAGTGTCCGGGCCGCACGTCGTTGTCGCTGGCATAGGCCTCGTCGAGATAGGTTGAGGCCGTTTCCACGATCAGCTTGCCGCCGTCCGGCATGGCGTCGCGGGCATTGAGCGCGAGGTTGAGGATCGCGGTGGTCAGTTGGTTGGGATCCACCATCGCGACGCAGCTCTCCTCCTCGAATACGGACTCGATCTCGATCTGCTCGCCCAGCGTCGGCCGCAACAGCCTTGCGGTGTCGATGATCAGCGAGTTGATGTCGATCTCGCGCGGCTGAAGCGGTTGCTTGCGTGCGAACGCGAGCAACTGCTGGGTCAGCTCGGCGCCGCGCCCGGCGGCCTCGTCGATCATCTTCGTGATCGCCGCAAGCTCCGGCTGCTTGGCTACCGCGTCAGCCAGGATCTCGATCGTCCCGGTGATGACGGTGAGGATGTTGTTGAAGTCGTGCGCCAGCCCGCCGGTGAGCTGGCCGACCGCCTCCATCTTCTCGGCATGCCGGAGGCGCTCCTCGGACGCGATCTTGTCGGTGAGGTCGCGGTAGAACACGTTGAACAGAATGCCTTCGCGGCGCTTCATCGAGGTAACGCCCAGCTCTGCCTTGAATTCCCTGCCGTCGCGGTGGCGGACCATGACCTCGCGGCGGCGGTTGAGCGTCTGGCGATCTCCGGAATCGAGGAAGCGCGACAGGCCGGCCTTGATCTGGTCGCGCTCGCCCTCGGCAACAATGAGCTCGATCGCGTTCCTGCCCAGCACCTCGTCGCGCCGCCAGCCGAACAGCTCTTCGGCCCGCGAGCTCCAGTTCAGGATGGTGCTGCGATCATCGGTCTGGACGAAGGCGTCGAGCGCGGTCTCGACGATGTTGCGCGCGAGCTGCTCGCTTTCGCGCAGTGACTCCTCCGCGAGCCTTGCCTCGGTCATGTCGCGCCCGACGAAGAAGAAGCGACTGGCTTGATTCGACCAGTTGCCGAGCCAGGACAGCCAGACTTCGTGTCCGTCCTTGTGAAGGCAACGGGTGTCGGCAAGCTTCGATGGCCCGCCGCGCCGGAGCGCGCGGATTCCTTCCCGGGATTGGTCGAGGTCGGCGGGATGGACCAAATCGGCGACGCTGCGGCCGATCAATTCCTCCGGGCGGTAGCCGAGAATGGCCACGCTGCTCGGGCTGATCTGTACGATACTGCCCCGCGAGTCCATGATCACGATCAGATCCTGCGAGGTGTCGAACA
Source organism: Pseudomonadota bacterium (assembly GCA_023388935.1). Taxonomy (GTDB): domain Bacteria; phylum Pseudomonadota; class Alphaproteobacteria; order Rhizobiales; family Xanthobacteraceae; genus Bradyrhizobium. The sequence goes on along the minus strand of JAEWFG010000375.1, from coordinate 47,273 downwards.
GTTGCCGCCGTTCCTCGAGCTGCTGTTGCAGCGCTCGCTCGGTCCGCCGTGCCTCGGTGAGACTGCGCACCGAGCCCGAAGCGCCGATAATCTTGCCCAAAGGGCTCCGGATCGGGGAGAGATTCACGGATATCTCGATCAGGCATCCGTCCCGGCGCATCCGCACGGTCTCGAAGTTTTCGATACTCTCGCCGCGCGCGATCCGCCCCAGATAGTCCTTCCCTTCCTCGCGGCGTTCGGCGGGCGTGATGATCGAGGTCGGCTGGCCGACGGCCTCCTCCGCGGAAAAGCCAAAGAGGCGCTCGGCGGCCGGATTCCAGCCTATGATGATTCCGTCGAGGGTTTGCATGATGATCGAATCGTCCGAGGATTCGACCGCAGCGCTGAACAGGCGCTCGCGCGCGGCATAGTGGTCGCGGGCGGCTTCGGTACGCCGGCGCTCCTCGATCATGCGCGCGAAGGCGCGTGCCAGCATGCCGGTTTCGCCCGGCGCGTTGACCGGGATCTCGGCGGGCTCGCCGCGCCCGATCGCCTCGACCGCCGCGGTGAGCCGCCCGATCGGGCGTGTCAGCGACCGCGCCAGAAGCACTGCAAGCATGGCGGCGACCAGCACCGCGATGATGCCGATCGTGATGGTTGTCTTCTCGATGGTGACGGCCGGCGTCATGAAGACGACGTTGGGCACGACGCGGATGATGCCGACCCATTGGTCCTCGGCCAGGATTGCGGGCGAGAGCGCGGCGCCGCCAGGCTTGCCGTCGGCTCCGGGCACGACCTGGGTTGCACCCCGGGTCGAGCCGACCAAGGCAGCGAAGTACGGAAAGTCGTTCTGCCAATGCGTCGGCGTTCCCAATTGCGCGCCGAATTCGCGGGTACGATCCGGATGCATGAGATAATCGCCGTTGCGGCCGACGACATAGACGGATTCGCCGGGGCGGATCGACATGCGAATGCGATCGAAGACCTGGCGCATGTCGACATTGATGATGACGATGCCGAAGAGCCGGTGATCGGATCCGAACAGCGGTCCTGCCACGCGCAATGTCGGAACATGCGGCGTCTGGATCACGCCGTCGTCGACGTTGAGATCGACCGGAGAGACGTAGACTTGATCCTCGGAGAGCTTGATGGCTTGCTGGAAGTAGAAGCGGTCGTCCTTGTTCTGCAAGGCGTCATCGGGAACGACTCGCACCGCTCCGTTCGGTCCGGTGCGGTCGACGCGCAGATATTCGACGCCGTCAGCGCCGATGATACGGAATTTCGAGTAAGCCGGGTTGGCGCTGACGTCGGCCATGAGGTGCGTCAGCAAGCGGTCGCGCCAGGTCTTTTCGGAGAGGCGGTCGACCGGATCGACACCGTTGTTGAAATGAGCTTCGATCATGCCGCGCGCCGCAGCAAGCGATCGGAACGTTGCGATATCGATGCGCGCGCCGTTCGTAGAGGCCTCGAGCTGTGAGGCCAATAGCCGCGAGTGGCTTTCGATGCGGTCGAGCACGCGCGGCAGGAACGCCTGCTCCAGGCTGGAATGGCTCAGCCATCCGACGGCGGAGACCGCAACAGCGACCAGCAGGATCATTGCGATGGCCAGCCGGGTTGCGAGGGTCATGTCGGCCTTCGCGCCGCGTCGAAAATGACCTCGAATGTTCCGCTACGGCGCAACATGGATGTTTCAGTCATCGGCAGCCGGAGCCGGCGCTTGGTTGCTGCGGGATGACGGTTGCGCCGAAGTCAGGCAGCTGTTGACCGCCGCAAGCAGCGCGTCGGGCCGGAACGGCTTCTGCAGGCCCGTCACCGCGCCAAGCCTGGTCGCCATCTTCAGGAAATCCGGTTCCGCATCGGCGCCCGGCGTGATCAAACGGCCGGAAATGACGATGATCGGGATGGCCGGCTGCTGCGCCCTGATGCTGCGCATCGTCTCCAGGCCGTCCATGCCAGGCATGAAGATGTCGAGGATGAGCAGGTCGAACCGGCTGGCCGCGAATAGTGCAAGTGCCGAGTGGCCATCGCCGGCGACCGTCACGCGATGACCGGCCCTCTCCAGCAGCAGCCGGATCGTGGTCTGCACGGCGGGTTCGTCATCCACAATCAGGATGTTGGCCACGTAAAAACCTCCGGGGCGGGCAGGGGGCTCCCGACGACCACACAGCTTCAATGCGAAATTGTTGCGCGGATTGTGCCCGTCCTGCAAGCACTTCGCGGTCGATGCGCCGGTCGCCGCGCGCGGTTCCGGCGACGTCGCTCATATGTATGCTTATGGGCACATGACTTTCAGAGCGCCTGCCCGCTCGAGCCGCGGCCGCCTAGTCGGTCAGGTACTCGGGATGGCGGCTCCGGATTTCGTCCAGTTCGCTCAATGTGCCCGACAGATGCTTGCGGAGATGCTGTTGCACGGCATCTGCATCTCCGGCCTCGATCGCCCGCGTGATCAGCTTGTGATGGCGGACGATGTTCTGGGCTTTGCCGGGCGAGGGCAGGTGCAGCCGGCGCAACCGGTCGATATGCCCGCTGCGGCTGCGCACCAGTGCCCAAAGATCCTGCTTTTCCGCGGCAGCGTAGAGCTGGGCATGGAAGTCGTTGTCGCCGGCCATGAATGCTTCGAAGTCGCCGGCCTTGGCAAATTGCTGTTGCAGCGCGATGGCGTGGTCGAGGCGGATGATCAGGGATCCGTCATGCTTTTCGGCGAGCAGCCGGACGATTTCCAGCTCCAGCGCCTGGCGCAGGAAATGCGCCTGCTGGGCGCGGCCGACATCGACCCGGCTGACCACGGTTGCGTGCTGCGGAAAGACGTCGACGAGCCCTTCTTCCTCCAGCCGCATCAGCGCGTCGCGGATGGGGGTCGAGCTGACGCCGAATTGCGCGCCGAGATCGGCGCGCGACAGCGGCGAGCCGGGCGGCAGTTCGAGCGCGATGATCGCATTGCGCAGCCGCTCGAACACCTGCGGCGCGGCCTGCCGGGCGCGGTCGAGCCGTGCGCCGGGGCGGGCGGCCGCACGGGGCGCGGTATGGGCTGATTCCATGCGGTCGCTCCGGCGGACTTGCCATTGATGTACTAATGCATTAGTGCATCAACGGGATTGCCCGTCAATGGCAGCCGGAGGAAAAGAACAACAATGATGAAGCAGTTTCAGCGTAGCTTTGCAGCCATCGCCCTGATCAGCGCTTTCGCGATGTCCGCGTCCACAGCGCGCGCGCAGCAGAAATCCGAGATCTCTCTGTCGCGACAGCCCGGCATTTTCTACATGCCGAGCCACATCATGGAGAAGCAGAAGCTGATCGAAAAGCATGCGGCGGCTCTCGGCGTTCCCGGCGTCACCACCAAATGGATCACCTTCTCCGGCGGTGGCGCGCAGACCGATGCGCTGCTCGCAGGCGGCGTCGACATTCTCAATACCGGCACGGGCAATCTTCTCCTGTTGTGGGACCGTACCCGCGGCGGCGTGAAGGGTATCGTCGCGACGTCGGCGCAGCCGATGACGCTGATCAGCCGCGACAGCAACATCAAGTCGATCAAGGATTTTGGCCCGGCCGACAAGATCGCCGTGCCGACCGTGAAGGTCTCGACGCAGGCGATCGTTCTTCAGATCGCCGCTGCGGAAGCGTTCGGCGCCGACCAGTGGTCGAAGCTGGATGCCAACACAGTGCAGCTCGGCCATCCCGATGCCTATGCGGCGCTGTCCAATCCCAAGCACGAAGTGCACAGCCATTTCTCGATCCCGCCGTTCACGTTCCTCGAGCTCAAGAACGTGCCGGGCGCGCATGTCGTGCTGAATTCACCCGACGTGATGGGCGGCCCGCTGAGCCAGGCGCAGTTCTTCACCACGACGAAATTCGCCGACGCCAATCCAAAAATCATCCAGGCCGTGCGCGACGCGACCAAGGAAGCGCAGGATTTGATCCGCAGCGACACCAAGCAGGCGGTGGAGATCTACAAGGAGGTCACGGGCGACAAGACCTCGGTGGAAGAACTGCTCGATCTCCTCAAGCAGCCCGGCATGATGGAATGGAATCTTGAGCCGCAGGGCACGATGAAATTCGCGGCCCATCTGTACAAGACCGGCACGTTGAAGACGCAGCCCAAGGCCTGGACCGACTATTATCTCCCCGTCGCGCACGACCTGAAGGGCAACTGATGGCGCTGCTCGACGTCAGCGGGGTGACGCTGCGCTACAAGACCTCCAGCGCAGTCGTCACCGCCACGGAAAGGGTGAGCTTCACCGTCGACAGGTCCGACCGCTTCGTGCTGCTCGGACCGTCCGGCTGCGGCAAGTCGACCCTGCTCAAGGCCGTCGGCGGCTACATGAGCCCCAGCGAAGGCCGTATGACGATCGGCGATCGCGAGATCCGCGGTCCCGGCGCCGACCGCATGATGATCTTCCAGGAGTTCGACCAGCTTCTGCCCTGGAAAAGCGTACTCGCCAACGTCATGTTCCCGCTGCTGACCGCGCGAAAGCTGTCGCGCAAGGACGCCGAAGCGCGGGCGCGGGCCTATATCGAAAAGGTCGGTCTGACCCGCGTCGTCGATGCCTATCCGCACACGTTGTCCGGCGGCATGAAGCAGCGCGTCGCGATCGCGCGTGGCATGGCGATGGAGCCGGACATTCTCCTGATGGACGAGCCCTTCGCTGCGCTCGACGCGCTGACGCGGCGGACCTGTCAGGACGAGCTGCTACAGCTCTGGAGCGAGACCAAATTCACCGTGCTGTTCGTCACCCATTCGATCGCGGAAGCGATCCGGATCGGCAACCGCATCCTGCTGCTGTCGCCGCATCCCGGACGCGTCAAGGCCGAGGTGGTCGACGTCGACAAGGTCTCCAATGACGATGGTAGCGCCGGCCGGCTCGAGAAGGAGATCCACGATCTCCTGTTCGCGTCCGAAGCAACGGCGCATTGAGGGAACCTCTCATGGCCGAAGCGAGAATTCTGCTGCGTGAGGCGCCGGCCGCCTCCAGCGGCGCGGGCGAAGTCGAGCGCAAGCTGAGCGTTGCCGAGCTGTTGTGGAACGACGGCTTCGTCCGCAAGACCGTCATCATCCTGTTTCTGGCCGCAGTCTGGGAAGCTTACGGCGTCTACCTCGACAATCCCCTGCTGTTTCCGACGCTGCACGACACCATCGTGACGCTGTTCGAGCGCATCAAGGACGGCTCGATCCCGATGCGGGCCTGGACGTCGCTGAAAGTGCTGTTCATGGGTTATTCGGCCGGCATCGTGCTGGCCGCGATCTTCACCGTGCTCGCGATCTCGACGCGGATCGGCACCGACTTCCTCGAGACGGTGACGGCCATGTTCAATCCGTTGCCGGCGATCGCGCTGTTGCCGCTCGCCCTGATCTGGTTCGGGCTCGGCAATGGCAGCCTGGTGTTCGTGCTGATCCATTCGGTGTTGTGGCCGGTTGCGCTCAACACCCATTCCGGCTTCAAGAGCGTGTCCAACACGCTGCGCATGGTCGGGCGCAATTACGGCCTGCGCGGGCTGCCCTACGTGGCAAAAATCCTGATCCCCGCGGCCTTCGGCTCGATCCTGACGGGTCTCAAGATCGGCTGGGCCTTTGCCTGGCGCACGCTGATCGCGGCCGAGCTGGTGTTCGGCGTGTCCTCGGGCCAGGGCGGGCTCGGCTGGTTCATCTTCGAGAACCGCAACCTGCTCGACATCCCGGCGGTGTTCGCAGGTCTCTTGACTGTCATCATCATCGGGCTCTTTGTCGAGAACCTGATCTTTCGCGCCATCGAGCGGAATACCGTCCAGAAATGGGGCACCCAATCATGACCAAGAACAAGAAGAAAACACCCGACCAGCTCCGCAGCGCGCGCTGGTTCGCGCCCGACGATCTCCGCTCGTTCGGACACCGCTCGCGCACCATGCAGATGGGCTATGCCCCGGAAGAGTGGAAGGACCGCCCGATCATCGCGATCCTCAACACCTGGTCGGACGCCCAGCCCTGCCACATGCACTTCAAGTCGCGCGTCGACGACGTCAAGCGCGGCATCCTGATGGCCGGCGGCCTGCCGCTGGAGCTGCCGGCGCTGTCGCTATCGGAATCGCTGCTCAAGCCCACGACCATGCTCTATCGCAATCTGCTGGCGATGGACGCCGAGGAGCTGTTGCGCAGCCACCCCGTCGATGGCGTGGTGCTGATGGGCGGCTGCGACAAGACGACGCCGGCGCTGCTGCTGGGCGCCACCTCGATGAACATCCCGGCGATCTATCTGCCGGCGGGCCCGATGCTGCGCGGCAACTGGAAGGGCAAGACGCTCGGCTCCGGTTCGGACGGCTGGAAATACTGGGACGAGCGGCGCGCCGGAAAGATCTCGGACCGCGACTGGCTCGACATCGAAGCCGGCATCGCCCGCAGCTACGGCACCTGCATGACCATGGGCACGGCCTCGACCATGACCGCGATCGCAGAGGCGATCGGCATGACGCTGCCGGGAGCCTCCTCGATTCCCGCCGCCGATGCCAACCACATCCGCATGGCCAGCGAGTGCGGCCGCCGCATCGTCGAGATGGTGTGGGAGGATCTGACGCCGAAGACGATCCAGACGCGAAAAGCGTTCGAAAACGCAATTGCTGTGGCGATGGCGATGGGCTGCTCGACCAACGCGATCATCCATCTGATCGCACAGGCCCGCCGCGCCGGCCTGGACATCGGTCTCGACGATTTCGAGAAGGCAAGCCGCAAGGTGCCCGTCATCGCCAACGTGCGGCCGAGCGGCGATGCCTATCTGATGGAGGACTTCTTCTATGCCGGCGGCCTGCCGGCGCTGATGGGCCAGATCAAGCCGCATCTGCATCTCGACTGCATCACCGTCACCGGTCAGACTCTCGGTGAGAACATCGCGCATGCCGAGGTGCACAATGACGACGTGATCCGCTCGATCGACAATCCCATCTACAAGGAGGGGGCGCTTGCGGTGCTCAAGGGCAATCTCGCGCCCGACGGCTGCGTCATCAAGCCGAGCGCCTGCGCGCCGCGCTTCCTCAAGCATACCGGGCCCGCACTGGTGTTCGACGATTATGCGTCGATGAAGAAGGCGGTCGACGATCCCAATCTCGACGCCACCGAGGATCACGTTCTCATTTTGCGTAATGCGGGGCCGCAGGGCGGGCCGGGCATGCCGGAATGGGGCATGCTGCCGATCCCGACCAAACTCGTGAAGCAGGGCGTGCGCGATATGGTGCGCATCTCGGATGCACGCATGAGCGGCACCAGCTACGGCGCCTGCATCCTGCACGTCGCGCCCGAATCCTATGTCGGCGGCCCGCTGGCGCTGGTGCAGAATGGCGACCGCATCACGCTCGACGTCGCCGCCCGCACCATCAATCTCGATGTGCCGGAAGCCGAGCTCGAAAAGCGCCGTGCCGCCTGGAAGCAGCCCGACCGTCGCTTCGAGCGTGGCTATGGCTGGATGTTCACCAAGCACATCAAGCAGGCCAATGACGGCTGCGACTTCGACTTCCTGGAGACCGATTTCGGCGCGCCGATCGGCGAGCCGTCGATTTACTAGTGACCTTGTCATTCCGGGGCATCGCGAAGCGATGAGCCCGGAATCCATCGCGCCGCAGTTTGTGCCGCTCGATGGATTCCGGGCTCGCGCTACGCGCGCCCCGGAATGACGACAAGAGAGAGTGTCCCATGTCCAAACTCAGCGAAGCCACCCGCAACAAGCTCAAATCCGTCTCCACCGCCACCGTCGCCACCGCGCTGTTCAAGCGCGGCCTGCGCATCCAGATGATCCAGGATGTGCACCCGCTCGGCCCGGACCAGCCGACCATGGTCGGCGAAGCCTTCACGCTGCGCTACATGCCGGCGCGCGAGGACCTCAACACCATCGACGTGTTCAAGGACCGTTCCCATCCGCAGCGCAAGGCGATCGAGGATTGCCCGCCGGGCGCGGTGCTGGTGATGGACAGCCGCAAGGACGCGCGCGCGGCTTCGGCCGGCGCGATCCTGATCACACGCCTGATGAAGCGCGGCGTTGCCGGCGTCGTCACTGATGGCGGTTTTCGCGACTCAGCCGAGATCGCAAGGCTCGGCTTTCCCGCCTTCCATCACCGTCCGAGCGCGCCAACCAATCTGACCTTGCATCAGGCGATCGAGATCAACGTCCCGATCGGCTGCGGTGATGCGCCGGTGTTTCCCGGCGACGTCATCCTCGGCGACAGCGACGGTGTCATCGTGATCCCAGCACATCTCGCCGACGAGATCGCCAACGAGACCTTCGAGATGACCGCGTTCGAGGATTTCGTCACCGAGGAAGTCGGTAAGGGCCGCGGCATCTTCGGTCTCTATCCGGCGACCGATCCGCAGACGCTTACCGACTTCGCGGCGTGGCGGAAAAAGAACGGGCGGTAGTCTCTTCGCGTCTCCCCGCGTGCGGGGAGAGGCCGGAATGCGCGCTGAAAGCGCGGATTCCGGGTGAGGGGGAGCCTCCGCGAGTCAAACTCGCGATATTTGTGCGGATAGAGCCCCTCACCCCGACCCTCTCCCCGTAAGAACGGGGAAAGGGAGAAGATTACACCCCGGCCTCAGCCATCCCTGCCGCCCACAGCGCGAACGCACAGACGATCGCGACTTCATCGAGCCGGTCGAAGCGGCCCGAGGCGCCCCCATGTCCGGCGCCCATGTTGGTGCGGAGCAGGACCGGGCCGCCGCCGCTCATGGTCGCGCGCAGGCGCGCGATCCATTTGGCTGGCTCCCAATAGGTGACGCGCGGGTCGGTCAGTCCGCCCATCGCGAGAATCGCCGGATATTCTTTCGCCGCGACGTTGTCGTAAGGCGAGTAGGACAGGATCGTCCGAAAATCCTTCTCGCTCTCGATCGGGTTGCCCCATTCCGGCCATTCCGGCGGCGTCAGCGGCAACGTGTCATCGAGCATGGTGTTGAGCACGTCGACGAACGGCACCTCGGCGACGATGCCGGCGAACAGCTCGCCAGCGCGGTTGGCCACCGCGCCCATCAGCATGCCGCCGGCCGAGCCACCATGGCCGACGATACGTTTTGTGCTCGTATACTTCGCCGCGATCAGCGCACGGGCGCTGGCGGCAAAGTCGTCGAACGAATTCGTCTTCTTCTCGCGCTTGCCGTCGAGATACCAGCCCCAGCCCTTGTCGGCGCCGCCGCGGATATGGGCGATGGCGTAGACGAAGCCGCGGTCGACGAGCGACAGGCGGTTGGCGCTGAAGGAGGCCGGCATCGCCATGCCGTAGGAGCCGTAGCCGTAGAGCAAGAGCGGCGCCGCGCCGTCGAGCTTCAGCCCGCGGCGATAGAGGATCGACACCGGCACCTCGGCGCCGTCATGCGCCTTCGCCATGATGCGCGTGGTGACGTAATCGGCCGCATTGTGACCGGACGGGATCTCCTGGCGCTTGCGAAGCACGCGCGTGCGCGTCGCCATGTCGTAGTCGTAGACCTCCGATGGCGTCGTCATCGACGAATAGGAGAAGCGCAGATTCGTCGTCTCGAATTCGTAGGAGCCCATCGTGTCTAGCGAATAGGCGGCCTCGTCGAAGGCGATGGCGTGCTCTTCCTTCGTGGTGAGATCTCGGATCACGATCGCCGGCAGCGCGTTGGCGCGCTCCAGCCGAACCAGGTGGCCGGCATAGAGGTCGAGATCGATGATGTAGATGCCGGGACGATACGGGATCAGGTCACGCCAGTTCTTGCGCTCGGGTGAGGCAAGCGGCGCGGTGACGATCTTGAAGTCGATGGCGTCATCGGCATTGGTGAGGATGAAGAGCTCGTCGCCGCGGTCAGCCAGCGAATATTGCACGCCCTCCTGCCGCGCCGCGACCAGGCGCGGCGGCGCCTCGGGACTTTCGAGATCGATCAGCCGCTGCTCGCTTGTCTCGTGATCGCCGCCCGCGATCACGCAGAAGCGGCCGCTGGTGCTCTCATGCAGATGCGTGAACCAGCCGGGATCCTGCTCTTCGTAGACGAGCGTGTCGTCCGCCTGCTTCGTGCCGAGTCGGTGACGCCACACCTGCATCGGCCGGTGATTGTCGTCGAGCTTCACATAGAAGAAGGACTTCGCATCCTTGCTCCAGACGATGCCGCCGTCGGTCTCCTCGACGAGGTCGTCGAGATCCGACCCCGTCGCCCAGTCGCGTACACGGATCGAGAAATATTCGGAGCCCTTGGTGTCGGCGCTCCAGGCCTGGAGCTTGTGATCGTGCGAGTGCCGGCTACCGCCGAACTTGAAATATTTGTGGTCTTTTGCGAGCGCGTCGCCGTCGAGCACGATATGGCTGTCGCCACCGTCGCGCGGCATGCGGCCGAACAATTCGTGCTGCCCGCCCTCGCGAAACTTGCGGAAATAGGCGAACGGCCCGTCCGGCGATGGCACGCTGGAATCGTCCTCCTTGATCCGCCCGCGCATCTCGCGCACCAGCGTCTTCTGCAAGGCAGCGGTGTGGCCGAGCAGGCTCTCGGTGTAGACGTTTTCTTCATCCAGGTATTTGCGGATGTCGTCATCGAGCACCGCGGGATCGCGCAACACCTCCTGCCATTTCTCATCCTTCAGCCAGGCATAATCGTCGGTCACGGTGATCCCGTGCCGCGTGAAGGAATGCGGCCGGCGCGGGGCGACGGGCGGGCGGGTTTGGCTGGTGGCGTTGGGCAAATCGATCCTCGTGGCAGGGATGTGTCTCGTCCCTATATCAGATCGAACGCGGGAGATTTAAAGAAGGCTTCCCGTGTCCCGGACGCGCTGTGCTGCGTCCGGGGCAGGAGACGAACCTTACACCGCCACCTCTTCGCCGAGATACGCAACCGCCGCTTCCAGCCCGCCCTTGCCGTGCGGAATCTTCAGCGCGTTCAGCCCCATCTCGATCACCCCTAACGTGCCGAGCAGCATCGGGGCGTTGACGTGGCCCATATGGGCGATGCGGAAGGCTTGTCCCGAGAGGTCGCCGATGCCGTTGCCGAGCACGACGCCGCACTTCTCCTTGCAATAGCGTTGCAGCACCGCCGGATCGTGGCCGTTGCTCATGGTCACCGTGGTCACGGTGTTGGAGCGTTCGCTGGCCTCTGCAACGTTGAAGCCGAGCACCTGGCCCTCCGACCAAGCGGCGACCGCGCGGCGCGCGGCCTCGCCGAGCAGGCTGTGGCGGCGGAAGGCGTTCTCCAGGCCCTCTTCGTGCAGGAGGTCGATGGCCTGGCGCAGCGCGAACAACAGATGGACCGGCGCGGTGCCGGCATATTTGCGATAGTGCTCGGTGCCCTCGCGCTCGCTCCAGCTCCAATAGGGCGTCGACATGTTGGCCTTCTTGTGCGCTTCGAGCGCGCGCGCGTTGGCGGAGACGAAGCCGAGGCCGGGTGGCGTCATCAGGCCCTTCTGCGAGCCGGACATCGCGATGTCGATGCCCCATTTGTCCATCTCGAACGGCATGCAGCCGAGTGAGGCGACGGTGTCGACCATGTAGAGCGCGGGATGACCGCTCGCCTTGATCGCCTTGCCGATCGCCTCGATGTCGTTCTGCACGCCCGATGCGGTATCGACCTGGACGACGACGACGGCCTTGATCGTGTGCTCCTTGTCGCGGCGCAGGCGCTCCTCGACCTCATGCGGCCGCACCGCGCGGCGCCAGTCGCCCTTGAGCACCTCGACCTCGGCGCCCATCAGCGCCGCAGCATTGCCCCAGCCGACCGCGAAACGGCCGCTCTCGAGCACCAGCACCTTGTCGCCGCGCGACAGCACATTGCTCAGCGCGGCTTCCCAGGCGCCATGGCCGTTGGAGATGTAGATGTACGACTTGCCCTTGGTTGCGAACAGCTTCGAGATGTCGCGAAGCAGGCTCTCGGTCAGATCGGTCATCTCCTTGGAGTAGATGTCGATCGCCGGACGGTGCATCGCCCGCAGCACCTCGTCGGGCATCGTGGTGGGCCCGGGGATGGCCAGAAATTCCCGGCCCGCGCGAACGGTCATTGCTGTTGGTCCTTGTTGCTTGAGAACAGGCTGGTGGGTTGCTGAACCACGCTTTTACGCGCCGTGGACACCCAAGAAAAGCACGTAAAAATGCAGGTCTGGCGTGGGTTTATCGCTTCGTCTCGCGGCAGCCGGCGGCCTCAGCCTCCTCCACCGAGCAGAACCAGCGGGTGCCCTTGCTGATCTTCATCTTGATCTGCGCGTACCAGCGGCTCGTCGGCTGATGAAAGATGCACTCGCCGGCGGTGTTGACGTTGCCCTTGATGGTGCAGTCCGGTGATGGCGCGACCGGCCCGGAGGCGGAGGCGAGCAGCACCGCATGCGCGCCCTCGGGCGGCCTGGTCGCACCCAGGATGGGGGTCTTCTTGTTGCGCACGCGCCAGTCCCAGGGCGCGATGAAGGCGCCCTGCCACATGCCGGCCTTTGCCTCGCGCGCGGCAGCCTCGTCGGCGTCGTAGTCGTGGGAAATACGGGTAAAGGCCAGCGCCCAGCCGCTGCGCACCAGCCATTTCTGGATGTCCTCGCCGCCGACCTCGCAGCGCGCCACCGTGCGGCCGCGCCGGTCGATCGAGCGGACGTGGCAGACCCAGTTCTTGCCCTCGGTGTATTTGGCGAGCTCGTCGCGCGCGGCGACGCCGCAGGTCCAGCGCTCGGCCTGGGTGTTGAGGCAGAGCTGGTCGACCGAGGGGGCGTCGATGCCGCCGAGCCGGATCCGCGTGTTGCCAATCAGGACGGAATCGCCCTCGCGGACCTTTGCCGTGCCGGTAATGTCGGCGGCCTGCGCCAGCGACGGCAAGCCGAGCAAGGAGATGGCGAGCAAAGACAGCGCAATCAGGAAATTTCGCAACATGCCGGTCCGCGTATGATGAAAATCTCGATAAACGCCGCAATTGTGGTCGGCTTTTGGCCGCCCGGCCAGCGGCTGCCTAACAGATAGGCTTTCAACTTCCCGTCATCCGGGAGCGAATAGCGAGTGGGGAATGGCGAATAGGGATGCAATGAGCCCCAATCGCTACTCACCATTCACCATTCGCCTGCGGGCCACCGCCAGTCCCATCAGCACGAAGGCCGACGTTACCTCGGGCCCGCCGACCAGGATCCGCGTCGGCGTCTTCATCTTGTTCCATTCATAGGCACGGAACGGGCCGCGGCGACCGCCTTCGCCCAAGCTCGCGACGATCACGTTCAGCGCTGGCGCGAAGGCGCGCGGATCGGCACCGAGATGACCGAGCGCGATCAGCGCCAGCGCTGCGTCGAACACGTTCATCTCGGCCGTCATCAGCTCGCCCTTGACGTAGGCGAGCACGCGGTGGCGGATGAAGTCGAAATCGCCGTCGGGATCGATCGCGGCCTGCGCCGCCAGCGGCAGCGCCAGGAAGGCGGCATAGCAGCGGCCGAAATAGGCGCTGTAGAGCTCCGGCAGGTAATAGATGTGCGAGCGCGGATTTGCGAAGGCGCTGCTCGCAGCCAGCCGCTTCTGGAAGCCGATGATGCGATGCACGGTGGCGAGCCGCGCCGGCGTCTCCAGGATTTTCCAACGCGCGAGATTGCGGAAGCTGACCTCGAGGATGTCGAGATTGAGTGTCGGATCGAGATCGTTGCCGTAAGGCCGCTCGCCGCTGAGATTGTCGATCCAGGTCGCGACCCCGCCCTCGTAGTCGATGTGGTCGTTGAGCGGTACGGTCACGCGCGGCTCGTTGACGCCGGCGCGCACCTGGTAGCCCGCGTAGAAGTCCAATAGCGGCTGATCGATGATCTGATCGGTGCAGCCCGCCTGTGTCGCCGCGGAGATCGAGCAGGCCGTGGTGTCGCAATCCGGCACGTAGATGCCGAAACCGAGATCCTGCTTGATCTGCGCGAAGAAGCGGGAAAATTGCGGATGCGGCGCCGGCGCGAGCGCAGTGATGACGTTGAACCGTGCGCCGTCGATGCCCTCCACTTCCTCGCGGCTGATGTTGATGCAGAAATCGACCATGTCGGTGATCGCGCGCTCTGCCGCCTTCCTGTCGACCGGTGAGGCGAGCCCGGTCTCGACATAACTCAGCAGCGCCTCGATGAAGAACGCATCGTAATAGGCGGAACGGTGGCGGATCTGCACCGGCTCCCACATCGGCTCGGCGATGCCGGTCCAGGGCGGATTGATGACGGCGCGCGCAGGCGAGCGTGCGATGAAGACGCGGGCGAGGTTGAACAGCAGCGAGGAGTTCTTGTAACCGCGCGCGTTGAGGCCCGTAAGCGCCATGGTCAGCTCGCGTCCGCGGAAGTCGGGATCGCCGATCAAATTGAACGCGGCATAGGTCGGCAGAAAGCCGTTCTGACGGTACGAGCGCAAAAGATGCTGCGCGCAGTCGCGAATCACGCCGTCGATCTGCGCCTGTTGCGGCATGGTGCCGACGAACGGCGCGGGCGGCGGCCGGGGATGATCGAGCGCGATGGTGTCGACGAGGTCGGCGACGGGCTGCCCCACTGCCGTCCAGTCGGGTTCAGCATCGTCGCGGGCGCGGACCAGCGCCGCGCGCAGCCGGTCCAGTTTGGTTTGGTCACGCAACTCGGGCAGTCCGGCGCGGCGGAGCAGCAGCCGCAGTGCGGGATTGCCGAGCGCGGTCTTGTAGAATTTGGCCAGGTGCGGATCGCCGTTGGCTGGGCCCGCCAGCACGGGATCGCAGACATCGTAAAGCGAGGGGCCGTCCTTGCGCGCCGTCAGCGTCCGGCAGGCGGCGCCGGCAAAATAATGAAAGCTCATGAAATTCCTGGTGGCGGGACTCTCGCGGGGGCTTGGCCGGGGGCCATCCAGCGCGCCCCCAGCCGCGCGCCACCCCTGCAAGTCTTTGAAAAAGCTACCCGGATTCGCAGGAAATACAAATGTGATGGAACTCACAGAAGAAAGTCGGCACGAGGGCTGCACGGGCGGGGGGCTGGAAGGAGCCAGGGACGAAAAATATGCAAATCGGGCTTGAGGAGTTAACCAACAACTTCAGTGGGTTAGTTCAAATTTTTGGCGATCTATTGCCCGGGACACTATATCCGGTTAAGAGTTTGTTTGGTGCGGCGCCGCAAATTGCGCGCAATTCGGGGCACGTCCCGGCCAATCCCTCAAACCGAAAGCCGCTATCGCGCTACTCAAGAAGTGTGCGCGCGCTTGGCTGGTGTTTGGCACTAACAGGAATGAAGCGAGATGAATGTAAGGCAGCTCGACATTTCCCGACGCACGATCGCAGTCGCCGCGGCCCTCATCGGTACGGTGTCGCTCGTGATCGGCGCCCATGCTGCCCTCAACATGCGCTCGCTCGATGCCGCCAAGGTCGTCTCGACCGACCAGGTCACGGGTTCGATCGGCCAGACCTCGCGCCTCGCGCTCGTCATCGGCAATGGACATTACCCCGACGCCAACGAGCCGCTGACGCAGTCGATCAACGACGCCCGCGCGCTGTCCTCGGCCCTGCGCAAGAACGGCTTTGACGTCGACATGGTGGAAGACGCGACCAAGGACGACATGGTCCGCGCCGTCAACCGCCTGAAGTCCCGGATCAAGCAGGACACGGTCGTCATGCTGTTCTTCGGCGGCTTCGGCGTGCAGGCCGGCCGCGAGAGCTACATGCTGCCAGTCGATGCCGTGATCTGGAAGGAAAGCGACGTCCGCCGCCAGGGCGTCTCCATCGACAGCGTGCTCGACATGATGAAGGAGCAAGGCGCCAAGGCCAAGCTCGTCGTCGTCGACGCCTCTCGCCGCAATCCTTATGAGCGCCGCTTCCGCTCCTACAGCCACGGGCTCGCGCCGATCAGCGCGACCGACAACGCGCTGATCCTCTCCTCGGCCTCGCCCGGCAAGGTCGCCGACGACGGCAACGGCGAGCATAGCGTGCTGGTCAGCGAGTTCCTCAACAACCTCAATGCGCAGGGCAGCGCCGAAAGCGTCTTCAACAAGACCCGTGTCGCCATCTCCCGCGCCTCCGAAGGCGACCAGGTCCCGACCGTCTCCTCCTCGCTGCTCGAAGACGTCCAATTCGGCGAAGCCGGCGGCTAGTTTTCTTAGATATTGGATCGCGCGATTTCTCGTGCCCCGGACGCGGCGCATCATACAATGATGCGACGCTGAGCCGGGGCCCAGTTTTTTCAGACTATCGCTCTCCGAAGATGTCGTGTGGTGCACAGTGCACCCACATCGTCATTGCGAGCGCAGCGAAGCAATCCAGAATCTTTCCGCGGAACGACTCTGGATTGCTTCGTCGCTTCAGTGCAAAATTGCTTCGCAATTTTGTCACGAGCTCCTCGCAATGACGGTGCGGCGAAAACCTACTTCGCCGCCTCCGCGGCCATCACCGGGCGCACGGGATCGCCTTCGCGGAGCAGCGCGCCGGCGCGGGCGACGACGACGTCGCCTTCATTGAGGCCGTCACGGACCTCGATATTGCCACCCGACATCAATCCGAGCTCGACGCGCTTGGTCTCTACGCGGTTGCGGCGGATCACCTGCACCACGGTGCCGGCGGAGGTATATTGCACGGCGGTCAGCGGCACCGCGACATTGCAGCTCTGCCCGGTCTTGATCAACGCGCGCCCGCTCGCATTCAGCAGCAGCCGCTTTGGCGACGTGATGCCGATATAGACCATGCCCTGCTGGATGTTCGGCTCGACGGTCGGTCCGATGCGGCGCACCTTGCCGTCCATATCGCCGGCGCCGGCGATGCGCACGGTCGCGGACTGGTTGACCGCGAGCTTCCGCATATCGATGGTCGCAACCAGGCCGACGAGATCATATTCGCCGCGCGCCACGATCGTGAACAGCGCCTCGCCCTTGGCCGAGGCCAGCGCGCCGATCTGCGCGGTCGACGTCGCGATCAGACCCGCCACGGGAGCCGTGACCTGAAGCGTGCCGCCCTCGGGCAGCGCGAGGCGCGCCAGCACCTGGCCGGCCGTGATGGTCTCGCCGGCTTCCGCCAGCACCTCCGTCACCTTCAGGCCCGGACGCTCGGGCCGCACCGACGTTTCCTCGCGCGCGATGATCGTGCCGGTGGCCTCGACGATGTCCGAGAAGCAGGATTTTGCCGCCTTCAGCACCGTGACCGCCGGCCCCTTGGGCGCGTCGTCATCGGCGGCAAGCGTGGGCTGGGCGGACAGCAGATGCAATCCGGTGAGCACAACGAGATGTCTGGAAAAGCAACGCGCAGGCAATGGACGCATAGGTCATTCCGGTTGGGGCCTTGACGGCCTCATCGATAGCAGAAGCGACCGCGGCAGACCATGGGCGGGCCCGGATGAGAATGCCGCAGCAGCGCAGGCGGTGCGATACCGCCTGTCAAATTAGTCTTCCGGACTGGAGCCAAGGTTCGCTGTCTTCCAGCCTCCACGGGGAGGGTAAGAGGCCTCACGGCAGGCTCAAGAACTCCACCCAGTTCGGCTTCTTGCCGGTGGGATAGGATTTCAGCTTAGCCAATGCGCCGCTGGTCTGGTCAATTGTGTAGACCGTCATGCTGTCGGACAGTTCGCCGACCGCGGCGAGATAGCGCCCCGTGGGATCGATGTGAAAGCCGCGCGGCTGCTTCTCGGTCGGGACGCTGCCAACCGTAGTCAGCTTGCCGCTGGTCGCATCGACTTTGTAGGCGGTGAGCGTGTTGGTGGTGCGCTCGGAGGCGTAGAGGAAGCGTCCGTCAGGGGTGATGTGAATATCGGCCGCCCAGGGTTTTCCGTTGAATCCCTCCGGCAGCGCGGTGGTGCGCTGAATCTCGGTCCAGGCGCCGCTTTTGGCCTCATAGCTGAATGCCGCGACGTCGCCATTCAGCTCGTGGATGAGATAGACGAATTTGCCATTGGGATGGAATACGAAGTGCCGCGGCCCCGACTTCTCCGGCACCTTGATCGCCGGCGGGACGCTCGGCGTCAGCGTACCCGCCGTGGCGTCGAACGCGAACGCCAGCACCTGGTCGGAGCCGAGATTGGTCGCGAACACGAAGCGGTTGTCGGGCGAGGGCAGGAAGGCGTGCGCGTTCAGCCCGGTCGAGATCACCTGTTTCGGCTCGCCGGCGACGCCGTTCGCCAGCAGCGGATTCAGCGCGACCTTGTTGCCGCCATAGGAGGCGCTGAACAGGAATTTGCCGCTGCGGTCGGCCGCGATGTTGGCCATGCTGTCGGCGAGCGGCCCGTTGCCGATATGGCTGAGCCGGCCCGTCTTGGGATCGATCGCAAAGCTCACCGCAAGGTATGGCTGCGAGCGGACGCCGGCGATCAGCACGCGGTGGTCGGGCGTGATCGCGAGCGGCGTCGAGGAGCCGGGCTTCTCGACGCCGGTGAAGGCAGCCGTCTGCACCGGCGTCATCTCGCCGCTCTCGGCCATCTTGAATACGCTGATGTCGTTGCTGTCGGCGTTGCCGACATAGGCGAAGGTCTCGGCCATGCCGGCGCGGACTCCAGAAATGAGGGCGAGAAACGCGAACAGGGTGGTGGCGATCGCAGCGCGTGGCGCTCTGGACGCGGTGCGTCGGGTCGGTCTCGACATGGGCTCCTCCTCAGGCCGGCGCGGCATTGTCTTTTTGCCATCGAGCATAGCCGGAGGCGCGCCGCCGCACCAAATTCCAAACGGGATCGATTGATGCCGAAATTGTATCGGTGGCGGGAAGGACAATTACCGCACGGCCGCTGTCATGCTGCGGGACGGCAAATGCGGGCCGGACGCGTATTCGGGTGGCCCGAGCAAGGTCCACACCGCTACCGCAAGCAGCGCGCAGGTCAAAATGGTCCAGGCGACGAGTTGTTTCCGCATCAGGCCAAATCCGTCGGTCGAAATCTTGACGCCCCGGGAGACGCAGGGACCATGGTGCACCGCAAACTGCGACGATCCTATGAACGCGTTCACAGCTGAAAGCCGTCACGCAATTGCAAACCAATGGCGCGCAATGAGGACGTCGTGGCAAAGCGCTACCCCGGTCAAACCGATCGGGCGCCACCGCCGACCAATCAAAAATAGCGCCGTGCTTCGCTCGCGCCTCGTCGTGCCGCAATCGCGCTGGGAACGGCGACCTTGCCTTGCCGTTACCTTGATCCCGCGGGCCGAGGAGATCGAAAACGGAGGCCGTCAGATGTTTTGGATTTATTGGGACACCGCCTGGTCGCTGATCATCAGCGGCATCATGGTTGCCACCATCGTCAGCCATCCCGACGCGGAATTTGCCGAAGTGCGCGACGCAAAACGCCTGATGTGAACTTTCCGCCTTCCCGGGACGTTATGCCGTCCGATCGTCGGCTTCGCCTCAGCAGTGAAGTTCGCGGTCCGAGGTCCGGTCTGGATTCGCCTCCGTTGCCGGGCCTCGTCCCCGCCGGGACGATGTGGGCAGTGCAAAAGATGCATGCTTTCGGGCATCCATCTGTCTCGCCGGAATTTCGCTTTCCGCAAGGTTCGAGGCAGCCAAGCCACCACAGTCTGCGCCCCCAGCAATTGCTTCTGTCCTTCGTGAAAGGCGGTTGAAGCATCCGAAGAACGACTCTTTAACTCCTGGTACGATAATTGTGGTCTCAACTGGGGGTCGCAGTGTCATACCTCATCCTGCTGGCCCTGCGGTCGCTGTTGGTCGAAGCCGGCGGACGCTTCCTCCACCTCAGCAAAATATCGTTGCCGGCGTTCGTACGGCGATTGTCATTGGCGGTACCTGGTTCGTGGTCAAGGCATCCCGCGAGACGGCCATAGCTTACGACCTGCTGTCGCAGTTAGGAGCCGTACGGAAATACTCTCCGCCTCGTTCTGTAGCTCAGGCTCCGTCCTCCGGGCGGATCAATCCGCTTCTCGCCCGTAGATTCCATTCGTCGTTTTTGGTCGATCACCGCCCATGACCCAATGTCTCCTCCATGACCGGTTGAAGCATGTCGATCGTATCATCTGGATCGTGATTGGGGCCACGGCTGGTGCCGTGCTGATCGCGTCTATCCTCGGGCCTTTCCAGATCGAGTGGATCTCATTCTGGAAATCCGCCCTTGTTGCCTTCTTGCTCGTATTGCTGAGCTGGTTCTACTCGACCATCAGAAAGGACGCGGCTCTCGCGGACGCACTGGTCAGCGCTGCCCAGGTCATTGCGTTTGCGTCGGTGGCAGCTCCTCTGTCCTACGTCGCGGCGAGCGCGGCATTTCCTCTGTGGGATAGCAACCTCGCCGCACTGGACCAGCGACTGGGCTTTGACTGGATGTCATGGCTTGATGCGATGAACGCCGCGCCGCTTCTGCACCGAATACTGGCGCTTGCGTATGCGAGTTTTGCCGTGCAAACGACAGCCATCGTTGTCGTCCTGGCTGCGGCAGGGCATACCCAGCGATTGCGCATCTTCATGTTGAGCTTCGTACTCACGACCCTTCTGACAATCGGCGTTTCTACCCTGATGCCGGCGCAAGGCGTCTGGGGTTATCTGCAGCTGTCTGCAGATCACTCCCCTGCCATCGTACCGGTTACCCGAGATCTGCCTCTTCCCGTGTTCTTTGGGTTGCGCGATGGAACGTTCCGCCATCTGGTCGCGGAGGGCGCTGAAGGAATCATCAGCTTCCCGAGCTTGCATGCAGCGCTTGGACTTCTCTTCCTGTTGGCGCTTTGGCCGGTCAAATATGTCGGCGGTGTCGCCGCTTTGCTCAATGTTGCGATGATTGCGGCAACGCCGGTGGACGGAAGCCATTACTTTTCCGATGTGGCGGCGGGTCTGGCAATCGCGCTCCTGGCCTGGGTTATTGTGCAACGCGCTCTCGCCCGCGTGATGGGTCAGCGGATCGAGGCTGGCAGCGAGCTGCATCTACACCCATCCAGCCCCTGAAAATAGCGACGCATTTCGCCTCGCCTTTTGGTGCCGCCGGATGCGTTCCGGGCGACCTCATCGTGCTTTTTGGTTGAGCATGATCTCCGCGTAAACGCGTTCCGCGTTTGTCGCGAGGGAAAACCGCTGCGCACTGTTCCGGATCATGCTTTAATGCACTCTGGTTGTTCGACCAATGCGTGGGTGGCTGCGATGAACGCGGGAGTGGTTCGGGTTGCGATCACTGCGATGGTCATGCTCGCGGCGTCGGGCATCACAAGTGCGCAGGAAGCCGTCAAGCATCCCGCTGGCAGACCGGTCTTCTCAAACACGGGTTACGACGCCAGCGCTTACGGCGCTGAGGAGGGATATCCGCTTGGCACATTGACGGCCGGAGCGGAAATGCGCCATCTCGTTGCCACCTACAGTCATTTTGACGAACTGACGCCCGCGCGCACAGTTGGACGTGCAGCCGCAGCCTGGTTGTTTCAGCGCGCCGCCGAGCCCGAGATCTCCTACAGCTTTGGCGGCGAGCGCCGGACCATCGGGGATTATCTCAGCCGACAGCCGACGACCGGACTGCTGCTCGCCAGGGGCGACACCATTTTATACGAACACTATCAATACGCGCGCTCGGACCGCGATCGCTTTCTCTCCCAGTCGATGGCGAAGACCTTCACCGCCATGCTGATCGGAATCGCTACGGCCGACGGTCTCATCAAATCGATCGATGACGACGTCGCGACCTATGTCAGTGCGCTCGCGGGCACCGAGTACGGCAAGACACCGATCCGCGCGCTGCTCCACATGTCTTCCGGTGTCGACTTCAAGGAGATCTACGACGGGCAGGACGATATTGCGCGCCTCGGGCGCGACCTGTTCGGCCGGCCCGGCAAGGCCCCTGCGGTCAGTCTTGCGCAGTTCAACACCCGCGTCGCGCCGCCTGATACGCAATGGCACTACGCCAGTTCCGAGACCGAGATCCTCGGGCTCGTCCTGCGTGCTGTGACAGGCAAGCCAGTTGCCGACTACCTCAGTGAGAAGATATGGCAGCGGATCGGCACCGAGGCCGACGCCTCATGGGCGATCGACGGTACCGGCCAGGAGGTTACCTTTTGCTGCTTCAATGCCGTGTTGCGCGACTACGCCCGTTTTGGCCGCCTGCTCGCATATGACGGCGTGTGGGAAGGGCGCGAGATCATTCCACGCCAATGGCTGATCGATGCGACGACGGTGCGTCCGTCCGACACCCATCTCGCGCCAGGTGTGGCCACGAAGTATTACGGCTATGGCTACCAGATCTGGTTGCTGCCCGGCGCCACACGCCGATTCGTTTTGCTCGGTATTCGCGGCCAGATGATCTTCGTCGATCCCGCGACCAAGCTGGTGATGGTACATACGGCCGTGCGTCCGAAAGCAGTCGATACGACCGCCTCAGCAGAGACTATCGCACTATGGCTCGCTGTGGTGGACCAGCTCGGTCGCAGCGCGCGATAGGCAGGCCCTATCTCGTGACGAAGTGTGAGGCCGCGATGCCGCTCTGGCTGACCCACACGGTCATCGTTGATGCAGAGTGCGGGATGATTGCGCGTGCTAAAGCGCGATGAAATTAGGTTCAATCGGCCGTCCGGGGTTCACCTCTCCCCAGCGGGGAGAGGTCGGATTGCGCTCGGCGATGCGAAGCATCGTCCGTAGCAATCCGGGTGAGGGGCCGCAGGCATTCCGTGAGGCCTTAACCCCTCACCCGGATCGCATCTTTCGATGCGCTCCGACCTCTCCCTGCGGGAGAGGTGATTCGAGCTCGGGGCTCGCGGCGATTCAACCAAAACTCATTGCGGATGCTAAGCCGCAGCAGCCTGCGCCGACAGCAATTCCTTCAATTTCGCCGCAGGCACGGCCGGGCTGAACAGCCAGCCCTGCATCTGGCTGCATCCGAGCTGCCGCAGAACCTCGCGCTGCGCCTCGGTCTCGACGCCTTCCGCCGTCGTCACCATGCGGCGGGCGGCGGCCATGTGCACCACCGCCTGGACGATCGGAGACGAGTCCTCGGGCTCGCCGATGTCGCTGATGAAGCTGCGGTCGATCTTGATCTTGTCGAAGGGGAAACGGTGCAGGTAGCTCAGCGACGAATAGCCGGTGCCGAAATCGTCGAGTGCGATGCGCACGCCGAGCTCGCGCAGCTGCTGGAGGATCGTCAGCGCCTCCTCGTCATCGCGGATAAGGACAGTTTCGGTGACCTCGAGCTCGAGCCGTCCGGGCACAAGCCCCGACTCCGCGAGCGCAGCAGCGACCTTGAGCGCCAGCGTCTTGGCGCGGAACTGCACCGGCGAGACGTTGACGGCGACGTGGATTTGGCCGGGCCAGCTCGCGGCCTCAAGGCAGGCCTGCTTCAGCACCCATTCGCCGATCTCGCCGATCAGGCCGGTCTCTTCCGCGACCGGAATGAACTCGGCAGGCGAGATCATGCCGCGTTCGGGATGGCGCCAGCGCAGCAGCGCCTCGCAGCCGTTCACCACATTGGCCGCGAGATCGACCAGCGGCTGGTAGTGCACCTCGAATTCGCCGCGGGCAAGCGCCTGGCGCAGGTCGAGCTCGAGCTGCCGGCGCAGCCGCGCCTTGGCGTCGTATTCCGGCACGAAGAGACGGAAGGTGCGGCGGCCCTCGGACTTCGCCGCGTACATCGCGAGATCGGCGCGCTTGAGCAGGTCGTCGAGATTGTCGCCATGGTCCGGCGCGATCGCGATGCCGATGCTGGCGTCGGTCGGGACTTCCTGGCCCTTGCAATCCACGGGCATGCGCAGCGCCTTGAGGATATTTTCCGCCAGCGCCGTCAGCTCGGCCTCGTCGTTCGTGCCGGCCTTGACGATTGCGAATTCGTCACCGCCGAGCCGCGCGACGAGGTCGTTGCCGCTGACGCAGGCGCGCAGGCGGTTCGCGACCTGGCGCAGCAGCTCGTCGCCGACCTCGTGGCCGAGTGAATCGTTGACGCCCTTGAACTCGTCGACGTCGATATAGAGGATCGCGAACGGCTTGCCCTCGGCGAGCTCGGCCACGCGGCGCTCCAGATGCCCGCGCATCAGCACGCGGTTGGGCAGGTCGGTCAGCGCGTCGTAGTGCGCCATATGCGCAATGCGCTCGTCGGAGCGGATGCGCTCCGTGACGTCGTCATGGGTCGCGAGCCAGCCGCCGGCCGCGCCGGGATGGTTCTTGATCTCGATCAGGCGGCCGTCGGCGGTCTCCACCACGGCGCTCTGCATGAGGCCGACATTGCTCAAGATGCCGTCGCAATAGGAATCGACGTCGCCCTCGAACGAGCCGGTATCTTGGCGGTGCTGAATCACGTCGCGGAAATAGGCGCCGGGCTTCACCACGTCGGTCGACAGCCGGTACATCTCGATGTAGCGCCGGTTGCAGACGATGAGCCGCTCGTCCTGGTCGAACATCAGCAGGCCCTGCGTCATGGTGTTCATGGCGGTGTCGAGCCGCTGCTTCTCCACCGAAAGCCGGTTCATCATCTGGCGGAAGATCAGGTAGAGCGTGAGCACCAGCAGGCCGACCGACAGCACTGCGACGGTGACGAAGAATTTCGTTTGCGTGCGCCAGGTGGCGAGAGTCGCGTCCAGCGACCTGGTCGCGACCACGACCAGCGGCTCGCCGGTCAGCAGGCGCGAGGCGACGATGCGGTCCTTGCCGTCCATCGGGCTTGCGAGCTCTGTCGTGACGAAGGTGCGCTCGAATATCGCCCTCTGCTCGGGCGTGCCCTTGCGGTAGTTCTGCCCGATCATCTCGTCGACACGCGGAATGCGCGCCAGCAACTGTCCGTTCTGGTGATGCATCGCAATCGAGGATTCGTCGCCGAGGCCGACCGAGGCAAAGAAGGATTCGAGCTGCTCGGGCGCGATCGCGCGCGAGACCAGGCCGAGGAATTCGCCGTGTGGGCCGGACACGCGCCGCGCGAACACGATCGCCGGTCCGTTGCCGAACCGGCCGGGTACGACCTCGACCTCCTCCTGCGAAGCCGAATTGTTCTTGAGACGCTGGAAATAGCCGCGGTCGGACACCGAGATGTCGGCGACCGGCCAGCGCCGCGACGAGTTGATCAGCACGCCGTTGGCATCGAACACATTGGCGCCGGCGACGTCGGACCAGCCGCTGGCTTTGGAGCGCAGCACCTCATGCATGGCGAGCGTGGCCATCTCGCTGCGGAACACGTCGGCGGATTCGATGCCATGGCTTTCGAGCTCCCCGATGATGCTCTTCTGGAGCACCGAGAAGTCCTCGAACTCGCGGTCGAAATGACGGGCGAGCATGCGCACGGAGTTTTCCAGGCTGTCGCGGCCGCTCTCGATCGCATTCTGCCGGAAGCGGTCGACGGTGAGCGCGGTGCCGATGGCCATTGCAACCATCAGCACGAAGCCGCCGACGATCAGCCACGTCAGCGGTGCGCCGCGCCAACGGCGTAGCAACGCGCGCATCCGCGCGGTCCATCGGATCGATGTGCCCATCCCAGCCCTCCCGTGGGATGCAACATGCAGCAAAACAGACAAGAGCCCGTTACCATTGAGGGTTAGGAAAATGTGAATCGGAGCGGAATCAGGGGGTTGGCGCTCCGGCCGGCGGAAAGCCGGTCCATGGGGATGGGTCAGGCTTCGCGACCCCGCCCTGCAGTCCTGCTTTGCACGGGTTCTTTTCGGGTTGCCGTCTCAGGCCGGCGGCGAAATCTCACCGGCAGCATGCAGGGGGATCATCCCTTCGACAGTCTTGCTGCCGCAGCCAAATCGGCGCAATTTGCCCCCAACGGCTGATTTGCGACCGAAGGTTCGTTGACTGATGATAACCGCCTCCAAGGCCCTCATTGCATTCTGCCTGCTCGCGGTGGGCGGCACCGTGCTGGTGATCGGCCCCGGCGAGCTGCGCCGCCTTCTGCCGGGCGGGGCGCCGACCGAAATCGCCGTTGCCGCCAAGCCGGAGAACAAGACCGAGATCGCGGCGGCCGCGAAGCCGGTTGCAAAGCCTGAAGCCAAGGTTGAGTCCAAGCCTGAGTCCAAGCCGGAAGAGTCCAACGTTGCCGCCGGCACGCAGCCTGCGCCAGCCGCGTCCCCGGAGCCGAAGGCTGGTGCGCTTGCCGAGACCCGGAAGCAGGCCACGGCCGCACTCGCCGATCTCGCGCCGGTGAAGCCGCCCCCGGCCGTGACCGACGCCGGCCCCCGTTTCGACGTCGCGCGCGTCGACGATCATGGCGAAGCGGCGGTGATCGCCGGCCAGGCCGCGCCGGGCGCAAAGGTCGAGTTGCTGCGCGACGGCCAGCCGCTGGATACGGCCGTTGCCGATGCGTCCGGCCAGTTCGTCATGACGCCGCCCCAGCTTCCTGCCGGTTCCTATGAGCTGACCCTGCGGGCGAAATCGCCGGACGGCACCGTCACGCAATCCAGCCGCAGCATGCCGGTGACCATCGCCGCAGCCGCGCCGCCGCCCGTGCGCCCCGCGCCGGTGGCGAGGCAGGAGACCAAGCAGGACGAGAAATCGGATGTCGTGGCATCCCTGCCATCCACCCCGCCGCACCTCGCCTCGGCATTGGACAAGCTAGCGGCCCGGCCCAGAATGATGGGCGCACCGAAGCCCAGAGCGATGGCGCGGACTTCCGTCGCGTCGGCGGAGGTCATTGACGGCGCTCCGGCGGCGGCAGGTGGAAACCGGGTCATCTCCCGTGGCGACAGCCTGTGGGCTCTCAGCCGGCACGCTTATGGTGACGGCTCCCGCTACGCGGTCATCTTCAACGCCAACCGCGGCAAGATCCACAACCCCAACCTGATCTATCCAGGCCAGGTTTTTGTGCTGCCGCAAAAGGCGGAGTGACATCGCATCGGCAACGCCGGCGCGAGTTGCGACGCTTTGACCACCACCACTCCGGAACCTTTGGTTCCGCGCCGAGTCTTCTCCATGTGACGCAGGCGCTGGAGGAGGGCCGACGTGGTCAGTTCAGCGGTCATTCCGGGTTCACGCATGGGACTGGCGCTGGCCGGCGCAATCATCGTGATTCTGGCAGTGCTGCTGCCGAACAGGGCCGAAGCCCAGTTCGGATTGCGCGGCGGGCCGCTCGGCGTTGCACGATTCGCCGTCGGCCACGTGCTCGGCCTGTCGCGATTGCGACACGCCCGCATGGCGGTGCGGGGCGGCCGCTACCGCTCCGCCGCGCTGAGGGCGCAGGATCTTCGTGGTGCCGAGCGCGGCCAGCCTCCCAATCCCTACATCCTGCGTGCGGCGCTCACGGCGGAGGCCGCGCTGTCGGGCTGGCATGGCGGCCGCCGTCCGCAGGGCTGGTGGCGCCACCCCGACGGCAGCTATGGCTGGGTCGGCCCGGTGTTCTGGCCGTTCGCAAATGACGATCTCACCAATGCCGTCATCCTCGGCGATACGACCAGCCTTTCGCTCTATGGCTATGGCGACATCTATGCTGCGATCTTCGCGCCCTATGCCGCCACGGAGCTCGCCGCCTACACCGCGACGCAAGGCAGGCGGTCGCGAAGAGTCCCGTCGGCGGAGAACGTCTGCGATGCCAGCGACACCGGCGGCCTGCCGCTCGATCGGATCATCGCTGCCGTGCAGCCGAACGAAGTGCAGCGCGTGGCCCTCGACGAACTCGCGACCGCCTGGGTCGCGGCGCGCGATATCATCCGCGCTTCCTGCCCGACTCAGGCGCCCGCCAGCGCGTCGGAACGCCTGGGTCTGATGCAGACGCGCCTGGAAGCGATGATCAAGGCAACAGAGGCGGTGGCGCCGCCGCTCGCAAAATTTGTCGATCTCCTCGACGACGGTCAGAAGGCAAAGCTCGAATCCATCGCCAACGAGCGTCGCGCCGCGCTTGCATCGGGCCAGCACAAGGATTCGCAGGCGGCAGCAGCCTGCCAGCCGGACTATGATCCCCGCTATGACATGCAGGCGCAGCGCCAATATGAGCAGCTGGTGCAGCAGCAATGGCCTGCCGAGGACATCGCCGCGACGCTTCGGCTCGACGACACCGGCCGCGCCCGCCTCGACGTGCTCCAGGACACCACGCTCCGCACCATGCAGACGCTCAGCGCCTGCCCCTCCAAGCCCGCCACGACACCGCAGGCCCGCCTCGCTGCCGTGAAAGCGCGGCTCGAAACGATGCTGCAAGCTGTCAGGAGCGTCAGCGACGCGCTCGATGATTTCGAGGCGGATTTGAGCGACGCGCAGAAGGCGGCGTTCGAGGCTATCGGTCCGAAGCGCGGGGTGTAATTAGCCGCACGCCCGAATCGAACTTCATGTCTTTGAAGTCGAGCTGCGTGTTGCCGCGCCGAAATGTCCCTCAAAAAGGAGGAGGGATGTGGTTCGTCGGTAAGGTAGGGAGATGATGCCATTCTGCCTGTGTTTTGCCCGACGTGTCAAACGGCACCAGCACCCCGCGTAAGCTGTTGATCCGTCACCCGCGCCTACTGTGCATGGGGTTGTTTTTCGACTTTTGTGTTTGGGGCTACCCTCTCCGCCGCGCCGCGGACGCATCCACCACATTCTCCACTTCGTCCCGCCACGACAAAATCTCCATCGCGAGCACGGGATGATTGAACCCCTTGAGCTGGAGATCGTCGAGCGCGCGGGCTTCGACCCACGGCTCGACCATGCCGTAGACGCGGCGGCTGACCACGATCTGGCCGGCCTTGGCTTCGTCGCAGAGGCGCGAGGCGAGGTTGGTGACGCTGCCGATCGCGGCATATTCGAGCCGCTGCTCGAAGCCGATCTGGCCGAGCGTGGCATAGCCCATGGCGACGCCAAGGCCGAAACCGAGCGAGTGGCCGCGGTTCTTCCATTTCTCGGTCAGCCTGCCGATCGTATCGCGCATCTCGACCGCCATCCTCACCGCACGCTGCGTGTGGTCGGCGAACTGGATCGGCGCGTTGAACAAAATCATCACGCCGTCGCCGGCAAAGCGGTCGAGCGTGCCCTCGTAGCGGTGGATCAGCTCGCCGAGCGCGGCGTGATATTCGCGCAGCACGTTCATCGCCTCTTCCGGCTCGGTCGTCTCCGTGAAGGAGGTGAAGCCGCGCAGGTCGCAGAACACCACGGTCACTTCGCGGCGATGGCTGTCGAGCAGCGCGTCGTGACCGTCCGATGAGGCGATGAGCTGTGCGACCTGCGGTGCGAGGAAGCGTTCGAGCCGCTTGATGCGGCCGATCTCGCCGAGCTGTTTCTCGACGCGCTCTTCCAGCGAGCGATTCCAGTTGCGGAGCTGCTCGGTCTGCTCCTGGAGCTTTGCCGCCTGCTGCTGCACGGTCTCGTGCGCTGCGGCGAGCTCGCGGCCCTTGTGATCGACCTCGGTGAACAGGCGCGCGTTGCGCATCGCGAGCACCGCCTGGTTGGCAAAGGTGCGCATCAATCCGGTGATGCTGCCGGCGAACTCGCCGCTGGCACGGCGCAGCACCACCAGCGAGCCGAGCGTGCCCTGCTGGTCCAGCAGCGGCACCACCAGCACCGAGTGGAAGCCGGCATTGACCGCGACGTCGCGCAGCGGCTGCCCGGTGGCCTGGTCGAGATCGGCAATCGCGATCGGCTCGCCGCTCGCCGCGGCATCGCTCAGGATGTTTTCGCCTTCGTCGATGGTGACATGGGTGCCGTCGGCCGATTTGTCGATGCCGTTGGCCTCGACCAGGTTGAAGCGGCGCGTCTCGGCGTCATAGCCGTAGATCAGCACGGCGTCGGCATGGGTGATCTCGATCGCGCGGGCTGCGATCGTCGGCAGTACGGCATTGAGATCGAGCGAGGAGGCGACGGCGCGGCCGACCTCTTCCAGCACCTTGAACTCGTTGATCGACTGCGCGAGATCGCGGGTGCGTTCATCGACCTTGGTTTCGAGATTCGAATAGGTCTCCTGGATCTGGCCGGCCATGCGGTTGAACTGGCCGGCGAGATCTTCCAGCTCGTCGGAGGTGCGCACGTCGATGCGATGGCTGAAATCGCCTTCGCCGATCCTGTGCGCGCCGTCACGCAGCGCCGTGATCGGAATGATCATGCGGCGGGCGAGCAGCGTGCCGGCGAGAATCGCGACCATCAGGCCCATGCCGATCAGGAGCCCGATGCGCACGAGCTGGTCGCGGATCGGCATCAGGGCCTGCGCGGTCGGCTGCTCGAACAGCACGCTCCAGCCGAGTTTCGGCACGGCGCTCGCGGCGCTCATCACCGAATGGCCGTTGAAGTCGGTGCCCGACGTGCCGGGCCCGCGGCCGGGCGCGATCGTGGCCGCAACCTGCGGCAGCTTCGACAGGTCCTTGCCGACATCGGGTCCTTTCGAGGACGCCGCCAGCACGCGGCCGCGCGGATCGACGACATAGGCGAAGGCCGCCTTGCCGACCTGGGTGTCTGACAGGAAGTCGGAGAGGAAGCGGAGATCAATCTCGGCCACAGTGACGCCGGCATTGAAGCCGGAATGCGCGACCGAGATCGACATCGACGGTGTTTGGTCGGAGAACCAGGCCGGCGCATAACTGACGCCGCGCGCGACCGTGTCGGTGAAGCGCATGTCGCGGGAGAGGTCGGCATTGCTGCCGGTCGTGGTCGATTGGCGCGAGACGCGCAGCACCTCGCGGCCCTCGCCGTTGAGCTGGAACAGCTGGTTGACGTCCGAGACTTGGTGCAGGAGCTGGGCGTAGTCGGCGCGGCGCTTCTCGAGCGTGTCCTGGCTCGCCCGCGTCACCCAGCTGATCTGGCGCTCGAGTTCCGAGACCGACTGCTCGATCCGACGGGCGGCGGCTTGCGCCTTGTCCTCGAGCCCGTCGGTCAGTGACGTCCTGGTGGCGCGGTAGGAGATCCAGGTCTCCATCGCGCCGTTGACGGCGAGGACGAACACGACGAGGCCGACGAGAGAGACGACGTATTTGGCGAACAGGCCCTCGCGCAGAAACCGTGTCTTGTCGTTCGCTCCTGCCATCCGGATCCTCTCGCGCCGCCATCGACGCCGGCGCTACGGGCAGCACGAGCCCTGCGAGCCTTCTACCATAATTTGGGCCAAGGGACCGGCCGAGCCACCGGTGTGGTTACCCGTTGCGGACGCCAAGGCAGGTTCAAGGCAGGTTGAAGGGCGGTGAATTGTCGCAGCCTCATCCGTTCGGAGGAAGCTGCAGATCGCGGGCTGATGGCGTGGAGCCCCGCGCGTGGTGCCATTCACCGATTGAAGAGCTGCCGCAGCACGTCGTTCATCGGCTGACTGTCCTGCTGCGCGGCCGGCGGATCTTCCTGGGCCGGGGGCGCGGGCGAGGCCTGCGGTGCCGGCGTGGACGGTGTCGCCGGCAGGCTGCGACTGCGGCCGGTACCAGTGCTGGCTCCCGCGCCGCTGGAGAGCCCTTGCTGGATCAGATTGCCGATCGCCTCGCCCAGCGGACCGCCGAGCAGATTGTTCTGCCCCGGCTGTTGCGTCTGCGGATTGGTGCCCCCAGCCGCGTTGCCGCCGGCCGGCGGTGTGCCGCCAAGCCCGAAACTGCCCAGGATATTGCCGAGGCCGGCGCCGTCAGAGCCGAACAGGCCCTTGCCCATCTCGCGCAGCTTGGCATAGGCGGCGTCCGGATTGTCGAGCATGCCGGCCATGTCCGGATAGATCCGCGGCTGCGACCATGTGCCCTGGATCATCACGGGGATGCCGAAGCCGACGGGCTCCGAGGTGCGGCCCTGGCCTTCGGTCGTCATCACCAGCTTCGGCTCGACGCGAAAGCCGATCATCTTGGTGTCGAGCGCGATCGTGCCCGCACCGGTCACGCGCACCAGCGGCCCGATCAAATTGAGATCGGTCGTCACTGCCTGCCCCTTGTCGATGCGGAAGGAGGCGGAGAGCTGCGACAAATCCGTGCTCAGCTCCTGGCTGTCCTGCCAGCCGGACAGCGTGCCCGATGTCAGCGAGCGGATCATCTGCGCGACGTTGATGCCGCGGATGGCGCCGTCCTGGAAATTGACGAAAGCGGTGCCCTGCATGTTCGCCATCAGGGCGCGCTGGCTGTTGCCGGCGCTGCGCAGAGCGAGCTTGGCTTGAAGCTTGCCGTCGATATGGTCGAATTCGGCAAGGCTCTGAAGCAGCGGCAGCGCGCGCACGCCGACGAGGTCGGAATGCATGGCAAAGCTCGGCGCGCCGCTGGTCGCATCCAGGATCACCTCGCCCGAGACCTGGCCGCCATAGGCGCCGAGATTGGCAGTGCCGGCCTTCAGCACGCCGCCGGCGAGCTTTGCATCGAGCGCGAGCGGTGCGATGCGCGTATCGCCGATGACGGCCTCGTTCGCGGAGATCCTGATCTGCGCATCGACATAGTTGAGCCCGGAGACGTCGATCGGCGCATTGCTCCAGGGCTGCCCGGACGTGCCTTCCGGTGTTTTCGCCAGCGGAATCGCGAGCCGCTGGAAGTCGAGATCGACCTTGACCAGAGGCTTGCTCGCGATGTCGACCGACGCCCAGCCGTTGAACGCGCCATCGCCGAGCGTGCCGTTCACGCCATTGATCATCACGACATCGCCGTTGAGCCGCATCTCGGCGTGACCGACGAGCTGAGACTTCAGCACGTCAGGCATGTCGATGGCGAATTCCAGCGGGATCGTCGGCCGGTCGCTCGGTGACGCCGGCGTCGTCGCCTTGATGTCGAATTTGGTCGGGTGTTCGCCGACGCGCGCGGTGCCGGTGATATTGATCTTGCGGTCGCGGCCAACGACGGCGTCGGCGTTGATGGCGCTGATGCGGCCATCGACGCGATCGCGCACGCGCGAGAATGCGACTTCGCCATCATTGACCTTGATGCGGTCGATGGTCGCGTCCGCAGCGTCGAATGCGAGCGGCCTCGACGAGGCGCTGGCGTTCGGCAGGCGCTCGCGCAGCAGCGGCTGGTAGAGCACGGGATGGGTGACGACGAGTTCGCTGATCTTCGGACGGCCCGACCATACGCTGGACAGCGACATGTCGGCCTGCACGCTGTCGACCGTCAGGCGCGTGATGCCGCTGCGGTCCTTCGGGTCCTGCAGCGTGAGATCGTTCAGCGTCACGTTCAGCGTCGGCCACAGGCTGATCTTCGTGGTGCCGTCGATCGACAGGCGATAGCCGGTGGCGCTTTCGACGCGTGAGGCAATCGTCGAGGTCAGAAAGCCCGAGGGGATCCCGACCACGAGAAGAAGCGCGATCACGATGACCACGGCGGCCACGACCGCGCCGGCGAATTTCACTGCTCTCATGTCGACTTTCCAACGACGGACAAGCGTCGAACCCGACCGGTCACCCGTCTTTCGCACTGAGTTTATCCCCGGACGGGAAGCGGCTCCAAGCGCGCAAAATAGTCGCGGGGTGCTGTAAAGTTATGTGACTTATGACACACTTCTACGGCGCGGTCTTACGCGATTCTGATGTTGATGGCTCCAAGCGATTTACCAAGGAACTCGACGAGGAAATTGACATGAGCAAGCAGGCCGAATTTGCGGTCATACTGAAGATGAACACGATGTTCGCCGATCTCGGCCCGGACGAGCTCCAGCGGCTGTCCAGTCTCTGCCACACCCAGCACCTGGCGAACGGCGAGATGCTGTTCCAGAAGGGCGATCCGGGCGATGCGCTGTTCGGCGTGCGCCGCGGCCGGGTCCGCATCGAGACCGGCGCCTCCGACGGCAGCCGGCTGACGCTGAATTTCATGGGCCCGGGCGACCTGTTCGGCGAAGTTGCGGTGCTGGACGGGCAGAGCCGCACCGCCGATGCGACCGCGGGCGAGGCCAGCGAATTGTTCGTGTTGCGGCGCGAAGATTTTCTCGGTTTCCTCGAACGCGAGCCGAAGGTCGCAATCAAGATCATCGCGTTGCTCTGCCAGCGTATCCGCTGGCAGAGCGAGCGCATGGAAGAATCAATGCTGCAACCCCTGCCGGTGCGCCTCGCGCGGCGGCTCTGCGCACTCGCCGCCGAATTCGGCTCCGAGGTGCACATCTCGCACGAGCAGCACGGCGTCTTCGTCGGCGCCGCCCGCGAGAGCGTCAACCGCCAGCTTCAGGCCTGGCGCAAGGAGGCGATCCTGGATCTCCAGCGCGGTCGCATCCTGCTGAGGAACATGACCAAGCTGACGTCGATCGCGCGGAACGAGTAGAGGGTCAGGTGCGCGCCTCTCGACCGTGCCAGATTCGCGTGATGAGAATATCGCCTGCCTCGGGAACGACGACGTACCGGACGACATAGCCCGATGAACCGAAGCGGACGACAATCTGACGGATGTCCGCGTCATCAGTCGGTCTACCAAGGGCCGGCAACTCCGGGAGCCGATCGATGGCCTTCCAAATCAACGCCAAGGCGCGCTCTGCCGCGTCTGGATTAACCGTATTCAGGAAGCTTCGCAGGCGCTCGATATCTTCGACGGCAGCCGGCGAAAGCAGGATTCATCTGATCTTGCGCGATTGCGGACGAGGCAACTCGTCAGCAGAGCCCCAGCTTGCCACCCATGTCTTGACGTCATTGAGGGAGACGGCCAGCCCGGTGCGCCTGTACTCTTCGTAGCGCCTGCGATCTTCGTCGACGTCCGGGTCAGAAAGGTCGACGACCGAATCCAGCAAGGCAACGGCCTCGGCCAGCACTGTTGCGACGTCCTTCCCACGCTCAGAGGCGATCTCCCTGAGCCTGGCGTCGGTGTCAGCGTCGATCTCAAGTGTGCGACTTAGAGGTTCATGCCCAAAAGATAGCACTCCGTTCGCCCATGTCGAGCCCCGGGCCGCAAAGGAAGGTTTACTCCGCCGCAGGGTGCACGACGTTCTTCGGTGCTGGCACCGTTTCCGCGGGCGCAGCTCCGTGACGAGCGGCGGTGTCGGTATCCTCGCTGTGCACGATCAGGCGCTTGCCGAAGCGCCAGATCAGGGCGCCGAGATCGTCCATCACCATGAACATCGCGGGCACGAACACCAGCGACAGGACGGTCGAGAAGATCAGGCCGCCGATCACCGCGAGCGCCATCGGCGAGCGGAACTCGCCGCCCGCGCCGACCGCGAGCGCGCTCGGCATCATGCCGGCGACCATCGCGACCGTGGTCATCACGATCGGGCGGGCACGCTTCATGCCGGCGTCGATCATCGCCTCGTCGCGCGGCTTGCCGCCATTGATGGCTTCGATGGCGAATTCCACCAGCATGATCGCGTTCTTGGTGACGATGCCCATCAGCATCAGGATGCCGATCCAGACCGGCGTCGTGAGCTGCTTGCCGGTGACGAGCAGGGCGGCGATCGCGCCGCCGATCGAGAGTGGCAGCGAAAACAGGATGGTGATCGGCTGCAGGAAGGTGCCGAACAAGAGCACCAGCACGGCGTAGACCATCAGCAGGCCCGCCGTGATCGCGGTGGCGAAGCCGTCGGAGAGTTCGTTCAGGCTTTCGGCGTCGCCGGACGGTGAAACCCTCACGCCCTTCGGCAGGCTCTTCATCACCGGCAGGTCGTTGATTTTCCTGGTGGCGTCGCCGAGCGCGGCGGAGCCGACGAGGTCGGCCGTCACGGTCGCCTGCCGCTCACGATCGTAGCGGTTGATGCTGGTCGGACCCTGGTCGAGCTTGACGTCGGCAATGACCGAGAGCGGCACGCCGCCCTTCTCGCCGCGTTCGCCGAGCGGCACGCGCAATTGCTCCAGCGTCTTCAGATTGCCGCGCGCGGCATCCTCAAGCTGCACACGGATTGGCACCAGCCGGTCGCCGACGTCGAACTTGGCAAGCGCAGGCCCGACGTCGCCGATGGTGGCGACGCGGATGGTCTGCGACAGGCTCTCGGTCGAGACGCCGAGCCGCGCGGCAAGATCGGCGCGCGGTTCGATGCGCAGCTCGGGTCGCTCCAGCGAGGTTTCCGAGATCACGTTGGAGATGGTCGGAATCCGCTTCATCTGCGTCGCGAGCTCGCTCGCGACGTTGTTGACGATATTGGCGTCGACGCCGGTCACCACCAGCGAGATGGCGCGCAGGCCGTTCTCGTCGAGGAACCAGAAGCGGATGTCGGGAATGTTCTCCAGTTCCTGGCTGATCGAGAACTCCAGCTCGCGCTGGGTGATGTTGCGGTCGACCTTGGGCGTGTAGTTGATGATCAGGGAGGCGCGCCGGACTTCCTGGGTACCCGGTGGAACGCGCCCGCCGTCGACGAAGATGCTCTTCACCTCCGGCCGCTTGCGCAGGCGCGCGACGATGTCCTCGGTGACCTTTTCGGTATAGGCGAGCTGTGTGCCTGGCGGCAGCTCGAGGGCAAGCAGCGAGCGCGCGCTGTCCTGCGCGGGCAGGAAGCCCTGTGGCAGCAACGTGATGCTCCAGATCGAGGCGGCGAATATGCCGAAGCCGATCAGCACCGTGATGAAATGGTGCTTCACCGACCAGGCGACAATCTTGTGATAGGTACGCAGGATCCGGCCCGGCGGCGGTTCCTCGTGATTGTGATGCTTGAGGAAGTAGGCGGCCAGCATCGGTGTGACGAAGCGCGCCGCGAGCAGCGAGAAGAACACCTGCACCGAGACGGTGATGCCGAACTGCTTGAAGAACTGTCCGGCGATGCCCGACATGAAGCTCGCGGGAGCGAAGATCGCGATGATGGTGAGCGAAATCGCGATCACCGCGAGCCCGATCTCGTCGGCGGCTTCCAGTGCGGCACGATAGGGCGACTTGCCCATGTTCATGTGCCGGACGATGTTCTCGATCTCGACGATGGCGTCGTCGACGAGAATGCCTGTCGACAGCGTGATGGCGAGGAAGCTGACGAGGTTCAGCGAGAAGCCGAGGAGGTCCATCGCCCAGAACGCCGGGAAGATCGACAGCGGCAGCGAGATCGCGGCGATGATGGTGGCGCGCAGGTCGCGCAGGAACAGGAGCACGATCACGACGGCGAGGATGGCGCCCTCGAACAAGGTCGAGATCGCCGCTTCGTAATTGCCCTTGGTGTATTCGACCGAGGTGTCGATCAGCTTGAGGTCGACGTCGGGATAGGCGGCCTTGAGCGCGTCGATGCGCTTCTGCACGGCGGCGGCGACCACCACGTCGCTGGCGCCCTTGGAGCGCTTGATGCCGAGCGCGACCACCGGCTCGCCGTTGAAGCGGGCGAAGGTGCGGCGGTCGGCGATGGTATCGGTGACGGTGCCGAGATCGTCGAGCCGCACCTCGCCGCCGCCGAACAGCGGGATCATGGTGCCGGCGAGGTCGCTCAGCGTCTTAGCGCCGGCCAGCGTGCGGATCGCCTGGTCGTTCTTGCCGATCTCGGCGCGGCCGCCGGCGACGTCGACATTGGTGCCGCGCAGGCTCTGGCTGACATTGACGGCGGTCAGCCCCATCGCCTGCAGGCGGTCGGGATCGAGCGAGACCAAAATCTCGCGCTCGACACCGCCGATGCGCTCGACCTGGGCGACGCCGCGCACGCCTTGCAGCGCGCGCTTGACCACGTCATCGACGAAGTAGGAGAGCTGTTCCGGCGTCTTGCCAGGCGAGATCGCGGCGTAGGTGACGATCGGCAGGCCGATGACGTCGACGCGCTGGATCAGGGGCTCGGTGACGTTCTGCGGCAGGTTGGAGCGCACGCGCGTCACGGCGTCCTTGACGTCGTTGAGCGCACGATCGGTGTTGGTTTCCAGCGCGAACTGGATGGTGGTCACAGACACGCCGTCGGTGATCGAGGAGGTGATGTGCCGTACGCCCTCGACGCCGGAGACCGCGTCTTCAACCGTCTTCGTGACCTGGGATTCGAGCTCGGCCGGCGCTGCGCCGAATTGCGAGACCACAACCGAGATCACGGGAATGTCGGCCGAAGGGAGCCGCGTCACCGCGAGCCTGGTGAACGACACCCAGCCGAGAATCAGCAGGATGATCGAGAAGACGATCGAGGGCAGCGGATTGCGGATCGACCAAGCCGAGATATTGAGAGCCATCAGCGTACCCGCGTGCGATCGAGTTCATCGGCGAACATGGTCTTGATCTGGTCGCCGTCATGGAGCGAAGAACCGGCGTCGGCCACGACAATTTCGCCGACGTCGAGACCTTCCAGGATTTCCGTTGCGCTGTCGGACGTCAGGCCGACTCGCACCTTGCGCGTCTCGATCGTGTTGCCTTTGACGACCTGCACGGTGAGATGATCTATCGCGGTCTTGGGAACCGCGACGCCGCAGCTGCGCTTGGCGTCGATGGAGGCGCGGGCGAACGTACCGATCTTCAGCGAGGGGTTGTTGGTGACGCTGATGCGGACGCGGCCGAGTTGCGTGGCGCGGTCGATTTCGGGCGCAACCAGCCGGACCCGCCCGATCAGGTCGGGCGCGTCGTCGCGGCTGATGCGCACCGTCGCGCCGGGGCTGAGCTTGGGCATATGCACAGCGGGGACCTGGGCGTCGAGCTCGATCTCGCCGTTGACGGCGATACGGAACATCGGGCCGGCCTGCGGCGACGCCGGCGCACCGACGACGGTTCGGACCTCGGTGATGAGGCCCGGCGCAGGCGCTTTCAGCGAGATCGGGCCTTGCGGGCCCGGTCGCTGCGGCTGGCCCGGGATCTGCGGCGGCGCCGTCAGGCGCGCCAGCTCCTGGTTTTCGGTCACGGTCGCGCCTTCGGTGACGAAGACGTCGGTGACCTTGGAGCCTTCCTGGTCGGCAATGACCACGGCCTCGCGGCGCGGCACGAAGAAGCCTGTCACCCGCACGAGGTCGGAGAAGCAGGCGTTGGTCGACTTCGTCACGATGACGTGCGCCTCGCCCGGCGTTTCCTTCACCTCGGGGCGATGTCGGTGCTCGAACAGATAATATCCGACGCCGAGTGCGACGACGAACAGCCCGGTTCCGGCAGGCTTGAGGTATTCGGTGACGTTCATCGCCGGATCATCCTGGCCTGGCTCGCGGCCGTCCGTGCGTGGCCTGGCGAGAGCATTTCCCTGAAACGAAGCAGCGTCCCGCAAGGCTGCGAGACGCGCTCTGGAAGCGAGACTTTACACCACATCACGACTTGGCACTTCAAAGGATTACGTCGTGCTTACTTGGATGCGGTGGTCTTGTTTTCCATGTTGACGACCTGCACGCGGCGGTTGGCCTCCGCCATCGGCTGGCTCGGGTCCTTCAGCTTGCTCTTGCCGTAGCCCACCGTGACGAGGTCGGTCGCGGCGATGCCGTATCTGTCGATGAGGTAGCGCTTGATCGAATCCGCGCGACGCTCCGACAGGTCCTGATTATAGGCCTCGCCGCCGGCGGCGTCGGTGTGGCCGGCGACCACGAAGGTCGAACCCTTCAGGTCGGGGCTGGTCAGGGCGCGGCCGAGCGCCTGCACCGACGCAAGCGACTTGGGGCTGATATTGGCCGAGTTGTAGTCGAAGGTGATCTCGAGATCGATGTTCGGCTTGTCCTTGGCTGCCGATGCGATTTCCTCGCGCTCGGTCGACGAGAGCGAACGCGTTGCGCGGCCACGGACGGACTGGATCAGCTTGGTTTCCGCCGCGCTCGGCGCGGGATCGGCCGGCGGGGCGATCGAGAGGCTGCGAGTCAGGGGCTTCTTCGGCGGCGGCGCCAGTGCGCGGACGATCTCGTCCTCGGTGACGTTCTTGCTGTTGCCGTCGTCGCCGGCGAACACGGGTGAGGCCGGGAGCGACAGGGCGGCGCCGATGGTGATGATGGAAAGGATTGCGGTCAGTCCCGTTGCAGCCAATCTCATTACCAGTCCCTCCTGCGCGGCCGGTCCGCGCGCTTCCAAAATTCCTGCCATGGGCTCCCCGGAAAAGGCCGCCTGTGACATCCGTCCATTAGTCTTCCTTGGGCCGCAAAGGGTTCGAGGCGCCCAACTCAAAAAGATCAACGTACTCCGTAGCTTGCGAATTCCTGAACGATGTTCGGGTCCATCGCCTTGGCATTGGCAATGTCGAGCGCGCCTTCCTGGGCCGAGCCGTTACGCTGCTTGGCAAGCCCGCGTCCGTAGAGCGAGGACGTCAGGCGTGGGTTGATCTTCAGGGCCGCGTCGAAATCGGAGATGGCGTTCTTGACCGCTCCCGATTTCAAATTGACGAGCCCCCGGCTGTCCAGGGCATCGACGAAGTTCGGCCGCAGCCGCAGCGCCTCGTTGCAATCCTTCAGCGCGCCTTGGAGGTCACCAACCACGGTGCGGGTCCAGCAGCGGTTGTTCAGCGCCTCGACGTCCTTTGCGTTGATCCGGAGCGTGTCGTCGAAATCCTTGATGGCGAGGTTGTAGGCGCCCTTGCTGGCATAGACCTGGCCGCGCCGGTACAGCGCGTTCACGTCATCCGGGTTGGCAGCGATCTTGGCGGTCAGGCTCTTGATGGTGGGATCGTCAGTCAAAACGGCTGCGCTCGGGCCGCTGTCGGTGCTCGGCGCGGGGACGGGATCGGCCGGCTTCACCGGCGGTGGTGGCGGGGGCAGCGCGGCCTCCACCTGCGGCTTGGGCGATGGCGCCGGAGGCGGGGACGGCGGGGCGGGCGAAGCCGCCGACGGGTTGTTGGCGACGACAGGGGGCGGCGCGGGAGGCGGCGGCTGTGTCGCCACAGGCGGGCGCGATCCGCTGGCTCCGGGGGTGAATGAAAAGTCTTCGGCGAGCGAAGAGGAGATCCACGGCACCTGCTCGCCGCGCGAGGCGCGGGTCACACCCATCTTGGTGCGGTTCAGCGTCTCTTCCGCCATCAGGTCGGGGACGCGGATTTCCTTGAGCAGTTCCTGGACGAACAGGCTGTGGTCGCCGCCGGCGTCCGAGACCACCGAGGCCAGCGCCGCCGAATACATCACCAGCGTGCCATTTGGTGCGATGACCGGGGTCAGGCCGGCGGAGAAGCTGCGGAACCGGCGCTCGAACGGGTTGCGCCGGGAGGCGTCGATCAGCGCGATCTTGACGCCGGCGCCGCGGGTGTTGAGTTCGCCGAGGACGGTCTCGATGCTGAAACCATCGCGGCGCACGTCGGATTCGGTCCAGATCTGCGCATCGACCGGCAGCATGTAACTCTGGCGCGCCGACTGGATGCCGAACCCGCTGAAGAATATCAGCGCCACCGAGCCCGGCTTGATCTTGCCGTAGAGCTTGTCGAAGGCGCGGCGCATGCCGTCGCCGGTCAGGTTCTCACCGATATCGACGGAAAAGCCGTCGCGCTTGAGCTCGTCGGCGACGTCGCGCGCATCGTTGACCGGTTCCTTCAGCGGGCTGTCGGCATCCGGATATTTGGCGTTGCCGATGACCAGCGCATAGCGGTCGCCGGCCGCAAGCGACGGCGCAGTGGGGACGAGCGAAACGAGCAAGGGAAGCAGAAGAAGGAAGCGAATTTTCATAATCAGCGCGATCCAGCCAAAAGGGCGCCGTTCCCAGCTTGCGCCGCGGCGACCTTAACTTACGCAATGTGCATTATCAAACCGGGGAAGGGGGGCGTCAACCGCTTGGAGATTCGGGGCGCGCCGCGAGGGGAATGGACGGGCTGTTGCGGTTGCACAGGATGCAATCTGGTTGGGCATTGCAGCGATCATGTTCGGGCATCCATCTTGGGGCAGTCTTGTCGTAGGACAGTCATGGCGACAAAAATGTGATGGGTCTCACATTGGAGTGCGCCGCCGCCACGCGCGGCGTTTGACCTTTGCGGCGGACAATGGCTTGCTGCGCTTGATCGTCTCGCAAGATTCAACTCAAAAAAAGCAAGACCATGGGAAACGCCTACGAAATCTACGCGCTGCGCTATGCGACGATGTCGCCGCGCACCCCCAGTATGAACTTTCTGGCGCCCGACCCACACGACAGCGCGGCGCAGGATCTCGACTATTTCGTCTGGCTGATCCGCGGCGGCGGTCGCGACATTCTGGTCGATACCGGCTTCAATGCCGAGGAGGCGGCCGCGCGGGTGCGCAAGCTGACCCTCAATCCGGTCGATGCGCTGGAACGTTTTGGCGTCGCGGCGTCGACCATTCGCGATATCATCGTGACACATCTGCATTACGACCACGCCGGCAATCTCGATCGCTTCCCGAATGCGCGCTTCCATCTCCAGGAGCGCGAGATGGCTTACGCGACGGGGCGGTGCATGTGCAACGGACTGCTGCGACATCCGTTCTCGGTCGAGCACGTCACGCAGATGGTGCGCCACGTCTATGGCGAGCGCGTCATCTTCTATTCCGGCGACGGTGAGGTCGCACTCGGTGTTACCGTGCACCGCGTCGGCGGCCATTCGGACGGCCTCCAGGTGGTCAAGGTCGAGACCGTGCGCGGGCCGGTGGTGCTGGCGTCCGACGCCGCGCATTACTACGCCAATCTGCAGCGCCGCAGCCCGTTCCCGATCGTCTACAATGTCGGCGACATGGCGCAGGGCTGGGAAACGATCGAGCGTCTTGCCGGCCATCCCGATCGCTACATCCCCGGCCATGATCCGATCGTGACGGAGATCTATCCGCGCGCCAGCGACAGGGTCGACGCCTGGGCGCTGCACCTGCCGCCGTCGAGATCGTTTGCGAAGTGATGGCCTGCTGATCCTCATGGTGAGGAGGCGCGCAAGCGCCGTCTCGAACCATGCAGGCCCGGCTATCACACCCGGGCCTTCATCCTTCGAGACGCGCGTCCCGCGCTCCTCAGGATGAGGGGCTGGCACCCGCGCGACGGTCGAGAGATCAATACGCCTGCTTGGCGTCCGCCTCTTCGCTGGTCTGGATCAGGTCGAGACTCTCTTCGATCTTGCCGAGCAGGGCCGAGAGCTGCTTGCGCTCCTGTGCGGACAGGCAGGCGAGGATCTCGTCCTCCCGCCGCAGCAATTGCGGGAATAGCTCCTCGTAGAGCGCGCGGCCCTTCATCGTCAGCTGCAGGCGGAATTCGCGGCGGTCGGCCTCGTTCTCGACCCGCTCGATCAGCCCTTGATGCAACAGCGAGGTCACCGCGCGGCTGATGGTGGATTTGTGGGTGCGGGTGCATTGTGAGACGTACTGCGCGCTGCAGGCATCGTTGCGGAAGCCTAGCGTCGCAATCACGCGCCAGGCCGGAATGTCGAGGCCATGACGCTCCTGATATTCGACCGCGAGCGCGGAGCTCACCTCGGCCGCGAGCCGGTTGAGGCGGAACGGCACGAACTTGAACAGATCGAGCCGAGCTTTCGGTCGTGGTAAAGCCTCATCGGCTTCCCGTGTCTTCAGCGCGATGTCGCTGGATGTCCTCGCCAAGAAGAGTGCTCCGAATTCCAGTTGACGGCCGGCCGGCTCCGGTCCAAAATAGTTGCACGTGAGACTATCTAGCAGATCAAACCCCTTCTGACCAGAGCCGAGGTTCGCGTATGGCGCAGGCCAATTCTCCTCAGGCCAAGACTCTTCAAGCGAAGACCCAGTTCGGCTATCGCCGCCACGCCGACCAGGATCGTCCCGGCCAAAGCCCGGCCGAGCATCCGGTCGTGGTCGTCGGCGCGGGCCCGGTCGGGCTGTCGCTGGCGATCGATCTCGCCCAGCGCGGCCAGCGCGTCGTCCTTCTGGACGATGCCGACCGCATAGGCGAAGGCTCGCGCGCAATCTGCTTCTCCAAACGTTCGCTCGAATATTGGGATCGACTGGGCGTCGGCGATCGCATGGTCGACAAGGGCGTGGTGTGGAGCGTCGGTCGCATCTTCCATGGCGAGTCGCAGCTCTACCAGTTTAATCTCCTGCCCGAGGACGGCCACAAGCGGCCGGCCTTCATCAACCTCCAGCAATATTACGCAGAGGCTTATCTGGTCGATCGCATCAGTGATCTGCCTGCTATCGACCTGCGCTGGCGCAACAAGGTGACGGCGCTCGAACAGCGCAACGATTCCGTCGCGCTGACGATTGAAACGCCCGAGGGCGCCTATCGCCTGCATGCGCAATACGTCATCGCCTGCGACGGCGCGCGATCCTCGCTGCGGCAGATGGTCGGCGCCGATTTCGCCGGCCAGGTGTTCGAAGATCAGTTCCTGATCGCCGACGTCAAGATGACGGCGGAATTTCCGACCGAGCGCTGGTTCTGGTTCGATCCGCCGTTTCATGCCGGACGTTCGGCGCTGCTGCACCGGCAGCCCGACGACGTCTGGCGCATCGATCTCCAGCTCAATCGTTATGCGGATCCCGTTGTCGAGAAAAAGCCCGAGAACGTGCGGCCGCGGATCGCGCGCATGCTCGGTCACGACAAGTTCGAGTTCGAGTGGATTTCGCTCTACAAATTCCAGTGCCGCCGGATGGAGCGCTTTGTCCATGGCCGCGTGATCTTTGCCGGCGATTCCGCGCATCAGGTCTCGCCCTTCGGCGCGCGCGGCGCGAACTCGGGACTCGAAGACGCCGAAAACCTCTCCTGGAAGCTCGACCGCGTGTTGCGCGGCGTCTCGCCCGCGAGCTTGCTTGAGAGCTACCATGTCGAGCGCAGCGCGGCGGCCGACGAGAATATTCGCGAATCCACCCGGTCGACCGATTTCATGGCGCCGAACTCGCATCAGGAAGCGCGGCTGCGCAAGGCGGTGCTCTCGCTGGCGAAGGAGACCGAGTTCGGCAAGCGCATGGTCAATGGCGGCCGGCTGTCTGTGCCCTGTGGCTACGATTCACCGCTCTCGTCGCCCGATACGGATACGTGGCGCGATGGACCATCTCCCGGCCGTTCGATGCCCGATGCGCCCGTTGCGACGCGTGCTGGGGAGCAGATCTTTCTGACGGATGCATTCCGCAAGGGTGGAACGGATTTCACCTTCCTGTCGTTCAGCAATGGTGCAGCGCTCGATGTGCCTGATGGCGTGAAGGATATCCGCATCGGCGGCGAGGGCGGACTTGCCGATCCCTCCGGGGTTGTCGCAAAGCGCTATGACGCTGAGCCCGGTGCTGGCTATCTGCTCAGGCCCGATGGCTACGTTGCCGCACGGTTCCGCCGTCCGACGCGCGCGGCGATCGTGGCCGCGCTGTCGCGGGCCGAAGGTCTGAATTGAGGTCCTGCATGCCGCTGTCCACCAGCTCCAACTTCGCTCGGCCCGACGACGCCTTTCGCGCGATTGTCGAGGCACATCGTGGTCTTTCGGAAGAACAGAGCGCCGATTTCGACGCGGCGTTGGTCCTGATCCTCGCCAACCATATCGGCGACATCGACGTGCTGCGCGAGGCGATCGTGCTCGCCAAACGGCGCATGATCGATGGCCAGCAGCAACAACAGCAACAGCAATAACCCCAAAGACTTGAAGG
Source organism: Pseudomonadota bacterium (assembly GCA_023388935.1). GTDB lineage: Bacteria > Pseudomonadota > Alphaproteobacteria > Rhizobiales > Xanthobacteraceae > Bradyrhizobium. The sequence goes on along the minus strand of JAEWFG010000375.1, from coordinate 2,463 downwards.
ATGAACTGATGGCGAAGAATTTCGCATCCACCGGCGATCTCTCCGAGAAGAAAATCACCTTCTCCGAGATCGGCACCGATCTTTACGCGTTCACCGCCGAAGGCGATCCGAACACGGCCGTCATCGTCGGCGACGACGGCTGCCTCGTATTCGACGCGCAGGCGACGCCGGCGATGGCCAACAAGGTGATCGAGCGCGTCCGCACCGTGACTGACAAGCCGATCAAATATGTCGTGCTGTCGCACTATCACGCCGTGCGGGTGCTGGGGGCCTCCGCCTACAAGGCGCAAGGCATCGTGGCGTCGCAGGAAACGTATCGCCTCATCGAGGAGCGCGGCAAGCAGGATTGGGATTCCGAATACGGTCGTTTCCCGCGCCTGTTCCAGGATGCGCAGAGCATCCCCGGCCTGACCTGGCCGACGCTGACCTTCGAAGGCGAGATGTCGATCTATCTCGGCAAGCGAGAGGTGCGCCTGATGCAGCTTGGCGCCGGCCATACCTCGGGCGACATCGTCGCCTGGGTGCCGGACGCCGAGGTCATGTTCTCCGGCGATCTCATCGAATATCACTCGGCCTGCTATTGCGGCGATGCGCATCTGCGCGAATGGCCGCTGACGCTGAACGAGATCCGCAACTTCAATCCCAAGGCGATTGCGCCTGGCCGCGGCGATGCGCTGAAGGGTCTTGCCACGGGACGCGAGGCCATCGCGATGACGCGCGACTTCGTCACCTCGCTCTATGGCGCGGCCGAGATCTCGGTCGCCAGGGGCCGCACGTTGAAGGAGACGATGGCTGCGACGCGCGAGGTGATGGATCCGAAATTTTCCAGCTTCGCCATTTACGAGCACTGCCTGCCATTCAACGTGTCGCGTGCCTTCGACGAGGCGTCGGGGATCGACGATCCCGTGATCTGGACCGACAAGCGCGACCAGGAAATGTGGGCGGCCTTGCAAGGAGGAGGATAGTCATGAACATCAATACCTCGCCCGATCAGATCGTCCGGAGCTCGGCACAGGTCACCCCGGGCTACATGTCCGGCTTCGGCAACAGCTTCGAGACCGAGGCGCTGCCGGGCGCGCTGCCGATCGGACGCAACTCACCGCAGCGCTGTGCCTACGGCCTCTATGCCGAGCAGCTCTCGGGCTCGCCCTTCACCGCGCCGCGCGGCACCAATGAGCGCTCCTGGCTCTATCGCATCCGCCCCTCGGTGAAGCATTCGGGGCGTTTCGAGAAGGTCGATGCCGGCCTGTGGCGCTCGGCGCCGTGCCATGAATACGATTTGCCGATCGCGCAGCTGCGCTGGGACCCGGCGCCGCTCCCGAAGGAGGACGTGACATTCGTCCAGGGCGTGCAGACCATGACGACCGCCGGTGACGTCAACACGCAGGCTGGCATGGCCGCGCATGTCTACCTCATCACCAAGTCGATGGTGGACCAGCACTTCTACAATGCCGACGGCGAGCTAATGTTCGTGCTCCAGCAGGGCAATCTGCGCGTCGTCACCGAGTTCGGCCGCATCGACGCAGAGCCCGGCGAGATCGTGGTGATCCCGCGCGGCGTCAAATTCCGCGTCGAGATCCCGAATGGGCCGGCGCGCGGCTATCTCTGCGAGAATTACGGCGGCGCCTTCACGCTGCCGGAGCGGGGGCCCATTGGCGCCAACTGTCTCGCGAATGCGCGCGACTTCCTCACGCCGGTCGCAAACTACGAGGACAAGGACACGCCGACCGAGCTGTTCGTGAAATGGGGCGGGTCGCTGTTCAAGACCACGCTGCCGCATTCGCCGATCGACGTCGTGGCGTGGCACGGCAATTACGCGCCCTACAAATACGATCTGCGCACCTTCTCACCCGTCGGCGCGATCGGCTTCGATCATCCCGATCCGTCGATCTTCACGGTGCTGACCTCGCCGTCGGAGACCGCGGGCACCGCGAATATCGACTTCGTCATCTTCCCGGAGCGCTGGATGGTAGCCGACAATACGTTCCGTCCGCCGTGGTACCACATGAACATCATGAGCGAGTTCATGGGCCTGATCTACGGCGTCTACGATGCCAAGCCGCAAGGCTTCGTGCCGGGCGGCATCTCGCTCCACAATTGCATGCTGCCGCACGGCCCGGATCGCGAGGCTTTCGATCACGCCAGCAACGGCGAGCTGAAGCCGGTGAAGCTGACCGGCACCATGGCCTTCATGTTCGAGACCCGCTATCCGCAGCGCGTGACAGCGCATGCCGCGAAGTCGTCGACGTTGCAGGACGATTACGCGGATTGCTGGAAAGGCCTGGAGAAGCGGTTCGATCCGAACCGGCCTTAGTTTCCTCACCCTCTCCCCTTGTGAGGGCTTTGCGCAATTTGCTGATGCGTGATTCTCTAAACCATGGCTGATTCTGACGAGGGGTGCCATGGTTGAGCGCAATGTCGGGCAGATGAGCTTGGCCGATGGCTTGGTTCGGCCGCGAGCTA